>JBGSPJ010000390.1:0-12755 GCA_041738655.1 Rhodothermales bacterium | reverse complement strand
CCGGGGGGCGGCGAGGGTCAGGCGTTCCGTTTCGGTAACCGTTCGCGGCGCCGGCGCGGCGAGGGTTACCCCATACGCCGAGGCGTAGCCGGGCATCGCGCTGATAAAGAACCGGATGTACCGTTCGGCCTCCTCTTCGCTGGCGAAATACCGGCTCCGCGCAATTTGCTGGCGGTTGCCGGCGAGGATGACGAAGAACCAGCGACCGTCTTCCTGCTTCAGCTGGTACGATGCCCGGTCGCCGCTATTCTTGATGATCGAGACGATCCCGTTGTCGCGGCTTTTGCCGTTGCGATACCCCTGGCTGTAGAGCAGCGCCTGGCCGGCGTCGTCGTTGAAATGGAAAAAGTGACTCTTCGACTCGCCGTCGCGAAAGGTCTCGAAGCCCGGCTGGCCCGACGTGGAGACCCGCGAGAGCATATAGGCGTCGTTGGGTCCGGAACGCATGAGGCGAGCCGGCTTCTCCATCCGAACCCGTTCACCGGGGGCCAGGGCGATGAGGAATGGGATGGCGGAACCCCGCTCCGAGGCCGAAGCGAAGGAGCGGCTTCGGGCGATCTCGGTGCCGTTTCGGGCCTTGACGATGAAATAAAACGCGCCGGCCTCCTCCTTCATTTCGTAGCGGGACTCCATGCCGGCGCTTTCCAGCACGGCCTGCAGACGTTTGTCCCGCGCGGAGGCCGAGTTGAATCCCCGGCTGAAGAGCAGCGCGCGGCCGCCATCGTCGTTGAGGTGGAAGTAATACTGAGCGTCCTCCTCATTCTGGAAAGACTCCACGCCGGCGCGCCCCGAACGCGAGGCCCACTCGAAACGGTACAGCGAAGCCAGTTCGGACGCATTAAACTGCAGAAAGGCCGGCCGGCGCGAGGCCGCCTCCGTCGTGCGCGCGATGAGTACCTCGTACTCCGTCCGATCACGCGCCGCGTCGACCAGCGTCGTCATCAGATCCTGCGCGTCAACGGGAGAGTCCAGCGAGCGGCTGCGGGCGAGCGTGCGCCCCGCCTCATCGCGTACCTGCACCCGGTTATTGGATACCATCAGCCGGCCCGCGAGGGGGAGGGCTGCAATCACCTGTTGGATGGCCTCCGTGCACGCGTCGACCGAGGCGAAATCATCGCCAGAGAGCAGCGAGTCGCCGCGGTCGGACTGCAGCTCGTAGGAATACCGGCGTGTCGCGAGGTTTTGAGAAACGAGAAATCGCATGGGAGGCAGGCTGGGTGATCGATGCACGCAAACACAGCGCGCGGCCCGGGGCCGGCGTGTGGTGGGATGGGCGGTTCCGTGCGTGGGTCGATGAGGAAGAGCGCCGTGCGCTGATTTTAGGAAGATTATCTCGTTTGTGCAATGCGAAACTCCTCCAACATTTGATAAAGCGCCGAGGATGGGGGCGTTATCTTCGATCGACCACCTGGATACGCCCGATTTCGAGACATTCACCTGAGGGAGAACGACGATGGCAAAAGCGACACCCATGCCCGAGACGGGTCAAAAAGCACCCGAATTCGAGGGGATCACGCAGGATGGGAATCCGCTGCGGCTCGCATCCTACAAAGGGCGGAAGGTGGCGCTGTATTTTTACCCCGAGGACGATACCCCGGTCTGTACCCGGCAGGCGTGCAACCTGCGCGACGGGTATCACCGGTTATTGGACGCCGGCATCGCCCTGATTGGTGTCTCGCCGGATTCGACGGAGGCGCACGACGCGTTTATCTCCAAATACGAACTGCCGTTCCCCCTCGTGGCCGATCCCGACAAGAAGATCCTGAATAAATACGGGGTCTGGGGTGAGAAAAACATGTATGGAAACGTCGTCACCGGGGTAAAACGCACGACGTTTCTCATCGACGAGAAGGGGATCGTCGTCCATGTGTTCAAGCGCCCGAAGGTGGACGACCATGCCGGCGAAATCCTGTCCCGGTTTGGCGCCTGAGCTGGCAACTGAACTGGTGCCGTTAGCGTGTCGAGCCGTGGTGTTCGAGGCCCCAGCGCAGGATGTACGGTTCGCCACCCTCCGGCGCGTGAAGCGCGACCAGGCCGGACCCGCGCACGGGCAACGGGAGTTCGAGCGTGATGTCGTCCATCAGATAGGCCTCGCAGCTGTCGCCGCCGTCGTCGTGGACGATCCAGAGATGTACGGTGTCCGGGCGGGCGGCGTAGGCGAGCGTAAAGTCGTGGTCGGCACAGCCGCCCGGGTACGAGAGCGTAGCCAGCAGCCGATCGCCCTGGATGCGCGGCGGCGTGTCGGGTCCGCCGGCCGATCCCGACGGCACCAGCTCGTACGGGGCGCCGAATTGCGGCTGTACGGGCGAGGGCTCGCAGCCGGCCAGCATCAGCGCCGCCAGTGCGATACGTACGAGAGGAAAACGCGCGGGGGAGTCCAGACGAATCATAGCGGAAGATAACGCATGCGAGACGAAAAGTACGAAGCCGTCATCGGGCTGGAAGTGCATTGCCAGTTGTCGACCGATTCGAAGGCGTTCAGTCCGGAATCCGCCGCCTTCGGAGCGGAGCCGAACCGGCACATCGACCCGGTCAGCCTGGGGCATCCGGGCACGCTGCCCGTCCTGAACGATCGGGTCGTGCCCTTCAGTGTGCGCATGGGCCTCGCGACCCACTGCACCATCGCCCAGCGCTCGGAGCTGGCCCGGAAGCACTACTTCTACCCCGATCTCCCGAAAGGGTACCAGATCTCCCAGTACGACACGCCGATCTGCGCCGGCGGGTACCTGGATCTCATCGATCCTGAACACCCGGACGCCGCGCCCCGGCGCATCGGCATCACACGGATTCACATCGAGGAAGACGCCGGCAAATCCATCCATGATCTGGATGTGGCAGATACGCTGCTGGACTACAACCGCTGCGGCGTGCCCCTCATCGAAATCGTGTCCGAGCCCGACATCCGGACCCCCCGCCAGGCTTTCCTCTACCTCCAGAAAGTCCGGCAGATCGTTCGGTACCTCGGTATCTGCGACGGCAACATGGAGGAGGGATCGCTGCGCTGCGACGCCAACGTCTCGATTCGCCGGCGGGGCGATACGCGCCTTGGCACAAAGGCGGAGATCAAGAACATCAACTCGTTCCGGAACGTCGAACGCGCCATCGCCTACGAAATCGATCGCCAGATCGAGGTCGTGGAAGCCGGCGGGGAGATCCGGCAGGAGACGCGGCTCTGGGATGCCGGCAAGCTCGAGACGCGCTCGATGCGGTCGAAGGAATTTGCGCACGACTACCGCTATTTTCCGGATCCCGACCTCGTCCCGATCGTCGTGGACGAGGCCATGCGCCAGGCGATCGCGGCGTCGCAGCCCGAGCTTCCGGAGGCGCGTGGTACGCGCTACATCCGGCAGCTCGGACTGCCGGCGTACGATGCGCAGGTCCTCACGGAAGAGCGGCCGGTGGCCGACTATTTCGAGGCCCTCCTCGCGGCCATCGGCGACGTTTCCGATGCGGCCGGGCGCGCCAAGGCGGCGTCGAATATTGTGATGTCGCATGTGATGCGGGCGATCAACGAGCGCGGCCTGGCCATCGAGGCCTTTCCGATCGCGCCGGAGCGACTCGCCGGCCTTGTGCGCCTCCGCCTGTCGGATCGGATCAACTCCTCCGCCGCCCACGAACTCTTCGAGGTGATGCTCGAAGCGCCCGACGAAGCCGACGCACTGGCCTCCGCACGCAACCTGATCCAGGTGTCCGATACGTCTGCGCTGCTGCCCATCGTGGTGGACGTGCTGGACGCGCACCCGGCCGAGGTCGCGTCGTATCTGAGCGGCAAACAGGGGTTGATCGGATTTTTTGTCGGCCAGGTGATGAAGCGCTACCCGGGTTCGCCCGATCCCAAGGCGGTCCGGGCGCTCATCGCAGAACAGGTTGCTTCCAGGAACGTATAGGGGCCTCCCACCGTCGTTTTTAATCGAATCTATGTCATCCGTTTCGTATCCCCTGCGCGCGAGTGTCGTCTTGTCGTGCCTTGTTTCGGGTATCCTGCTGGCCGGCTGCGGCGGCGCCTCGTCTCCCGCTGACGGGACGGTCCGAAGCCACTTCGTCGGCACCTTCGCCGTCGACGCCGCGGTCGACTCCGTGACCAACGCCAGCGGGTTTGAGGTACTGATCGCCGACGGCCTCCCCGGGGCGTGGGACACGCTGGCCTATGGCGTGAGTGAGGCGGATGGTGTCGTGGAGATGGACGTAACCGCGTCGCGGGCGGACATTTTTACCATCCAGGTGAGCCGCTCGGGCTCGGCACTGCTGCGCGACGAGATCGTCGTCGCGGATGGCGACTCGGCCACGGTGAAGGTCACCTTCCCGCTTGGCAGCCGGCCCATGATCATCCGGTCCAGGGAAAATGCGGTGTTGATGGGGTTCAAAAACACGCTGGCGACCCACGCGATGGCCATCCAGGAACTCCAGCGCGCCGGCGAGACCAATCCGGCGCCGTACGCCGACCGGGTGGTCCAGAGCGCCGAGATCCTGTGGGGGCTCGGGGAGAGCAACCCGGGCACCATCGCCGGCGAACTCGCCTCGTCGCAGTCCGTCCTCCTGCTGCAAAACGTCAACGACTCGCTCCTCGTGGCCCGCTCACAGCTGATCGATGAGTTTAATCCCAATTTCCAGACCGTCGTTGAAACCGCCCGTCGCACCGAGATGGCGCTGAACGGCTCGCCGGCGGCGGTCGTGCTCATGCAGGGCTTCCTCGAACGCGTCACCGACCCTGGACCGCGCGTGGCGGTGTTGACCGAACTCATCATCGCCTATCGCGACAATCTGCAGGCGGACGAAGCCATCGCGCTGGCGAATCAGATGAAGACGGAATTCCAGGACAGCACGGTTAACGTCTGGGCCGACCGCGCGCTGTACGATCTCCAGACCCTGATGCCGGGTATGACGGCGCCGGACTTCCAGGCCGTCACCACATCCGGGGATACGATCTCGCTGGCGTCGTTTCGGGGCCGGCCGTTGGTGCTCGAATTTTATGCGCCCGGGCCGGCGTTTGATCGCGAGCTGAACGCCCGCAACGCCTTTTACCGCGCCACCGTTGAAGGGTCGGACAGCTTTGAAATCGTCTCCTTCTCGCTCCAGCCGGACATGGACCTAAACGCGGCCTTTTTCCAGGATCGCGATATCCCGGGGATCCACGTATTCCTCGAGGAAAGTCTGGAGGCGGCCGTTGTCGAGAGCTACAACATCAACCTGCTCCCCACCCGTTTCGTGATCGACGCGGACGGACTGATCGTCGGGAAATACGTGCGCGACAATGCGACGCAGGCCTTTCAAGATGCGCTGACCACGTCGCTCCGTCGTCCGAGCTGAGCCGGACCTTCACCCCATCGAACTTCTCTCACCCAACCTGTTCAAACCCTTATGTTTATCGCCGGCAACTGGAAAATGAATACAGACGTGCGGAGCGCTGTCGCGCTTGCCGCCGCGATCTGCGAACGCGTCGCTCCGAGCACGAAGACCCATGTGGCCGTGTGTCCGCCGTACATCAGCCTGGACGCGGTCGGCCGCGCCATTCGGGCCTCGGCCTCGCCGGTGAAGCTGGGCGCGCAGGATATGCATTTCGAACAGGACGGCGCGTTTACCGGGGCGATCTCGGGTGCCATGTTGGCCAGTGTGGGGTGTTCGTATGTCATCCTGGGCCATTCGGAGCGCCGGCAGTTTTTCGGGGAGACGGATGCAAGCGTCAACCGGAAGACCCTGAAGGCGCCGGCGAACGGACTGATCCCGATCGTGTGCATCGGCGAGACGCTGACCGAGCGCGAGGCGGAGCGGGAAGAAGAGGTGGTGGGGACGCAGGTGCGCGCGGCGCTGGACGGCGTGTCGCTCACCTCGGCCGATCAGCTGGTGCTTGCGTACGAGCCGGTCTGGGCGATCGGCACGGGGCGGACGGCGTCGCCCGAGCAGGCGCAGGCCATCCATGCGTTTATCCGTAGCCTGTTGGTCGAGCAGTTCGGCGAAGGCCTCGGCCGGGCGATCCACATCCTGTACGGCGGCAGCATGAAGCCGTCGAACGCGCCCGAGTTGCTGGGTCAGAAGGATGTCGACGGCGGCCTGATCGGCGGGGCCGCGCTCAAGGCCGACGACTTCCTGGGCATCGTCGCGGCGGCGGAAGCCGTCAGTCGCTAGAAGAAGACGAGGCCGGCGCGGCAGGAGCGCTTGGCGTGGTAGTGGACTTTTCGGCCGGCTTTTCGGAGGATCCTTCGGAGGAGCCGGCCGAACTCGTTTTGGTGCCGGCGCTTCCGCTGCGCGGATAGTCGGTCTGGTAAAAACCGCTCCCCTTGAAGACGAGGCCGCCGGCGCCCCGGATGATGCGCTTTACGTTCTGGCCCGTGGTCGGGCAGGTCGTCAGAGCGTTTTCCGTGATGCGCTGCTCGAACTCGAACGTGGTGCCGTCTTCGCGCTTGTACGTGTACGTGGGCATACGCTCTAAAGGCGTTAAAAAAGGCGTGTATGGAGGATGGCGGGCGCGTCCAGGAAGAAATACGGGGCGCTCGTCGAATCCAGATCCATCAACCAGAAACCGGGGGCGAGGTTTCACCCGGGGCGGCACCGGCCTCACCGGGATTACTCGTGGGTGATACTGGGCAGGATAGGTTGCGCCGGCCCGAGAATGGCGTGGAAGGCGAGGTCCGCCAGGTCGGCCCTGACCTGGTTGTGCCGGGTATTTTCGCGCGTGGGGTAGACGCGGTTCGTGAGCAGGATGACGAAGAGCTTCGCATCCGGATCGATCCACATCGACGTGCCCGTGAAGCCGGTATGCCCGAAACTGCGGGGGCCGAACAGGGTGCCGGCGGATGAAAACCCGGTCAGGCTGCGTGTGTCCCATCCGAGTGCCCGCGTATGTGCCTCCGGGGCCGCTGCTGTGGTGAACAGGCGGATGGTTTCGGGCTTCAGGTACGACGCGCCGTTAACGTTTCCGTCGTTCATCATCATAAACGCAAACCGGGCCAGATCATCGGCCGATGAGAACAGGCCGGCGTGGCCGGCGGTACCGCCCAGAATGTAGGCCGTCTCGTCGTGCACCTCGCCCTGGACGAGGCGCTTGCGGAACGACTGATCGATCTCGGTAGGCACGATGGTCGGGTCCTGCCCGACGCCGACGGCGCGGAAGCCGGTGCGCGTCATCCCCAGGGGCTGGAAAACGATACGTTTAACGTAATCTCCGAACGGTTCGCGGGTAATCCGTTCGATGATGAGCGCGAGCACGATCATGTTGAAGTCGCTGTACCTCATCTCCGAGCCGACCGGGTAGACGAGCCCCTCGTTCATGATCTGATCGATCACGCCGGCGCGCGTCAGGATGCCCATCTCGTGGAAGGGTCGAAACGGAATCAGACCGCTCGTATGGGTGAGCAGGTGTCGGATCGTGATTTCTCCCTTGCCGTTGGCGCCGAATTCGGGGATGTAGCGGGTGACCGGCGCGTCGAGGTCGAGCAGGCCCTGTTCATACAGCTTCATCGCGGCCGTCGTGGTGGCGATGACCTTGGTCATCGACGCGAGGTCGAACAGCGAGGCGGGGGTGACGGGCTGATCGGAGTCGTACGTGAAATAGCCGTAGCCGGCCGACTTCACCAGCGCCTGCTCGCGACCGATGGCGACGGATGCGCCCGGGAACGCACGATTCGCGATGGCGCGCTGGATGAGGGAATCGATCGAAGCGATCGAGGAGCCACTCATACCCACTTCCTCGGGAGCCGCTACCCGTGGGGCGATCTGTCGGGTTTCCAGGCCGTGACCAAACGGATAGAGCCCGGGGATCGTGATGGGCAGCTTGCCTGAAAAACCGGATTGACCGAATAAGGCCTGTACGGCGGTTTTCTGCGAGGCCTCGCTGTGGCTATAGGCGGCCACATACACGGCCGGCTGCGTCGGCAGCGCCTGGATGAGGTAGGGGGATCCGAAGGATATGACCACCACGGGAATGCGCCGCGCGATGAGGGTGTTCAACAGGCGCTGGAACGCCGGCAGGAGTTGGATCCGGTTGCTGCCCGAGCGCACCGGCAGGAAGGCCGGCACGATCACAAGCTCCGCGGCGGAAGCGGTGGAGAGCGCCTCGGCAAAGTCGGCCTCCGAGGCGCGGCGGTCCAGCGAGCGCTTGAGGACGCGACTGCCCGCGGCAACGGTCGAGAGCTGGCGCTGGAACGGCTCGCCGGGATCCAGTTCGTCCGTGTCGTTTAGCGCGATGGACGCAATGACGGCCGGCCGGCGTGTCAACGGCACGAGTTGGCCCTGGTTTCGAATCAGCGTGAGTGAGGCGCGGGCGATGGTCTCGGCGAGGGTGGTGTGCGGCTGGGAGGCGACGATCTGACGCGCCAGCGCGGGCTCCGTGTGCCGCTCCTGATTGAGACCGAGCCACTCCTTGGATTGCAGGACACGGAGGACGGACTGGTCGATGCGCTCTTCCGTCAGCCGGCCTTCCTCGACGGCTTTTATGATCGCAGCGCGCGCGGCGTATTCATCCTGCGAAAGCACGAGCATATCGATGCCGGCCTCGATCGCTCGAACGGCGGCTTCGCCGGTGCCGAAATGTTTGGTGATGCTGGTCATCCGCATGGCATCCGACACGATCAACCCTTTAAAACCCAGGTCCTCGCGAAGCAACGAGGTGACGATCCCGGCCGCCAGCGTGGCCGGCACGCGGGGGTCCGGCTCGAGCTGCGGGAGCGCGAGATGCCCCATCATGATGCTCATGATGCCGGCGTCCCGGACGCCGCGGAAGGGGACGAGTTCGACGGAATCCAGCCGGGCCCGGTCAAACGGCAGGATGGGGAGGTCGGAGTGGGAGTCGGTGGCGGTGTCGCCGTGGCCGGGGAAGTGTTTGGCCGTGGCGATCACCCGGCCGTCCTGCAGGCCAAAGGTAAACGCTTTCACCATGTCCGTCACCAGGTCGGGCCGTTCGCCAAACGAGCGGACGTTGATGACGGGGTTCGCGGCGTTGTTGTTGATGTCCGCCACCGGGGCGTACACCTGGTCGATGCCGAGGGCGCGGGCCTCGCGGGCGGTCGCGTAGCCGGCGGCGTAGGCCAGGTTAGTATTGCGGGTGGCGCCCATCGCCATCGCGCTGGGGAAGTTGGTGGTGCGCGAAATCCGCATGCCGGCGCCGGATTCCATGTCCTGCGACATCAGCAGCGGGAGATCGGCCCGGGCCTGCAGTTCGTTGGCCAGCAGCAGCTGCGAGTACGGATCCCCCTGGAAAAACAGAATACCGCCCACCTCAAACCGCTCGACGAGATCCACGAGGCGCTTGTAGGCCGGATCATCCGCGCTCGTGTACACGCCGTAGGCGTAGGAGGCAAAGAGCTGGGAGACCTTTTGTTCGAGGGTGAGCTGGCGGAGGGTCGACCGTGCCCAGGCCCCCGTGCCTTCCAGGTACTCCTCGTAGTTGTCCCGGGTCGTTGGCGCGCTTCCAGTGCCTTTCCCGTTGAACTGAAGGGCCATCCAGGCCGGCACCGCCACCACGCAGGTGACGATGAAGGCGGCGGTCAGCCGATCCAGCAAGGTGGTCTCTCTCATAGGGAACTGCGTTGCGCGTCTATCGCATCCTGCGTAAACGATCTACCATACGAATCCAAAAGCAAAAACACCGGCTTGCAAAAAAGATGCGCCGTTTGGTTGAACGGAACTACACACCGCGAATTCTGTGTATTGATCCCTTCAACACGCCAACCTTTCCGTGCGGATCTATGGCCACGTTTTACGAGGCGCTTACCGACGAGCTGCAGGTGTTTATCCGGCAGCAGCCCATCTTTTTTACCGGATCCGCGCCGGCCGACGGCCGCGTCAATGTGTCGCCCAAGGGGATGGATTGCCTGCGGTGTTTCGATGCGCGCACCGTGGGGTATCTGGATGTCACGGGCAGCGGCAACGAGACGGCCACGCATGTCGGAGAGAACGGCCGGCTGACGATCATGTTTTGCAGCTTCGGCCGGCAGCCACTTATTCTGCGGCTCTACGGGAGGGGGGAGGTGGCCCGCCGGGGATCGGAGCGTTGGGGGGAACTCATCGACCAGTTCACGTTACTCCCCGGCGCCCGGCAGATCGTCGTGCTGCACATCGACTCGGTGCAGACGTCCTGCGGATACGCAGTGCCGCTCATGGAGCACACGCGCGACCGCGAAACGCTGGCCAAATGGGCCGGCGGGCAGACCGAAGACGAACTCACGGCCTACCGCGAACGCAAAAACACGCGGAGCATCGATGGACTGACCACGGCCAGCTGGCTGCCGGAAAGCCAGTAACGGGGAGATGTAGCGGGGTATGAGCGAAGCGCGCAAGATCATGCCTGTCCTGTTGCTCGGCGTCCTGATCGCCGCGTTGGACATTGCGATTCTCGGGCCGGCGCTTCGCGCGATCGCCGCAACGTTTTCGCTGGACGAGCGAGCCGTGGCCTGGGTCTTTATCGTATTTTCCCTCTTCAGCCAGCTCGGCAATCCCATCATGAGTGGGCTGTCCGACAGTTACGGCCGCCGGCTGGCGTTTGGGTGGTGCATCGGGTTGTTTGTGGTGGGGACGCTGATCGTCGTGTTTTCGCCTACGTTCGCGGTCATGCTCGTGGGGCGCGCCATTCAGGGCGCCGGCGTCTCGGGCATTGTCCCCATTACAGGCGCGGTCATCGGCGATCTGTTTCCCGTGGAGCGTCGCGGGCGAATGCTGGGTATCGTGGGCGCTGTCTTCGGGGTGGCGTTTATCATCGGCCCCATCGTGAGCGGGGTGATGCTCCAGTGGTTTTCGTGGCGCGCGCTATTTGTGGTGACGCTGCCGTTCGCGCTTTATGTTGGGATCGCCGGCATCCCGCGGCTCCCGTCCGTCCGTGCCGAGCGGGTCGAGCGACTGGATTGGCCCGGCGTGCTGACGCTGGCCGCGGCGATGGCGAGCCTTACGTATGCTGTGAACCAGATGGATGCCGCGCATATCGGCGCGAGCCTGCTCAGCCCGCGGGTCGGGCCGTTTCTGGTGGGGTCGGTACTGCTGCTCGCGCTGTTTGTTGTCATCGAACGGTCGAGCGTGCACCCCATCGTTCGCCCCGGGTTGTTTCGGTCGCGTCAGGTGGTCATCGCCTGCCTGGTGAGCATGGGCGCCGGCGCCACCGAGGCGGTATTCGTTTTCCTACCCAGCTTCGCGGTGATCGCGTTTGGCGTGGCGGATCGCCAGGCGTCGTTCATGCTCTTGCCGCTGGTGCTTGCGCTGGCGTTGGGGTCGCCGCTGAGTGGCCGGCTGATCGATCAGATCGGTTCACGCGCGGTGGTCCTCGGCGGAACGGCGGTGACGGCGTTGGGGCTGGCAGTGACAGGGGTTTCCGTGGGCAGTCGGGGTTTGTATTATGGAGGCGGGGTGCTGATCGGCCTGGGCTTGTCGGCGATTCTGGGATCGGCGTTGAGTTATATCCTGCTGAACGAGGCCCGGGAAGGAGAGCGCACGGTGGTCCAGGGCGTGGTGCGGCTGTTTAAGGCCGTTGGCCGGCAGGTCGGCGGTGCGTTGATTGGCGCCGTGGCCGCCTCCGCCGGCGGAGCGATCGGCGGGTACGTCCGCTCGTTTACCGTTATTGCAATTGGAATGGGGGTGATGCATGCGCTGGCGTACGGGCTGAAACGAAGGGGGGAAGAAAAGGGGGGGTAATGTGGTTACATTATCGTACTCGTACTCGTACTCAGCGCAGCGGTACTCGTACTCGAAACAAACTCGCTTTTCTCGATCATGAAACGCCTTCTTGTCCAACAAGTCTGCCTCGCAATCACCCTCCTGGCCGGCTGCGCCGCCGAGACTCCGGCGCCAGCGCACGACGAGCAACCGGCCGCGGCGAACGATGCGAGCGTCGAAGAAATCCGGGCACTCCAGGCGCTACCCGCCCTCCAGTCGGCCTTTGCGGCGGTCGTGGCAATGGAGCCCCGCACGATGCAGGACCTGATCTATCTCACCGAAATCCCGGCCCCTCCGTTTGGCGAAGGGCCGCGGGGCGTGGCATTCGCGGCGCTGCTCGCCGAAGCCGGCCCGGATTCGCTCTGGACGGATTCCGAGGGGAATGTCATCGCCCGGGTGGACGGGGGTAGTGGCGCCCGCACGGTGGCGTTCGGGGCGCATCTGGATACCGTGTTTCCCGCCGGCACGGATGTCACGGTTCGCATGCGTGGCGACACGCTCTACGCCCCTGGCGTCGGCGACGATACGCGGGGGCTGGTGGTACTGCTGGCCATGCTGCGGGCGATCCGGAGCGAGGGGCTTCACTTCGAGGACGACCTGCTGCTGATCGGGACGGTTGGCGAAGAGGGACTGGGTGATCTGCGGGGGATGCGCCACCTGTTCGGGCCCGAGGGGCAAGAGATCGATGCGTTTATCGCGATCGATGGCGGACCCGTGGGGAATATCGTCAATGAGGCGCTGGGGTCGAACCGGCATCGGGTGACGGTGTCCGGGCCAGGCGGGCATTCATGGGGCGCGTTCGGCGCCGGCAACCCGGCGCACGCGCTTGGGACGATCATCCACCTGTTCACGGAAAAGGCCGAGCCCTATACGGCAAACGGACCGCGGACCTCCTACAGCGTGGGTCGCATCGAAGGAGGGACCTCCGTCAACGCGATTCCAGATGCGGTCTGGATGGAGGTGGACATGCGCTCGGTGAATCCGGATCGCCTCGCCGGCATCGACGCGCTGCTCAAACAGGCCGTCGCGGAAGGCCTGGCCTATCACAACCAGCTAAAACGGTCGGGGTCGGACCTGACGGCGGCCGTTGAATCGATTGGCCAGCGGCCCTCGGGCGCCAC
>JBGSPJ010000338.1:0-5745 GCA_041738655.1 Rhodothermales bacterium | reverse complement strand
GCGGCACGAGTCCGGCGCCGGCCTCGGCCATGGCGGTGAGCATGCCCGATTCGTGCAGGATGCCCGTGAACACGCCGGCGGCCAGCAGGATGCTCGCCATCATCAGCGCCGCCCTGGCGTGGGCGTCGACACGCTGGCGCTGAAGGGCCAGATTCGGGTAGTTGATCGTGAGCGCGAGGGCGGTGCCGACCATAAAACAGACGGCCGGCGGGATCTTGCCCGAGACCATCCCCCCGATCACGGCCACGACCAGCCCGACATTGATCCAGAAGCGTCCGGGCCGGCGGAGCGCCTCGATGTCGGGAGGGACTGAGCGTGATGTGTCAGCCATCGCAGGGGCCGATTGCAGTCGGGAGGCCTCCCGCTGGCCCAGGTACGCGGCGATACCGATCGCGGCGGCGATGCCGGTGAGTTGTGCCGGGAGAAGCGGCAGGTAGAGGTCCATCACCGGCATTTCCAGCGCGGCGGCAGCGCGAAGCGTCGGCCCTCCCCATGGGACCAGGTTCATCACACCCGCCCCCATTGCAGCGGCGGCGGCCAGCAGCCGGCGGTCCATGCCGAGGGCATCGTACAACGGTCTCATGGCGGGAATAACCACCAGGAAGGTCGACGCGCCCGAGCCATCGAGGTGGAGGAGCAGCGCGAGGAGGACCGTACCGGGCACGATCCACGCCGGCCGGTCGCCGACCACGCGGAGCATCCGGGAGATGACCGGTTCAAACAGGCCGGCGTCCGTCAGCACCCCAAAAAAGAGAATCGCGAAGACAAACATCGCCACGACCGGCGCGAGGTTTTTGATGCCCGTCGTGATGAAGGTCCCGGTTTCGAGTCCGTACCCTCCGATAAGCGCCGCCGCGATCGGGATGACGATCAGCGCCACCAGCGGCGAGAGCCGGCGGGTCATGATGACCGCCAGTAGCGCGACCAGGGTGAGTAGACCGAGAAGAGCGGGCATGGGGCGAGGAGGAAGGATGCCCCGAGGTTACGGGCTGCCTCGCCCGAAATCAACCCAATTGGAACGGAGCGCGGTTTCGGGCGAACAAGGGAAGCGCCTACGGCGCGGTTTAAGGTATGATGTTCAAAGTTCAAGGAACTCAAACTCATGCCTGCGTGCCCAACGTAACCGCTGAAACCCCATTTCCCTTAAACCTCGAACCTTACACCTTGAACCCCTTAAAAGGCATCGTCCTCGCCGGCGGAACCGGGAGCCGGCTGTATCCGCTGACAAAAGTCACGAACAAGCACCTGCTGCCGGTGGGGCTGTACCCGATGATCTACCATCCGCTGATGCGGCTGCGGCGGGCCGGCGTGCGCGAGGTGGCGATTGTCACGAGCCCCGAGCACATGGGCGATGTGGTGAACCTCCTCGGCAGCGGACGGGCGTTGGGGCTGGACCTGACGTACCGCGTGCAGGACGAACCGGGTGGGATCGCCCAGGCGATGGCGCTGTGTGAGATCTACACCGGGGCGGACCCGTTCCTGGTCATCCTCGGCGACAACATCCTGGCGGAGGACATCACCGACGAGGTGACGGCCTACCGGACGCAGCTGGCGCGCGACGGCGGCGGGGCGCGGATCCTGCTGAAGGAAGTGCACGACCCCGAGCGCTACGGCGTCCCGCGGTTCGAGGACGGGCGCATTGTAGAAATCATCGAAAAGCCGGCGCAGCCGCCCAGCAACTACTCCGTCACCGGCATCTACTTCTACGACGCCACGGTGTACGACATCATCCGCGCCCTCAAACCCAGCGCCCGCGGCGAATACGAGGTGAGCGACGTGAGCAGCGCGTACGTCCGCCAGGGCCGGCTCACACACGGCATCCTGAAGGGCTGGTGGGGGGACGCCGGCACGCTGGAGGGGTGGCACGAAGCGAATGCGTTGGCGCGGGATCTGGTGTATGCTGAGCTAGAAGATTAGCGAATAGCGAATAGCGATTTATTTCATGACCATGACCACTCCCCACTGGATCGACGGCGCCATCGCCAACATCACCCTCACCCCCCTCCGGAAGTTCACCGATTCCCGCGGCTGGCTGGGGGAGTTTTTCCGGCACGATGAGTTGCCCGCCGGCCTCCACCCCGCGATGGGTTACCTCTCCCTCACGCGCCCCGGCGTGGCGCGGGGGCCGCACGAACATGTGGACCAAACCGACCTGTTTCTCTTCTACAGCGGCACCTTCCGGCTGTACCTGTGGGATGCGCGGGAGGCATCGACCACGTACGGCATCCGCACCGTCGTGGATGTCGGCGAGGCGAACCCGACCATCGCCATCGTCCCGCCCGGCGTGGTGCACGCCTATCGCAACATCGGAGAGGTGGACGCGCTGGTGGTGAACTGTCCGAACCGGCTGTACGCCGGCGAGGGCAAACGCGGTCCGGTGGACGAAATCCGCCACGAGGAGCGGGAGGGGTCGGGGTTTGTGATGGAGTGAGCTGACTCTGCCGAGCCGGCAACCTTTCCCCCCGCCCGTGGTTGGGGGCGGATCTAAAACCCACCCGCAACGGCATGAAACTCCTCCTGTTCGACATCGACGGCACCATGCTCTTCACCCGCGGCGTCGGCCGGCGGGCCATGGAACGCAGCATCCAGCAACTCATCGGCCGGCCGGTCACGACGCAGGGCGTCGACTTCTCCGGTCGCACCGATCCCCAGATCATGCGGGATATCCTGCTGCTCAACGGCGTCCCGGATGCGGAAGTCGATGGGCTGCTCACGGAAACGCTCACGCTGTTTGTCGAACACTTCTCCGATCTCATCGCACCCGGCGACACCACCATGCTCCCGGGCGTGGACACGCTGGTGAAACGCCTCGCCGATCGCGACGACGTGCAGCTCGCCCTCCTCACCGGCAACCTCCACCCCACCGCCTACCTGAAGGTCGGCGCCATCGGACTGGCGGAGTACTTCCCCTTTGGCGCCTTCGGAAGCGACCACCACGACCGCTACCAGCTCCCGCCCTTCGCACTCGACCGCGCCGAGACGCACATGGCCCACCGCTTCGAGGGCAAGGACATCGTCATCATCGGCGACACCAAACACGACATCCTCTGCGGCCAGTCGCTCAATGTCTTTTCGGTGGCGGTCTGCACCGGGCACCACACCCGCGACTCCCTCGCCTCCCACGGGCCGGACCTGCTTCTGGAAGACCTCAACGATGCGGACGCGTTTATTGAGCAGGTGGTGCTTTAATACTGCATACATTTTTGGGAGCTAAACCGTACCTGAAGACTAGGCCCCTCCTCGCCCCGAGGAGGGGCCTGATTTGTTAAGCGGCAGTGCTCTTATTGTAAACTGTCTGAAGTATTGACTGGCGAGTTGAACTCTGTTCGATTTCTTGGTGGCATCTTCTCCGCGATGTGCCGCAGGGTGTGGCCGGCGTACCGCTCGGTGAACCAGGGCTCCAGGTGCTCGCGCCCGGTGACGCGTTTGCGGCAGGCCGGCGACGGACAGGCGCAGTCGAACAGCGTGTCCTCGTCCTGGCTGGTCGCGTAGTCGTACGTGATCTCCTCGCCGGCGGCGATGTCGCGCATCGCCACCATCCGGGTGTCCGACACGAACCAGGTGTTCGGCTCACACGCGTGGTTCATATAGAGCGACGGGTCCTCCTCCTGATCGCCGCCGACCCAGTGGGTGTCGTCGACTTTGTACGAGTGGAAAAAAAACGCCCGCTGCCGCGCCTCGGGCCAGGTGGCGATTTCGGCCTCGGTGAACAACCGGTCCGGACTGTCCCATCCCGGATCCGCCTCCCAGGTCGTTTCCCCCTGTCGAATGGGGGCGGAGGCGAAGAGGCCGAGGCCGTGCCGGCCCTCGCGGACGATAATGCTGGGGTGGAGCATGGTAGGGTGGTTTAAGGTTCGGGGTTGAAGGGTTAAGGGCAGGGCGTGGGCAAGGCTTCGAAGGACATTGAACCTTGGACATTAAACGTGAAACCGCGCTTCTTCACTCGCCCAGCGATTGAAGAAGCGCCACCGCCGTGCGCTGCACAATCCGATACACCTCCTCAAACCCATCGGCGTCGCCATGATACGGATCCGGGACGGCGCCGTCGCCGGGTTCGGGGTCGTGGGAGCGGAAGAGGGCGATTTTGGCGGCTTGTTCGGGCCGGCGGGCCATGGCCTGGAGGTGGCGCAGGTTCTGGGGGTCCATGGCCAGGATGAGGTCGTACGCGTCCAGATGCGCCGGCGTCACTACCTGCGCCCGCTGACCGTCCAGCGACACCCCGTGGCGGGCGGCCGTCTGCCGCATGCGGCGGTCGGGCGGGTTGCCCACGTGCCAGTCGCCCGTGCCGGCCGAGGCGATCTCGAATTTGTCCTCGAGGCCGGCCTCGCGCGCGAGGTGCCGGAAGACCCCCTCAGCGAGGGGACTCCGGCATATGTTGCCCATGCAGACGAAGAGGAGGCGCGGCATAAGGTTGGTAGGTTGCAGGTTGGAATACTTCGGACAGTTCACATATCAGGGCGCTGCTGCTTGACAAATCAGGCCCCTCCTCGTTTCGAGGAGGGGCGAGTTCCGACGTCGATTTATCGATGTCGGAACGGGGAGGAGTACTGCACGAAGTCAACGCGGAGCATTTTTTTGCAACTTGACCTGACTGCCGAGTTTGAGAATATACAGGCAGCGACTGGGGAAGGCTTTTGACCCATTCGCCCGGCATCCCTTGGCTCCTCCCCATCCCGTCGCCGCTGCGCGCCGACGGGATTTGCCCCTCCTCGTGGCGAGGAGGGGCCTGATCGTCAGGAATAATGGTTCAGCTACATAAAGCGTCCGAAGTATTGAGGTTGGCAAGTAGGTTGGTGGTACGAAACCTGTAACCTGCCAACCTTTAACCTGCAACCCTTTCGGGAGCCAGAACCCGTGGCGGGCGTTTTGTTTCCATCGTTCACTCTTGCAGGTACCTCATGGCAGAACCCCCTCTCGCAACTGCCGGCCGAACGCCGGTCTGGTCGGTGTCCGACTTCATCGCGAAGGCGCGCCGGCACGTGGAGTCGGCGTTTGGCGAGTTGTGCCTCGAGGGCGAGCTCTCGAACTTCAAACGCCACACGTCGGGCCACTGCTACTTCACGCTTAAGGACGCGGATGCCCAGGTGCGTTGCGTGATGTGGCACCAGCAGGCGCGGGTCATCTACTTCCAGCCGCAGGACGGGATGTTCGTCCAGCTCTACGGCCGCGCGTCGGTGTACGAACCCCGGGGGGATCTGCAGGTCGTCGCCCGGGCGATGCGGCTGGGCGGCGAGGGGGCGTTGCAGCAGGCGTTTAACGCGCTCAAGGAAAAACTCGCCGCCGAGGGCCTGTTCGACGCCGGCCGGAAACGGCCGCTGCCGGCGTTCCCGCAGCGGGTGGGGATCGTCACCTCCGGCTCGGGGGCCGCCCTGCAGGATCTCCTCTCCATCCTCGAACGGCGCTACCCCCTGCTGGAGGTGCTTGTTTGCCCGGTGCAGGTGCAGGGTATCGGGGCGGCGGAGACGATTGTCGAGGCCATCGCCGCGTTTAACAGCATCCCGCCGGACGACCCGCTCCGGCCTGACGTCCTGATCGTCGGCCGCGGGGGCGGCTCGGCGGAGGACCTCTGGGCGTTTAATGAAGAAATCCTCGCCCGCGCCATCTTCGCCTCCGACATCCCCATCGTGAGCGCCGTGGGGCACGAGACCGACTTTACGATCGCCGACTACGTGGCCGACGTCCGCGCCGCCACGCCGTCGATGGCGGCCGAGATTGTCGCGCCCGATCAGCGCGAGCTCCAGGCCT
>JBGSPJ010000291.1:0-5502 GCA_041738655.1 Rhodothermales bacterium | reverse complement strand
CCTCGCGCTGGAAGCCGGCTTCCCGGCCGGCGTGCTCCAGGTGCTTTCCGGGCAGGGCCCTGTCGCCGGCGACGCGCTCGTAGCCCATCCGCTCGTGCGCAAGGTTTCGTTTACGGGATCGACCCGGGTGGGTGAACACGTGATGCAGCGCGCATCGGCCGGCACGAAGCGTGTGTCGCTGGAGCTGGGCGGCAAGTCCGCCAGCATCGTCTTCGCCGACGCAGACCTCGACGCCTGTATTCCGTCGTCAGTCTACGCGGTGTTCGACAACACCGGGCAGGATTGCTGCGCGCGGAGCCGCATCCTCGTGCAGCGGCCGGTGTTCGACCGGTTCGTGGAACGCTTCGTCGAACGCACGAAGACGCTGACCGTTGGCCCGACGGACGACCCGGCGACCGAACTGGGGCCGCTGATCTCGCAGGCGCAGCGGGAGCGGGTGACGGGCTATATGGAGATCGGCCTCGCCGAGGGCGCCGAGCGCGTTTACGGCGGTGACGTGCCGGCCGGCCCGGGTTATTACCTTGCCCCCTCGGTCTATGTGAACGTTACCGCCGGCATGCGGATCATGCAGGAAGAGATTTTTGGACCCGTCGTGGGCATCATGCCATTTGACACCGAGGAAGATGCCGTTCGGATCGCCAACGACAGCCAATACGGCCTCTCGGGCTCGCTGTGGACGCGTGACGTAAGCCGCGCGCTACGGGTGGCGCGAGGGCTGGAGACGGGGATGTTGTCGATCAACAGCAGCTCGAGCGTCCACATCGAAATGCCGTTTGGTGGGGTGAAGCAGAGCGGCCTCGGGCGCGAGCAGGGCATGGCCGCGTTGGAGCATTACAGCGAGTACAAATCGGTATTCATCGCCAACGATTGAACCCTGTATGATCACGCCCATCCTTCTTGCGGCCGGCGTCGCCGCGTGCAGTCTGCTGCTCGTGGCCGAATACCGGCAGCACGCCGGCGGCGTCCGGTTGTGGAAGATGGTCGCGGCGACCGGGTACCTCGTTCTCGCGGCGCAGGGATTCGAGTCGATGTACGGTCGCCAGGTGATCGCGGCGCTGGCGCTGTCCTGGGTCGGGGATGCGCTGTTGCTGTTCGATCGCAAGCCGGCGTTTTTCCTCGGCGGCCTGGGCGCGTTCCTTCTGGCCCACCTGGCGTTTGCGGGTGCGCTTTGGACGTACGGGTTCGACGCGAGCCTCTACGTCTGGACGTATGTACTGCTTGGCTTTCCCGCGCACGCGTTTATCTGGCTCGGGTGGCTGACGCACCACGTCGCCGGCGGAATGCGCATCGCCGTCCAGTTGTATCTCGTGGCCATTCTGGTGATGGTCGCCGCCGCGATCGGCGCGTCCTGGCAATACGGCAACCCGATGGTTGGAGTGGCCGCGCTCCTCTTCGCCGTGTCCGACGTGGCGGTCGCCCGGCAGCAGTTCGTGGAAGCCAGCTTCGAGAACAAGCTCTGGGGATTGCCGCTGTATTTCGCGGCGCAATACCTGTTTGCGTTCACGGTTGGGGGGGTGTGACGGCCTGGTTGTAGCCCCTCGGTGCGGCTTTCAGATGGTGAGGACGCGTAACTGGTTATGAGACCTCAGGGGTCTTGAAGACCCCTGAGGTCTGCTCCGAAGATGACATTGCCGGCCCACCCCGGATCATCAAATCATTGTTATCCACCCATCGCCGCGCGTGCCGTTGGCTCACCCAACTCCCAACCCGGGCGGTACGCGCGACGGAGCATGGCGTTGGCTTCCTGGACGTTTGTGATTTCCATCTTCGCGGGATCCCAGTGCAGTCGGCGGCTGGTCAGCAGCGCGATGTTGCCCAGGCAGGTGGACTCCGCGAGGTCCTGCACGTTCTGGAAGCTGCCGGCGGATGGCCGGCCCTCGCGGATCGCCGCGATCCACTCCTCCGTCCCGCCCAACACCTCCCGCTCATCCGTCTGGATGACGCCCTCCATGGCCTTCATGCGGCTTTCGGGGAGCAGCTTGAAGTCGCGGCAATGGAAGTCGCCCAGGATCTTGCCATATTCGCCGACGAGCAACATGCCTTCGCGTTCAAACTCCTGGCCGGCGTCGTACATCTCCTCCGGAAGCCTCGGCGTGATTCCGCCTTCGTACCAGAAGATGTCCACATCCTTGTGCCGGAAGTGGATTGTGCCGCCATTCGGGAAAGATACCTTGGAGCGGCGCCACTGGCTCTGGTTGCCGGCGATGACCGCGCTGTTCGAGGCATGCCCCTCGATAGTGAGCGGTGCGCCGGGGTCCAGCATCCGGTAGATCCGCCACAGGCTGTAATTGCCCATATCGCCCAGGCAGCCGCTCCCGTAATCCCACCAGCCGCGGAAGAGCGCGTGGGTGTAGTTGAGGTTGTAGGGTCGGTCCGGCACCGGGCCCTGCCAGAGCGCCCAGTTGAGGCCTTTCGGGACCTTCTGCTCGGGCAGATAATCCAGCCAACCCTGTGGCCACACCGGGCGGTTGGTCCAGTTATGCACTTCCTTTACCTTGCCGATCACGCCGGCATCCAGCCAGCGTTTGAGCTTGAGCCACTCCGCGTCGTTCTGATAGGCCATCTGGTGGGTCACCAGGCCGGTCTGCCGGGCCAGGTCGGCGGCCAGGCGGACCTCATAGAGCGAATTTGACAGGGTTTTGTGGGTGATGGCATGTTTGCCATGGTTCATCGCGGCGATGCTCACCGTGGCGTGCAGGTGCTCAGGCGTCATGCAGATCACGGCGTCGATGCCCGTCTCCTTGGCGAGCAGCTCGCGGAAGTCCTCGTAGACGCGGACGCCCTGGTAATCATTCAGCCCCCGAATCTTCTGGTAGTAGGTGTTGACGATCTCCTTGCCCGGCTCGCGGCCGGCGCGCACGCCTTTTTCAGAGCCCCAGCGTGGTTCGTCGATGAACTTGCGGACACGGTCCCGAAGACCGTTCTGGCTCCAGTCGCGGTAGTCATCGGAGTCCTTGTTCGGATCCGCGATGGCTACCACCTGGAGGTTGTCGTCCGGCAGCCAGCTGCCCATGAGCATGTTAAACGCCATCGTTCCGGAGCCGACGAGGGCGATGTTGAGCTTGTCGCTCGGGGCGATGCGGCCCGGGGCGGCGCGAACGTAGCCGGGAAGGATGGTGAAAGCGGCGGAAGCGGCGGTGGCCGCGGTGATGAACTGGCGCCGGTTGAGGGTGCGATCGGGTGCCATGAGGTCCTCGGTGGCTTGGCGGATGGGATGGGGTCCGGGCGTTCGTACAGACCAGCCGTTGCCTGTAGTGTAGCATTCTCGGAGGAAGATGTCACCCCCCGGAAGGGCTTTTTTGTGCGATTTATTCAGGCGTGATCGGAGCGTGCAACATTCCGGCGCCGGCTACGCAAGAGACAGCGTGCCATTCGTTCATCACACCTGCTCGAACCGATGAAATCGATTCTCCTCGTCCTGTTTGCGTCCTTCCTGCTCAATGTGTCGCCGGCCCTGGCGCAATCCCGTGTCACCGAAGCGGACATCGTAGGGGAATGGCGCCTTGTGTTTAATGTGGATGAGGGAGCCGAAACGGCCGCGGAGCGGGTAATCCTGAACGCGGTTGATGGCCTGCTCGATGAGATCGATGTGCTCTTTACCTTCAAGGCCGGCGGCGATGTCAAGATCGTATCCCGCGCGTTCGACGACCCCGACAAAGACATCGAGTACAGCACGTGGGAGATCAACGGCGACGGACAGCTCAGGCTCGGTGAAAACGAACACGTAGAAGTGGATGACGATACCGTCTGGATGCGGGATGGCAGTCGGCTCGTGGCGATGGATCGCGGTGACGACGGGCGGTACGAGCTAAACGAAGCGATCTATATGGAGCGGATGCGGGATTAGCGACGTTTCGCGTTGCGCGTTTTTCCGTTGAACGTTTGCTATGTGCGTACGCGCTATTTGCCGTTCTTTTTCTTCTTTCCAAGCTCCGCATCCGACTTCATGATGAGGTTCACGGGACCCTCGCAGAAAATCGATAATTCGATGGCGACTTCGACGGCCTCCTTGCAGGATTTACCGAGATAGAGCGCGGTCAGCGCGTAGTCCATGCCGGCGCCGATCGCTTCGTAGGTCTTTACGTCGCGCACGAGCCAGCCGGAGATATAGAATACACTGCCCTCATAGCCGATGAGGTACTGGTTTTCGATGCCGGCTTCTCCCGTCTTCTCTTTTTTCCAGCTCGAAAACTCGGAGATGAAATCCAAAATGGCCGACTCGGAGGCCTCGTAGGGTTTGTGGGTCTTGCTGAAGATCTGGAGCAGCGCGATCTCCTTCGACAGGCCGACGCCGCCCACCACCAGGTCGTTCTCTTCGAAGAGCTTCGCAAACTTGGTGTTATCGCCTTTTGTCTGCGTGATACCCCGCACGGAGATCGAGTCCGACGCGATTTCGTAGCCGCTTCCTTCGTGTATTTTACAGACGACGACGCTCATGGTATGATAGGGATGGGGTGTGGATGGGATGGGAAGGGACGAAACGCTATAACAAGGCGGTTAGGTCCGGGGAAGGCCGGGATTTTTTGGAGCGTCAGGGATTCAGTTCCAGGACGATTTCGGCCAGCAGCTTGAAGAAATCCGGCATGATCATGATGAGCATGATCACAAAGAGGACGGCGAGCAGGCAACACCCGCCAAGGACACGTCTGAATAACTGCATGGGAAGTGGGGAATCGTCCGGGAGGAGGATACGAAACCGGGGCGGTGGGGGCAAGGTTCTCGCGGCTTGTCGGTTTTTGGGAAGTCTATCCTGAGATCCCCGCTGCGCGCGTGTTCGAAAATGCGTACATTGCCGGCCGACCCCCGGATCGTTGCCCCATCCATCACCAGCCCGTTCCCGGATATGAACCTGCCAAACGCATCTAGACTCGCCCTTCTTCTCGTCCTCCTCCTCGTGCCGGTATTCCGCATGTCCGCCGCCCAGGAGTCGTTACGCGACACCCTGTTGCTTCCCCCCGGACTTGCGTGGGGCGTTGAGGCCGGCACGTGGGAAACCGGTGTCCCGACCACGGGCCCCGGCGCCTGTCTGAACGGAGATACCTGCTTCGCCACCGTCCTCGGCGACAACTACGCCGAGCCAGTCGAAAGTCGTCTGATCTACTACGTCTCCTTCCCCGTGCCCGCGGCCACGCGAAATCCACGCCTCGAGTTCTGGCACTGGTACGATTTCGGCGATGGCGATTCCGGTGAAGTGCAGGTCCGCACCCAGGACGGAGAATGGCAGACGATCTCGCCGGTCTACAGCTACACCGGCGGCGGTGTGTGGACGCGGCCCGTGCTCAACCTGGTGCCCTATGCCGGGCAGGACGTTCAGCTCGCTTTCCTCATCAACTCGTCGGATGCCGCCGGCACGCCCGGCTCGGACGTACGTCCCGGCTGGTACGTCGATGGCGTGCAGGTCGTGTCTGGGCTCACGTATTTTGACGCGTTCGAGGACTTTGAGTCCGGCATCCGGGACTGGTCCGCCTCGGCCGGCTCCTGGCAGGTGGGCGCGCCCTCGGT
>JBGSPJ010000213.1:0-1634 GCA_041738655.1 Rhodothermales bacterium | reverse complement strand
GCCTCGGCCGTCGCGGCCATGGGCACGGTACGAAACGCCGTCTCCCCGCCCCGCCGGTAGTGGAGCTCGACGGTTTCGATGCTGAACCGGGCATCCACCGGGGCGCCGGCTTCATCGACCACCGTCGCCTGAACGGTGTAGGGCTGATTCGCGGTGGCGATGGCCGGCGTACTCGCCACATACAGCGGCGCGACGATGGAGGCGACGGTGACGACCAGTGTATCCACGGCCGAACCGCTGAACGCGTCGGCGGCCTCGACGATGATGCGTGCCTCCCCCGGGATGCGCTGGGTGACGACGAGCGTGTCGTTCGCGATCGAGACGGCCGCCACCCGGTAGTCGAGGCTGTCGGCGACAAACGTGAGCGGATCGTCATCCAGATCCAGGAAGACATCATGCAGCGCGATACGCAGCGCCGGCTCGCCCAGGGCCACCGTCGCCGGCGTAAACCCGTCGCCCCGCACCAGTGGGCGAGCATTCACCGCGAAGACACGCTCCTCGCTTTCGGCCAGCGGGTCGCCGTCCTCGTCCGCCGCCGTGAGGAAAAACGCGATTACATCCAGTTCCGCCTGCGGCGGCAGGGTGGCGACGTAGGTGGATCGATCGGCTGCCTGAATGCCCATCCCCATCCCCAACACCGCCAGTTCAGACGCGGTGGCCGGCGCCATCATAAGCGGCTCCTGCACGATGTCGTTAAGCCGCCAGTGCAGCTCCACCAGCGCGATCAGGGCCAGATCCTCGGCCTCGCCATTGAATGTGCCCGAGACGAGGATGCTGCTCCGCGCGTTGGGCACACCCGGCGAAAAAGACGGCGTCACGGGGATGCCGGGCTGTTTGGACGCGATGTTGGAGGACCCCACCTCCACGCCGGCGCGCTCCGCCGCGATCCGATAGAAATACGTCCGCCCGTTTTCCAGCGGGGCGTCCACGTACGAGGTATCCACATATCCTTCTTCGAGTACCGTCCACGCGCCAGCCTCGACGGCCGCGGGGTCGTCGGCCCGGAAGATGCGGAAGGAATCAAAGCCGCCGGCCGGCTGCTCCCAGCTCAGGTTGAGCTGCCGGCTGCGGGGGGAGATGGACAGGCGGAAGTCGTCCAGGTTCAGCACCCGATACAGGCGGTCGCCGCTGCGAACCGTATTGCCGAGGCTGTCGCTGGCGGCAACGGCGAAGCGGATGGTATCGCCCGGCGCGGCCGGCGGGATCGAGCCCGCGAACGTCGAATCCGTCAGCGCTCGCATGGCCACAAGGCTATCCGCCACCCCGCCGGCGAGCCGCCAGAGCAGCGTCACGGAGGCGGGATCGAGGTTGGCGTCGTCGTCGATGATGGTGGCGACGACCTCGACAGTCTCGCTGAATTTGGGCGGATCCGGGGAAAAGGTGATGTCGATGATGACGGGCGCCACGGCGCGTGGCGTTGCCTCAACGGCCTCCGAACGCCCGCTGACGCCCTGCGCATTCACCGCCTGCAGCCAGTACGTGTAGGTGGTGTCGTTCCCGACGGTTGTATCCCGGTAGGCGATGGCGGCGATGCCCGGAAGGGCCAGCGTATCCGGGCTTGCTCCGCCGATACGGCTGAGCCTATAGGATGCCGCAAGGCGCGCCGGCTGCCAGGAAAGCGCCACCTCGCGGTC
>JBGSPJ010000209.1:0-1779 GCA_041738655.1 Rhodothermales bacterium | reverse complement strand
GCTCGCGGCCTTCATCACGCGCCCGCTCCATCAGCTGTGTTTTCTGTTCGGCCGTCAGCGTCTGCTGCAGGCGGGCCGCAGCCGTCCACAACGCGCCAGGAGAGCGATCACCGAGGCCCTCCAACGCGGGCTGAAGCGCCTCGATCTGACGCGCATCCAGTTCCAGGTCATCCACCAACCGGGCAACGGCGGGGTTGGCCGGCGCCTGGGCGGTGGACTCCATCGTATTCGATACCGAATCGCAGCCGGCCAGGGCGATTACCAGGACGAAGGCCGTCGCGAGGGATGGGTATTTCGAAGTGTGTTTCATCGTCTTCACCGTATCACGTGTGCACTGTTTACAGGGCCCTAGACGTTGCACGGTTCGCCGGCATTCCATCTCTGCCCGCCGGCCAGTATCTTCACCGCCTCCTGCCCCCATTCCCGTGATGGTAGAAAATCCCCATGCCTGGTCGCTCCGCCGTATTTCGCCTTATTCCCGCCGCCTATTCGCCCTTTGATGCGGAGGGCCGGCTCCATCTCGACGGCGTCCCCGCCCTCGCTGATCTGTACCGCGAGGCCGGCCTCGACACCGTCTTTGTCTGCGGGACCACCGGCGAATTTGCGTCGATGACGACCGACGAGCGCATGGCGCTTGCGGCGCGGTGGGCAAAAGAGAGCGATGGGCTGCGGGTGCTCGTCCACGCCGGCCACAGCTGCCAGCAGGACGCGATCCGCCTCGCGGAGCATGCCCGTTCCATCGGCGTCGCCGGCGTTTCGGCCCTGGCGCCGTTTTATTTTGTGCCGCAACGGGTCGAGGAGCTGGTGGCCTTCCTCGCCCCGATCGCCGAGGCCGTCGCCCCCCTCCCCTTTTATTATTACGAGATCCCCTCCATGACCGGAGCGCGGATCGCGCCGGACGCCGTATTCCAGGCGCTTTGTGATCGCATCTCGAACTTTGCCGGACTCAAGTATTCCAGCCCCGACCTCGTTCGTTTTCAGGCCTGCCGGCCAGCGACGGAGCCCGATCGGGAGCGGTACTTCGGGTCGGACGAGATGCTGCTCGCCGCCGTCGCGGTAGGCGCAACGGGCGCCATCGGCAGCACTTACAACTACATCGCGCCGCTGTACCAGACCATGCTGTCGGCACACGACGCCGGGCGCCGGGAGGAAGCGATGCGTTTGCAGCGGACATCCGTCCAGCTCGTCGATATCCTTGGCCGCTTCGGCGGCCTTGCGGCCGGCAAAGCGGTCATGGGGATGCTCGGAGCCCCGTGTGGCCCCGTCCGTCTGCCCCTGCGTCCCCTTTCCCTCGCCGATCGGCAGGCCCTGTTTGCGGCGCTCGCCGGCATCGACGCCTTCGTTCGCCCCCTTCAACGCCCAGCCTGAACCCCAATGACACCCGCTCATCGCCAGCACCTGCTCGAAACCTACCGCGACGGATTGTTACTGGATACCGTACCGTTCTGGACCCGCCACGCCGTCGACCGCGAGGCCGGCGGTTTTCTGATCGCCCTGGACCGCGACGGGTCCGTCCTCGACACCGACAAGGGGATCTGGCCCCAGGGCCGCTTCACCTGGCTGCTGTCCACCCTGTACAACACGGTGGAGCGCAAGACGGAGTGGCTCGACCTCGCGAAGCACGGGGTGGATTTCATCCGCAAACACGGCTTCGACACCGACGGACGGATGTTTTTCCAGGTCACCCGCGAGGGCCGGCCGCTGCGCAAGCGCCGGTATGTCTTCTCCGAAGCCTTCGGGGCCATGGCCATGGCCGCCTATGCCCGCGCCAGCGGCGAC
>JBGSPJ010000193.1:0-2045 GCA_041738655.1 Rhodothermales bacterium | reverse complement strand
AATGGTCGATCAGAAGTGTTAACAAAATTCCGAAACGACCAAAAAGGCAGTTTGTCATCCCGCACTTGATGCGGGATCCAGCAGAATTGCAATACGGCTGGATCCCCGATCGGGGTCGGGGATGACAATACAGTGGTAGTTAGCGTTTTTGTTAACAGCCTTGATGGTCGATGGTCGATGACAATTGACCATTGATGGTCGACCATCAACTATTGACCATCAACCATTCCCCACTCTGGGATCTTTGCCGGCTCCGCCGTACATTGCGCGCGCAGCCATCCTATGAACTTCGCTGGACATTCCTGGCTCGCCGCGCGCCCCTCTCCTCCAGAACCCTCCGCGCGGCCGGCCCACCCTGACCGACCCATGGCAAAGCCTACCCCGACGTATCTCCTGGACTTCGAAAAGCCCCTCTTCGAGCTCGAACAGAAGCTCGATGAAATGCGCGCCTTCGATAAAGAAGATCGTTCGATCGACCTTTCCAAAGAAATTTCCGCCCTCTCCAACCGGGTAGAGGAGCTCCGTGCGTCGATCTACGCCGACCTCACCCGGTGGCAACACGTACAGATCGCGCGGCACCCCCTGCGGCCGTATTCGCTCGATTACATCGAAACGCTGACGCGCGATTTCATCGAATTGCACGGCGACCGGACGTTCGCGGACGACCCGGCCATCGTGGGCGGCTTTGCCCGGTTCCGCGGGGCCCAGTTCGGCTACCGCGACACCACGATCATGGTCATCGGCCACCAAAAGGGCCGCGACACGAAGAGCCGGAAGTACCGCCGGTTCGGCATGCCAAACCCGGAAGGCTACCGGAAGGCGCTGCGGATGATGAAGCTTGCCGAGAAGTTCAACAAACCGGTTGTCACCCTGCTGGATACGCCCGGCGCCTACCCGGGGCTCGAAGCCGAGGAACGTGGGCAGGCCGAAGCCATCGCCCGCAACCTGTTCGAAATGGCCCGTCTGAAGGTGCCCATCGTCACGATCGTGATCGGCGAAGGCGCCTCCGGCGGGGCACTGGGCATTGGCGTGGGAGACCGGATCTTGATGCTCGAAAATGCCTGGTACTCCGTGATTTCGCCCGAAAGCTGCTCTTCGATCCTGTGGCGCTCGTGGGACTTCAAGGAAGAGGCGGCCCGGGCGCTGAAACTGACAGCGCCCGACCTGATCGAGGTCCGCGTGATCGACGAGATCATTCCAGAACCGATCGGCGGCGCCCACCGGGACCCGCAGCAGGCGTTTTCCTCCGTCGGCGCGGCCATCGCCCGCAACCTCAAAGAGCTGGAGACCCGGACGCCGGACGAACTCGTATCCGGCCGGCTGGAGAAGTTCGACGCCATGGGCTTCTTCCACGACCCGGCCGACCCGGTCGCCACCACCAACGGCAAATCGGGTGGCGCCCCCAAGACTCCGTCCCGCAAGAAGAAGCCGGCGGCGTGACCCGGCTCCAACCCCATCCCCGAACCATGTTCGTCTACACCCACCTCCACCGGGTCCGCTATCGGGAATGCGACCCGATGGGCGTCGTGTACCACACCCACTATCTGGATTATTTCGAGGCCTCGCGCACGGAAGGCCTCCGCGAGCTGGGCCTCGCCTACAAGACGCTGGAGGACGAGGGCATCCGGATGCCGGTAATCGACCTCGCCGTCCAGTACAAGCGCTCCGCGCAATACGACGATCTCCTGGAGATCAAGACCATTTTCGCCGGCGTCCCATCCACCCGGATCCAGATCGACTACGAGGTGCGCCGGCAGGGCGAGCCCGAATTGCTCGTCGCCGGCCACGTCACCCTCTGCTTCTTCGACGCCGCGCGCAACCGCCCCGTCGTCGCCCCCGACCGCATCCGTCGCCTCTTTGAGGCGCTCCCCTCGGTCTGACTCCGGCGCGCAAGCTTATGAGTTCGCTTCCACCTTATCTCTCGCCCACTGAACTGGATCGCCAGATCGACAACGCACTCGCCGAGGATGTCGGCCTCGGCGACGTGACCACCGAGGCCACGGTTCCCGCCGGCCTGCAGGCCACGGGTCGGTTCATCGCCCGGC
>JBGSPJ010000131.1:0-2279 GCA_041738655.1 Rhodothermales bacterium | reverse complement strand
CGCCTCGCCGGCGGAGGCCGGGGCGGGGGCGGGGGTGTTGGGCGGGGCGCAACTGGAGAGGGCCACAACCAGGGCAATCAACAAAATCCGTGGGTATGGCATGCGCAATACAGAGAACCCGGTGATGTCTTTAGGAATGTTCGAAGGGTACAGCATCAGTGTGGGATTCACTCGGGCGTCGCTTGGCGACGCCGTACTTTAGCCCCCGTATTTTAATGCGGGGGCGACGTTTCGATGGGCATGTCCCCGCCCTGAAGGACGGGGGCAATAATGCCGCGTCGCTTGGCGACGCGTGGTCCATGAACTGATGATCAATGCTCACCTTGTCGAGACGGATCTCTCATTCCCCCGCCGGCCCCGGCGTTTCCACTCCGGGCGCGGCGGCCTGGCCGAAGCGGGGTGTGCCGTCGGCATTCCAGGTGAAGCGTTGCATCCGGGGGGATCGCCGGCCGCCGCACCCGAGCCCGGGCTCGGGGTTGGCGTGGTAGAGGATCCAGTCCTCAGTGCCGTCGGGCGAGGTAAAAAACGAGTTATGGCCGGCGGCGTGGGCGCCCGGTCCGGAGGTAAAAACAGGTTGCGGATATTTGATCCATGAAGCGGGGTCGAGCAGGTCGCTGCCGGCATCGGCGGCGAGGAGGCCGAGCGTGTAGGCGTCGGTCCAGCAGCCGCTGGCGGAGAAGACGATAAACACCTGGTCGTCGCCATCGCCCTGTCGGCGTAAAAATTGAGGCCCTTCATTGACGTCGACATGGGTGAGCCCGTCGCCGGCGTCGGTCAGATCGCCGACGGTTTCCCAGGGGTAGGTCGGGCTCGCGATGCGGACGCGCCAGCCGGCGAGGGTCCAGGGATTTTCCATCAGGGCCAGGTAGAGGTGCTGCGCGCCGTTGGTCTCGCCTTCCCAACCCGACCACGCCAGATACCGCTTTCCGGCATGTTCGAACACCGTTCCATCGATCGCCCAGCGGTCGCTCGGGTCGGCCAGTTTGCCCTTCATCGTCCAGGTCCCGACGGTGGGATCGGGCGATGGGTTTTCGAGGACCCAGAGGCGGTGGGATTCGTTTTCGCCGGCGTCGGCGGCGAAGTAGAGATACCAGGCGCCGTCGAGGAAGTGGAGTTCCGGCGCCCAGATCCCGTGGCTGTAAGGGCCGGATGCCGGCGGGGTCCAGACCGTGACGGGCTCGGCGAGCGGGAGGTCGACCATCCGGCGGGTCTTACGGATCGTGAGGTCGATGCCGGTGGTATGGATGTAGTAATACATCCCATCGCGGTACACGACCCACGGATCGGCGCCGGCGGACAGCAGCGGGTTGGTGTACGCTGCGAGCGAGGGTGGAGGCGTCGGGTTCGTACAGGCACCAACGGCCAGGCAGGCCATCATGCCGATTAACATCCCATATCGCATAGACAGGTTCATTCGTTTGCCGGCTTCCAGCCGCCAAAGACGGCCAGCTCCATCCATTTCCAGTAACAATCCACATGCTGGAACCCGCACGTCCGCAGCATCTCCAACTGCACGTCCACCGGCGCCAGCTTGTTGGACGGGTCTTCGTCCGCCGGCCCGATCCCGAGTTGATTCAGAAACATGGCGTGCAGTTCCGGGGTCGCCGAGGCGACGTGCTCCAGGTTGCAAAACACCCCGCCGGGTTCAAGCATCTCGAAGATTTCCCGGTAGATGGCGGCCTTGCGGGGATGGGTGCAGTGATGGATCGCGAAACCGGATACGATGGCGTCAAACTTCCCGAGGTCGGGCAGGTGGTCGTCGAGGTCGTGGTGGACGACCTCGACGCCAGCGTGTTTCGCGAACCGGGTCCGCGCGGCGTCCAGCATCGTTGGCGATGCATCCAGCGCCACGCCCTCCGCCTGGGGTCGGTCGAGCAGCACCAGGTGAAGCAGCCGGCCGTCGCCGGCGCCGAGGTCGAGGATACGCATCGCCTGCGGCGGCATAAACGAGAGCAGTACGGCCTCTCCCTCCGTGCGGTGGGGAATGCCGTCGGCTCGAGCGAGGTACTTGAGCGCGTACTCGGCCCGGGCGTATTCCTGGATCATGAGAGGACTCGGATAGCGAGCAGGTGGGTGATTACCGGGAGGGAATAAGAATCAGGTCCTCCTGCGGCGGGGTTAGCCACTCCGCCCCTGTTTCGGTGATGACGACCATCTCCTCGACGGACAGGGTTTTGGTGGTGGAGTCGGTCAGTGTCCAGGAGAAAAACCCGTCGAACGCAAAGGTCATACCCGGCCGCAGCTCGGCGAGCTGCCGGCCTGCCGGTGTGCGGCCGGCC
>JBGSPJ010000128.1:0-1555 GCA_041738655.1 Rhodothermales bacterium | reverse complement strand
ACGGCGCTGGGCAACGTCCTCATCCAGGCGCGTGCCATGGGCGACCTGCCGGCCGGCCTCAGCCTTCACGAGGCCGCGGCGCGGTCGTCTGACCTCGTCGTGTACGATGCCGCGGGATGAAGTGGTAGGGGCGCACGGCCGTTCGCCCCTATCATGAAAAATGATACACACCGATATGCAAAATCTCTGGGATGACGCCGTTGCCGATCGCCTCGACCCCGTAGGCCGGCTTGTCTACCGATCCAACCTGCTGGGCCAGGACTGGCGCATCACAAACACCGGCGGCGGAAATACCTCCGCCAAGCTGATGGAGACCGATCCGATGACCGGGCAGCCCGTCGATGTCCTCTGGGTCAAAGGCTCCGGCGGCGACCTGCGGACGGCGAAGCGCGACCTGTTCGCCTCGCTCTACCAGGATCGGCTGATCGCCCTCCAGGCCGTGTATGCCGCCATGACGCCGCGTGGCCCGAAGACGCCGGCTGAGGACGCCATGGTAGACATGTACCGCCATTGCACGTTTAACCTCAACCCGAGGGCCTCGTCGATCGACACGCCGCTGCACAGTTTTGTGCCCTACCGCCATGTCGACCACACCCACCCGGTGGCCTGTATCGCGCTGGCGACGGCGAACAACGGGCCGGCGCTGACGCGCGAGGTGTATGGCGACGACGTGATCTGGGTCGACTGGCAGCGCCCCGGTTTCGAACTCGGTCTCACCCTCCAGGAAGTCTGCCGCACCCACCCAAAGGCCCGCGGCGTGATGCTGGGCGGCCACGGCCTCATCAACTGGGCGGAAGACGATAAGGCCTGTTACCTGCTCAGCCTCGAACTCATCGACAAGGCGGCGGCTTTCCTCGCGGAGCGCGACAACGGGCAGGCCGTATTTGGCGGCTCGCGGTTTAAACCGATGGGGGATGTGGATCGCGAAGCGATGCTCGCCGGCCTGTTGCCCTGGCTCCGCGGCCGGCTCGCGCAGGAGAACCGCATGATCGCGACGGTCGAAGCCGATCCGGCCGTGCTGGACTTCATCCACTCCGTCAACGCGCCCCGCCTCGCCGAGCTAGGCACCTCGTGCCCGGATCACTTCCTGCGAACGAAGATCAAGCCGATGTATATCGACTGGGATCCGCACGCGGAGTCCTTCGGCGATCTCCAGAAAAAGCTCGAAGCCGGCATCGCCGCGTACCAGAGCGATTACGAAGCCTACTATACCGCCTGCAAACACCCCGACTCGCCGGCGATGCGCGGCGGCAGCCCCACGGTGGTGCTCATCCCGGGGCTGGGGATGATCGCCTGGGGTAAATCGAAAAGCGAATCCCGCGTGACGGCCGAGTTTTACAAGTGCGCCGTCGAGGTCATGCGTGGGGCGGAAGCGGTGGACACCTATACGGCGCTGCCGCGCCAGGAGGCGTTCGACATCGAGTACTGGGCGCTCGAAGAGGCCAAGCTAAAGCGGATGCCGCGCGAGCAGGAGCTGTCCCGGCGGATCGCGGTCGTGTTTGGCGCCGGCAGCGGGGATCGGCAAGGAAGTCGCCGGCCGGCTTGCCGCCGAGGG
>JBGSPJ010000085.1:0-1548 GCA_041738655.1 Rhodothermales bacterium | reverse complement strand
CCCTCGGCGTAGATGTGCAGCTCGGCCGGCACCCCGGCGCGCCGCAGCGCCTGGTAAAAGGCGATGCTGTTTTCGGGAGGCACGACGGTATCGGTGGTTGTGTGCAACAGAAACGTGGGCGGCGTCTCGGCGGTCACCTGCCACTCGCTGGACATCCGGGCGACGAGTTCAGGCGCCGGCGACTCCCCCAGCAGGTTGCGCCGAGAACCACGGTGGGTCATCGGCTCGATCATCGTGATGACCGGGTACACGAGGATCATGAAATCGGGACGGGCGCTTACAGCGTCGATCGCGTCGGTCTTCACCTCATCCTCCCACCTGAAGTGCACGCCCACGCTCGACGCCAGATGCCCGCCGGCCGAGAAGCCCATGATGCCGATCTTCGCTGGATCCACATCCCATTCGCCGGCGCGTGAGCGCACGGCCCGCAACGCCCGCTGAGCATCCCGCAGCGGGGTCGGATGCGCGTAACCGGGAGCGTGCCGGTACCTCACCACAAACGCGGCAATCCCCAGGCTATTCAACCATTCAGCCACCTGCCGGCCCTCGTGGTCCACCGCCAGATGCCCGTACCCACCGCCCGGCAACACAACAACCCCCGTCCCCGTCCGCTGCCCTTCCGGTGGAAGATATACGGTCACCGACGGCTTGTCCGCCTCCGCTTCGCCCAGCGCCCCGGGCGCGCCGGCCGGCCAGAGGTAGAAGAAGGTCGTGCTGTCTGGCAACGCGGTGGCAAAGGCAAAATGCAAAGTGAAAAGTGAAAAACAGATTGCGCACAGGGTGATTCGCCCGAGTTTATTCAATGGCATGACAATACCTTTTTTTGAAGATCAATTAGACTATTGAGGCCTCGACGAACTCTCTCCTTTTATGTCATCCCGCACTCGCTGCGGGATCCCGTCGAATTGCATGTCGGCTGGTCCCCGGCTCGGGGGCCGGGGTGACCAAGCGCGTTGGAATCCGGCCGGCGCTTCTTACCGTTCCACCCGCCCGGAGCCAGAGCCTTTCGCGAGCTTGCGGACTTCATCGACGCTCACGAGGTTGAAGTCGCCGGGGATGGTCTGCTTGAGGCACGAGGCGGCGACGGCGAACTCGAGGGCCTGGCGCGTATCCTTCTCGGTAAGCAGACCGTAGATCAAACCGCTGGCGAAGCTGTCTCCGCCACCGACACGATCGACGATCTGGATGTCATACCGCTTGGAGCGCTGAGGCTCCCGGCAATCGCGGTCGTCCAGCATGAGGGCGCTCCAGCCGTTGCGGGACGCGGAGTGGCTCTCGCGGAGCGTGATGGCGACTGTCTTAAAGCCATAGGTGGACTTGAGGGTTTTCGCCACCCGTTCGTAGCCGGCTTCGTCGATCGCGCCGGCCTCCACATCGGTATGGCCGGCCTTGAGCCCGAGGCTCAGCTCCGCATCCTCCTCATTGGCAATGCAGACGTCTACATATGCCATCAGCGGCACCATCACGGCCTGCGCCTCGGCGGGCGTCCACAGCTTGGCGCGGAAGTTCAGGTCGCAGCTCACCGTAGCGCCGGCCGCCCGCGCGGCC
>JBGSPJ010000078.1:0-7411 GCA_041738655.1 Rhodothermales bacterium | reverse complement strand
GACGTCGCTCCGCCATATGTAGCCGGATTGCAGCGCCGCGAAGGCGCCGTTCCCGAATTCGACTTGCCCGATGAGCCGGCCGTCTATATGGGTCGTCCGGTGCCCGATTGCCACGGGCGCCTCGATCGCATAGCGGCTCGTCGGAACCATCCCACCCAACGAACCGAGCAGGTTCAGCGTCATCCCATTGGCCAGGGTGTGGCGCACGATCACGCCCTTCAGGCAGACGGCCAGGTCCTGGAGCGACGACTCGTCGAGCGCGCTGTTGTTTGATGCTTTCGCGGAGATAAACGGAAGGTTGACGACGAGGTCGAACCGCGACGACAACCCGTAGGCGCCGTAGAGACTCACGCTCTGGGTAGTGATTTCGCCGAGTCCGGGTTCGGCGACGAGCTGATCGCCGACATAAAATTCGTCGTAGCGTTCCCAGCTGTACGATAAAGCGAGGTCGAGATTGCCTTTTCCTTTACTGAACCCGTCGACTAGGCCCTGACCTGAGGCTGAAAAGGGGAGGGCGAGCAGGCCGGCGACACACAATGCCGCCAGGCGCCACGCAAGTCGCGGCGTAAATAATGATACTTCCATGGGGAGAGCAGGTGAGTGGGTGGACGGTTCACGGAACCGGAGAAACACACCGCCAGGGGAATCGAAGGACCCGAGGGCCCCGGGCGTGCCGGCCGGGCTTGCTTGCAGGATGGCCGTACGCGGTCGTTTGCCAGGCGAACTGATCGATCAGCAGGGGTAAGAAAACCTCCCGTGGAGTAAAGTGCAAGGGGCTATCATGAATCTGCCCTGGCGAGTCCGCATAAATACGCGGCCATTTGGGTCGATATCTCAATGGGAACGTGTATCTTATGGACACCCCCCTGTATCCCCCCTGTCCCCCTAGCCCCCAGGATAACGGAATTGCCGGCTATGAAAAAGCATCAGACGCCCGGTTCGATCATTGCCGCCTCCCACGTCGGCAACGGAAATGGCGTCATCCATTCGGCACCGCTTTTACCGACAGCCACATCCGCCCAGAAAGTCCCTCGGAATGCCTCACTCGACCATACCGGGCTCTACTTCAACCGCGAGCTGAGCTGGTTGGATTTTAACTGGCGTGTGCTGTACCTGGCTATTGACGAGCGGTTGCCGCTTCTGGAACGGGTGCGGTTTCTGGCGATCGTGTCGTCGAATCTGGATGAGTTCTTTCGGAAGCGGGTCGGGGGTCTGAAGCGGCAGGCGGCCGCCGGCCTCACCCGCCTCTCGCCGGATGGGCGAACCCCCGAGCAGCAGCTGGAACTGATCACGAGCGCGATCCCCAAGATGTACCGCGAGATGGGGACGATCTGGCAGCGTACGCTCAAACCGCTTCTGGCCGAACGTGCCGGCATCCATGTCCTCAACTACAACGATTGCACGGCCCGTCAGCGCGAGCGGCTCGACACCCATTTCCGCTCCAACATCTACCCGATCCTCACGCCGCTGGCGGTGGACCCCGGTCATCCCTTTCCGTTTATCTCCAACCTGAGCCTGTCGCTGGCCGTCATGCTGCGCCACCCGCAGCGAGGGGGCGAGCACTTTGCCCGGCTGAAAGTCCCAAAAAGCCGGCAGCGGTGGGTCGCCCTCGACGAGCCGAATCACTTCGTGCCCGTTGAACAGGTCATCGAACACAACGTGGACAGCCTCTTCCGGGGGATGGAGTTGTTGCACGTCAACGCCTTCCGCATCACCCGGAATGCCGATGTGCGCCGGAACGAAGAAGAAGCGGATGATCTGATCGAGATGATCGCCGACGAGCTGCAAGAGCGCCGATCGGCGCCAGTCGTACGGCTGGAGGTGGATAACGACATGCCGGCGCACGTCCAACTCCTCCTCATGCGCGAACTGGAGCTGGAAGCGAAAGACGTCTATCGGACGACCAACGGGCTCGTCGACCATGCCGACTGTGCCTTTTTCGCCAACCTCCATCTCCCCGAACACACCTTCCCCCGATGGGAACCGCACATCCCCAAGCGGTTTTTGCCGGGCCCGGCGAAGGCGCCAAACAATATCTTCGAGGAAATAAAAAAAGGGGATCTGCTGGTGCACCACCCGTACGAGTCCTTCCGCGGCACCGTCCAGCAATTTCTGGAGATGGCGGCGGACGACCCCCAGGTGCTGGCCATCAAACAGACGCTCTACCGCACATCGTCCGACTCCCCGGTCGCCCAGGCACTGATGCGGGCGGCGCAGGCCGGCAAGCAGGTAGCCGTGCTGGTGGAAGTCAAAGCCCGGTTCGATGAGGAGAACAACATCGAATGGGCCCAGATGCTCGAAAAAGCCGGCGTACACGTCACCTACGGCCTCGTCGGCCTCAAGACCCACACGAAGGTGACGCTGGTCATCCGCGAGGAAGAAGGGCAGGTGCAGACGTATTGCCACATCGGGACGGGAAACTATAACCCGACTACGGCCCGGCTGTATACGGACTTTGGCCTCTTCACGGCCGACCGGGAGCGGGGATACGATGTCGTCAACCTGTTCCACTACCTTACGGGGTATGCCCCGGAACAGCATTACAACCAGCTGCTCGTCGCCCCCAGGGACATGCGCGACGCCTTCATCCAGCTGATCCGGGGCGAAGTGGAGCACCAGAAGACCCACGGTACCGGTCGCATCATCGCCCAGATGAATGCGCTGGACGATGTGGAGGTGATCAAGGAACTCTATCGCGCGTCGCAGGCCGGCGTATCCATCGATCTCATCCTACGTGGCCACTGCCGGCTCCGGCCCGGGCTCGCCGGGTTTTCGGACAACATCCGGGTGGTCAGCATCCTGGGGCGCTTCCTCGAACACGGACGCATCTACTACTTCCACAAAAACGGCGCGGCGAAGGTCTACATCGGGAGCGCGGACTGGATGCGGCGCAACCTCGAGGACCGGGTGGAGGTGGTGACAGAAATCACAAACTCTGTGCTACGGGATCGGCTCGTCGAGACCCTCCACGCCGCGCTGAACGATCGGCGCTCCGCCTGGGATCTGCGCGCCGACGGGCACTACATCCTCCGCTCACCGGGGCCGGGCGAGGAGGATTCGGGATATCAGGATGTGATGATGCGGCGCGTGGCCGATTGGAGCGATTCGGTCGACCCCGTTGCCTAACCGAAGCCCTGTAGAGACGCTCCTCAGGAGCGTCTCAGCGAGGTTTCTGCATTCCTGACTGTGTACGGATTACCGCAGTCGTGGCGAGAGGCTCAGCAGGAGCGTCTCTATGCCCTTCCTATTCACGGCGTGGCCGGCGCCTGATCGGCGGTGAAGACCATCCTCGGGCTCAGCCCCATCGGCTCGCCGGGCAGCGCCTCTTCTTCAAGTCGCCTGCTCGCGATCTGCGCGCTGACAGACAGCTCGCGCCAGAATCCGGTCTTCCAGAGGCTTCGGTGCAGGGTGATTACCTGGAGCTGGATCTGGCGATAAAACGAGGGTGTCTCCGCGGCCATGGTCTCGAAGCGCTCCGCCAGTAGATCCAACCGGGTCATGTTTTCGCTGCTGAACCCGAACCGGCCGATGTCGTCGACGAGCGCCTGGTACTGCTCATCCCACACGGTGACCTCGTTCGGGTTGGTCAGCCAGAAGGTGTCGCGATCGAAGCGAAAGACCCGGTCGGCTCCAAACGACGCGACACCGCGCGCCTCGAGGCGGCTGGCGGCGCCGAGAGGAAGGAAGAAGCGGACCGGCCCGTTTTCGTGCCAGGCGGTCAGCAGCACATCGCCGCCGGCCGGCACCGCGAACCCTTCCCGGGGCTCGGGCAGGTCGATGTGCGGGTTGAGCCGCATGAATCGACCGTAGACCGACGAGTCGGTCGCTGCCGCTCCCCACTCCAGCGAGTCGCTGGCGGCAGCGAGTGCTTCGATCAAGGTCGAAAGGGCGATTTTGGAGCCGTCGGCCAGCTGTACGCGTTCCATGCGCAGCGTGAGCGAGGTGTCGATAGGCGCGGCCTCGGTACCACGGAGCGAGCCATAAATCGAAGGCACATAGGTCCGCGAGTACGTCCGGAAGCCGGTATCCTCGGCCACCTTGTCGTACCCTTCGGTGAGCGCCCACATGTAGGCGTCGACGACGTTGGACGCCGGCGTGAACCGGGTGGCCGGGTCGTTCAGGTATTTGTCGTAGATCTTGAAGATGTTAAACGGCCCCGTGTGGTAGGCGGAGATGCCCGGGATTTCGTGTCCGACGGCGTTGCTGTAGCCCTTCACGAGCACGAACGCCGGCTCCATCGTCAGGAGCGGGTGCCATTCTTCCGCAATGGATACCGGCAGCCCGCTCGCCGTTGGGAGCGTGTAGCTGTGGATTTCGTTTTTGCGGAGCAGGTACGGCATCATCTGATACCGCCCGCGGGCGCCGACGGAGGACACGAGGCGGTCGTTGTTAAACGTCTCCACGGTGCCAATTTCGGTGGCGAGCAGGCTCAGGCCGAGCAGGCGAGAGAGCTTGATTTCGTATTCGATGAAGGAGGCTTCGCGCCGGCGGGCGTCGAACACCTGATCCACTCGGCCCCACTTGACGACGATGGCCTCGATGGGGATGCCGCGGTTGCGGTACTTGGCCACCAGCCGGCGGCTCTCGGCGGCGCGGAGTTCATCCACCCGCTTCCAATCCGTATCCGCCCCCGCAAACAGCTCCGCCCGTTCTTCGGTCAGTGTAAACCGCTCGAGCAGGCTGTTCGTCCGGCTGTCGATCACACGGATCGTGAAGTTGTCGTCTACGCCCTGGCGCATGACGTAGATGTTGAGCAGATCGCGGAACGGCGGCACGAGGCCTTCCTGTACCGGGTTTTGCTTCAGGGTATAGATGGGAGCCGAGAAGAACGCACTATAGATACGATCCGGGTGGTTGTCGAGGTCTGTCAGAGAGAACGACGTGCCCACCGGCCGGCCAAAAGGCAACGTCGCGGGATCGACGCGAGGTGCCGGCGTCTCCGTGCGGTTGGCCGCGAGCTGGTCGAGTAGTTCGTGCGAGAGCGCCTCGATGGGGCGCGCCCAGATAAAAAACAGGAGGGTGCACAGGGATCCTCCCAGCGCAATCACGCTGATCATGCGAAGCCGCAGGTACCGCATGCCGAGAGACGGCTGCGCCGTATTGATGACCGAATTAGCCATAAAAAACGACAGAACAAGAAAGTGCGGCACGGTGCTTCGGGCCGTGCGCGGGACTGGAAACCGACAGGGGGAGGAAGGGGCCGGCCGGAGCGCCCGGATCTCCTACAATTGTCCGCGGCGCCGGCACGGGCCGGGCTGGACAAGGCACGTGCCGGCTACGACCGTCAAGCGCATTTTGGCGAGCCTTCGTCATAATGCCGCGGTTTGTGCCGATCGCGCTTTTGCGCGGTCGGTCAGGTACTGGAAAAGAGGGCGCATGCCGGCATCCATTTTTTCCGGATGAAACTGGACGCCGATCGCCCGGCCATCCACCCGCTCGATGGCCTCGATCACGCCATCCGGCGCGACCGCCGACACCCGGTACCCCGCGCCGACCGAGGCCAGGGCCTGGATGTGGCGCGTGTTCACCGTCATGCGCGGCTGCTGCAGGACGCTGAACAGGAGCGAGTCCGGGCTGATCTCTATATCGTGCATTTGCGCGCCGCGTTTAGTGCTGTGCGTCGGGGTATTTTTCTGGCGTTGGACATCGGCATAAATCGTCCCTCCGGCCCGGGCATTCAAAAGCTGCATACCGTAACAGATGCCCAGGACCGGGAGGCCGGCCTCCTCGGCCAGGTCCAGGTACTGCGCATCGGCGCGCAACCGCGTGGGGTGCGTCCGGTCGATATCCGAGGGCAGTTCGCCGACGAGGCCCTCCTCGATCGCCGGCCCGCCGGTAACCACCAGGCCGTCGAGCCGCTGTACGATCATGCGCAACGCGGCGTCGGAAACGGCCATCGGCAGGATGATCGGGATCGCGCCGGTAGCCGCCACCGCCTCCACGTAGGCGCTGTCAATGCGTTGTTCGTCCTCGTTAAACGACGTAGTAATGCCTATGAAAACGTCCATCATTCGTCCAGGGGAGGTGGGTGCGGATAGCGCTGGCCGTCGCTTCCGCCATCCTAATAAGCATCATTAGACGCCCCGACCTGTCACAGGGGGGTCACGGAATCATGGTATCTTCTGCGAAATACCGTCAAGGAAAAACAGGCCGCCCCGGAACGGGATCGGCTACGGGCGAGGCCAGGAAAGGCGGGCCTCTGAAATCACGAAAAAGCGCTGCGACGGAGAGGTCAGGGAACGAGGCGGACCGTCCGGCTGCCCCTGCCCCGGGAGTCGACCGTGCGGAACTGATACACCGGGCCCGGGGGCAGCGGGGCCTCATACCGCGGGGTGTCGGCCCCGGGTTCCGAGCCGTCGGATGAATAATGGATGGCCAGACCCGGGAAGGCGGTGTTGGCGTGGACGAGGCCATCCAGCAGGAGGACGCCGGGCGGCGGGAGGCGGTAGTCGAGTCCGCCGGCGAGGCGGTCGAGCCGGGGCAGTTCGCGTTGCCCGAGTTGGTTCGCGAACCCATTCCAGGCGTCGGCGCGGTACGTGGCGCCCTCGAAGGGCGGGCTGGTTTCCCAGGCCGGTGCCGAGGCCCAGGCCCGTTCCGCAAGGCCGAGCAATTTCGGGAAGATGAGATACTCCAGGTCCTCGCGGCTCTTCGCGTTTTCGCTCCACAACTGCCCCTGGATGCCGATAATGCGACGCCGGCCCTCGGTGGTGAGCCGCGCTCGCCCCCGCGCCAGCGCGACCGGGTTGAGCGGCTGCCCCATCCGGTCGAAGCGGGCGGACTGAAACAGGTCGAGCGGGGTGAAGGCGAAGGCGTGGTAGGTATCCACAAAGCCGGCCCAGTAGTAGCCAGGCTCCTCGGGATCTTTGTCGTAGGAGAGGTCGAAGTACAGGTCGCTCGCGTTGCTCATCACCACCTCGTAGCCGGCGTTGGCGAGGCGGTAGGCGTTGTCTTCATCTCCCCATCCCCATACTGTATTCCAGGTGTTGGCGCGGACGCGTTTGCCGCGTAATACCTCGCTCGGCGTTTTGCCGGCCGGCCCGTGATGCAGCGCGATCTCCTCCCAGCCGCCCATGACGAGGCCGTGGGCGTCGACCATCGCATAGACGGAGTCGAAAAACGCCTCTTTGAGCATCTCCGGATCCGGGGTGGGGGACTGGCTAAGGCAGGCGGGCGAACCCACCCAGACGCCGCGAGGCACTTCGTCGCCGCCGGCGTGGAACGTGGTCAGCGGCGCGCCTGCCTCTCGGTAAAGGGCCACGGTTTCGTCGATTACGTGCCGGACAAAGGCGAGGGTGGACGGGAGGCAGACATCGACGACGTTGTCGTCCCACAGCTGGACGGAGCGGTAGACCGAGGCGTCATCCGGGTGCTGGAGCCGGAAGGCGCCGGCGTTCGGGTCGCCGGCGGCGGC
>JBGSPJ010000075.1:0-1541 GCA_041738655.1 Rhodothermales bacterium | reverse complement strand
GCCGGGCGGCTCGTCAAGCTCGGCGACGCCTCGGGCGTCGGCGAGGCGACGGCCCGGTTTACGGCGGGTTCGGCCGATCTCAATGTCCCTTCTGCCTCGGCGTTTGCGGCCGCGACACTACAAATCGAGGTGGAGCGCGCCGGCTATCAGTCGCAGTCGCTCGAGCGGCTGGTTGAGGAAGGGGAGGATGTGACGGTGATGCTGGCCAGCGACGCCGGCTCGATGAACGAAATGATCCCCCTGGATAGGATGGGGCCGAACGACACCTACTACGGCCTCAAGGGGGGCTTGGTGGACAATGGCGTTCCGACCGTCGAGGCGGCCGGCGATAAGATCATCATCATCGCGATCTCGATGAGCAACGGCTTTCAGGAGTTCTCGCGGTTCATGGATCTCTACGGAGGCCACCCGGACGTGTCGGACCAGATCGTCCTCATCAATTGCGCCGTGGGCGGCAGCGCGCTTGAAAGCTGGCTGTCGGAGCAGACGTTGTGGGAGCGCTGCAAGGACGACATCACCCAGAACTATTCGCTCGACCAGGTAAAAGTCGTCTGGGCCAAGGACGCCAACCAGGACACGGCCGACGGCATCACGCTGCCGGAAGCCAACGCCGACTATTACGACCTCATTAATAACATCGGCGCATTGTCTCAGAAGATTGGCGACGAGTTTCCGTCGGTCCAGGCCGTTTTCCACTCGAGCCGGATTTACGGCGGTTATGTGGAGGATCGGAAACAGGCGGCGCGGGGCGAGCCGATCTCGTACGAAGGCGGTTTTGCGATCAACGCCGTGATCGAAAAATGGCAAGCCGGCCAGCTACCCGGCGCCCCTTGGATTGGCTGGGGGCCGTACATCTGGGCCAACGGGACGATGATGGCCAACGCGAGCGGCATCCTGTGGTCCACCGCCGATTACCAGGGTACCAACGGCGACAACCAGCACCCCTCCGAAGCCGGCGCCGCCAAAGTGGCCGACGCGTTGCACGCGTTTTTTATGCAGTTCGATTGGTATCGGCGTTGAAATCGCCCGGGTCATTTGGCGCCACCATTCCATTTGGCGACACGCGTAGGCCGGGTTAGGAGCCCCCCAGGCTCCGTAACCCGGCGATCTCATCCGAACAGGATTCGCCACCGCGTGTACGTCCGGCGCAAACGAAGCACCGTACCCCAAAGCCATAAAAAAACCCGGATTCGCGTGAATCCGGGTTTTTTTATGCGGAAATCATGCCCGGGTTAAGAGCGTCCTCCAACCTTAATTCCCGGCGGGCGGGAGCAACACGGCGTCGATGATGTGGATGATGCCGTTCGAGGCCTCGATGTCCGTCGTCGTCACTTCGGCGTCGTTGATGAACACCGCGCCGTCGACGACGCTGATCGCCACCGTGGCGCCGTTGACAGTCGTTGCCGAGGTAAGGGTTACAACTTCGGCAGCTGTGACTTCATCGGCGATGACGTGGTAGGTCAGGATGCCGGCGAGCGTGGCCTGGTTGGCCGGCTCGAGCAGCGTGGTCAGCGTGCCGGCCGGGAGGGCCGCGAAGGCCG
>JBGSPJ010000065.1:0-20536 GCA_041738655.1 Rhodothermales bacterium | reverse complement strand
CTCCGCCAGCAACCGCGCCGTTTCCGGCGCCGCCTCGATACTCGCGCGGGCGTCCAACAACAACGCGCGGGTTCTCCGCGAAAGCACATCCTCGACCGTCCGCGCCATTTCATGCCGGACGGCCCAGACGACTTCACCCTTGAGATAGGGGAGCCGGGGGTGCAGCTTCTCGGCCCAGCCCGGCTGCTCCCGACAGGTCGCCCGCACGGCCGGCGCATCCGCGCCGTATGGCGCCAACGCCCCGAACTGTTCGGCGTATTCGTGCCATCCGTGTAACCGCAACGAATGTGTCTCGGACGGCCGGTCCTCCAGGCCTGCAACGACGGCGGCGTGGTCTACGGTGTCCTCGGCCATCTTGCGGTAGGTCGTCCACTTACCGCCGGTGATCGTCACGAGTCCGCCCCGCGAAATCTGCAACGTGTGGTCGCGCGAGATCTCCGACGTGGCGCCGGCCTCGGCCGAGCGAACGAGCGGCCGCAGGCCGGCGAAACAGCTCAGTACGTCCGACGCCTCGGCATCTTTCGTCAGGTAGCGCTGGGCGTGTTCGAGCAGAAACGCCAGCTCGTGTGCGAGCGGACGCGGTTCGAGCGCGGGCTCGGACACCGGGGTGTCGGTGGTGCCGATCACCGTGCGCTCGTACCAGGGGATCGCGAATAACACGCGGCCGTCGTCCGTATGCGGCACCATGATGGCGCTGTCGCCGGGCAGGAACGAGCGGTCCAGCACGATGTGAATACCCTGGCTCGGCTGGATAAGCGGCGGCAGCGCTGCGTCGTCCATGTGGCGGAGGGTGTCGCTGAATACGCCCGTCGCGTTGATGACGGCGAGGGCCCTGAGCTCATGCTCGGTGCCCGACTCGAGGTCGCGCACGCGGACGCCCCGGACCTGGTCGTTCTGCCGCAGGAGACCGGTTACCTGGACGTAATTCACCACGGCCGCGCCCAGGTCGATGGCCGTCTGGGCCATGTTGATGGCCAGCCGCGCGTCGTCGAACTGGCCATCGTAATAGATCGTCCCCCCGCGAAGCCCCTCCGGCTCGATCGTCGGAATGCGCTCGAACGTCTCTTCCAGGGAGAGGTGGCGGGACGGGCCAAACCCCTCTTTGCCGGCCAGCATGTCGTAGATCTTGAGGCCGATCCCGTAAAACGGACCCTCCCACCAGTCGTAATTCGGAACCACGAACGGCAGATTGTGCACCAGATGTGGGGCGTTGCGCAGCAGCCGGCCTCGCTCGCGCAGCGCCTCCACCACGAGGGAGACGTTGCCCTGCTGCAGGTAACGGACGCCGCCATGGACCAGCTTCGTACTCCGACTCGACGTGCCCCGCGCAAAGTCCGACTGCTCGACGAGCAATGTCGCGTACCCCCGTGCCGCCGCCTCGATGGCCGTCCCCAGCCCGGTCGCCCCGCCGCCGACGACGATCAGGTCCCACGCCTCGGAGGCGTCTTGAAGTCGGCTGATCTGGTCGGGTCGGTTCATGGTTCGGATCGGTTCGTGGGCGAAAGCATCGGAGTATACTGCCGGGATAGATCGGATGCCAGGGCAGGAAGGAAGCGACGAATTGCCGGCGAACGGCTGTTTTTTAACATCTTTTACATTTTCCCACCCTACTTTCGATTGGTTTACCCCTTCCTTTAGCTGGACACTATTCGTGGCTACCGTCGGACGTTTTGTACTCTCGCTGGTGTTTGGCGCCGGCATCCTTTCATCCTCCGTGCTCGCCCAACCCAGTGCGCCCGAACGCTCAAACGGACGGTTCGTCGCTCCCGTGGCTCAGGCCGTCCGGATGGCAGAGGCGCCGGCACTTGACGGCAACGTACTCGGCGACCCGGCCTGGGCGGCCACTCCGGAAATCGAGGGCTTCTGGCAGACGACGCCGGACGAGGGCAACCCCGCGACGGAGCGCACGACCGTCAAGATCGCCTACGACGATCGGTTCTTCTACCTGAGTGTGGTCTGTTACCACCAGGATGCCGGCCAGATCATCGTCTCTGACGCACGGCGCGACGGAGACCTGCAGGGGATCGACAGTTTCCAGTTCGTGCTGGATACGTACATGGACACCCAGAGCGGGTTCGTCTTTGGCACCAGCCCGGCCGGCATCGAATACGATGCGCAGATTTCGAACGAGGGTGGCGGGCAGTTCGGCACGGCCGGCCAGCAGTCGGGTTCGATGGGCGGCCTCAACGTCAACTGGGACGGATCGTGGGAGGTCCGCACAGAAACCGGCGACTACGGGTGGAGCGCCGAGTTTGCCATCCCCTTCCGCACCCTCCGCTTCCCCAAGAAGACGGCGCAGTCCTGGGGGGTCAATTTCCAGCGGACCATCCGCCACAACAACGAAATCGCCTACTGGGCGCCGCTGCCGCGCCAGTACAACCTCTACCGCGTCTCCCGCGCCGGCACCCTCGAAGGGCTCGAAGTGCCCAATCCGCGTAACCTGAAGATCATGCCCTACGTCCTCGGTCAATCCAGCGTGGACCGGATTGGCGATGCCGGCGGTGAGACGGGCGATTTCGGGGTGGACGCCAAGTACAGCATCACGCCAAGCGTGGCGCTCGACCTGACCTACAACACCGACTTCGCACAGGTGGAGGTCGACGAGCAGCAGATCAACCTCGACCGGTTCTCGCTCTTCTTCCCCGAAAAGCGACCTTTCTTCCTCGAAAACGCCGGCCTGTTCTCGATCAATGCGGATGGCACGGCGCAGACCGGCAGCGACGTGGAGCTCTTTTTCTCGCGTCGCATCGGCATTGGCGACGGCGGCGAGACCGTGCCGATCATCGGCGGCGCGCGAGTATCGGGGAGCGTCGGCCGGACGAGTGTGGGCTTCCTGAACATGCAGACCCAGGCATTGGACGGCGTGACGGAGTCGAACAACTTCGGTGTGGCGCGCATCGAACAGAAGATGCAGCACCGTAGCGGCATCGGGGCGATGATCGTGAACCGCGAGGGGCGGACGGGCCTGGCGTCTGGGATCGACAACCCGTACAACCGGCTCATTGCCATTGATGGGAAGATGGGGATCGGGGATAATACCGACATCACAGCGTATGTGGCACGCTCGTTTTCGCCGCATCTGAACGGCTCGCAGCATGCCTTCGACATCGCGGCCCAGCGCAACATAGAAGCCGTGCTCCTGACGGCTCAGTACAGCGAAGTGTCGGATACCTTCAACCCGGAAGTCGGCTTTCTGGCCCGGCAGAGCTACCGCAAAATCAATACGCTCGTCTTCACCCGCTTTCGTCCTACCGACTTCATCGGCATGCTCGAGATCCGGCCCCACGTCGCCTATCGCGCGTTCTGGGGTTATACGGATGGATTCTTCGAGACGGGTTTTACGCACATCGACGCGCACTGGGTCTGGCGCAATGGGATCGAGTTCCACTCGGGCATGAATATCCGTACAGAGGGCGTGCGAGATACATTCGAGCTTGGTGGCGTCAATGTGCCTGAGGGTAGCTTCACCTGGGCTGAAACGCAGCTCGTGTTCATGACGAACCGGAGCAAAGTGGTGAGCTTCGAAGAGCGCCTGTTCGCCGGCGGCTTCTTCGGCGGCGATCGGGTGTCGACGACGACGACGCTCCGCGTCCGCGGCGGCGATCGATTCACGTCGGAGTTCTCCCTGCAGCGCAACGACGTCAGTCTGCCAGCGGGCGACTTCACGAGCAACCTGCTCCGCGCCCGGCTCAGCTACTCGTTTACACCGCGCATCTTCCTCCAGAACCTGATCCAGTACAACGACCAGGCGGAAGTGTGGTCGATGAACGTCCGCTTCGGCTGGCTCCAGTCGGCCAACACGGGCCTTTTCCTTGTCTATAACCAGGCCAGTGGGTTGGACTTCACGAGCGAAGATCCCATCCTGTACGCTCCGGGAGATTTGCTAAACCGGAGCGTGACGCTGAAATACACCTACCTGTTCGACGTGTTTAAATAACCTCGTTGTACGTTTTTCCGTTGAACGTTTGGTGTTTTGATTCGCACCATGCTTCGTCGGATGGTGTTTTTTAGGCTGCACCGTATAACGTGCAACGAGTCAACGCGTAACGTCAGCACAAAAGCTTGGGTCTCGCGCGATACTTTTTCTTCGCGCCGTGACGGGTTTTAAGAGCGGTGTTCGCATCTCAGGGCATACCAGGTTTGCTCCATCAGACCCCTGCCCCCATGATCGATACCGCTTATACCCTGACCTCGTTTCCGTCGGCCTCCTCCACGCTTCCTGCTCAGATTCGCTTCAGAAGCCGGACGTCGACGCCTCGTCCTGTTCAAACGCCGGTGACGCCTGTGCTCACCCGAATACCGGCCAGGCAGTCAGCCCTCGCGCCGGCCGATTCACCCGTCACATCCGAGGCGCTGCAGCCTGTCGCCTCGCGCGGACGGACGAGCTACTTCATCGCCGGCATGGCGCTGCTGTTTGTCCTGATCCAGGCGGCGGTATGGCTCCCGCTCGATGGGATCGACCTGCTCTTTGTCCGCATCGTCCTCTTCGCCGGCGCCGGCATCTGCTTCCTGGCTTCGGGCGACGACGCGGTGAGCGCGCCTTAACTCGTAACACGCCGCGGTCGAAACATAACGAACGGTAGGTCTTAAGAACACCATCACCAGAACCAACCGATCGTTATGGAAACCGTACTCGCTGCCGTCGTCGTCATGGGCCTCGCCTTTGCCATGATCGCTACCCGCATCCTCCTCGTCAAGGATGGCGAGTTCAAGGGCACGTGCAGCAGCAACAACCCCTATCTGAAGAATCAGCTGGGCGAGTGTACGGTGTGCGGCAAGAAGGTCGACGAGCCGTGTAAGCTCGAAACGACGAACTAAACCGTCTGGTTAACTAATCCCCCATCACGAGCCAGCCCCTGCCGTGGCGGGCGCTTCCGCGAGCCGGCCCTCGAAACCAGGCGTCATCGTTTCGACGTAGCCGCCATCCGGTCCCGCGGTCACAAAAAACCCCTCCAATTCCTGGCGCTCGCCGATAAAGGCCAGCGCGCGCTCCGCGCCCATCACCATCGCAGCCGTAGCGTAGGCGTCCGCCGTCATACAGTCCGCAGCCAGAATGGAAGCGCTCAGCAGCGTCGTCTTGGCCGGGTAGCCGGTCGTCGGGTCGATCGTGTGGGCGTATTTCTGACCGTCGATCTCGTAGAAGTTGCGATAATTGCCCGACGTGGCGAGTCCGCCCATCTCCAGTTCGATCACGGCCTGCAATTGCCGTTCGGTGGCATCTTCCACTGGTCGATCGATCCCCACGCGCCACGGCCGGCCGGCGGGATGTGCGCCCCGCACGACGACCTCGCCCCCGATCTCCACGAAATAGGCCTCGATGCCCGATGCGGCGAGGTACCGGCCGACTTCATCGACGCCGTACCCCTTGGCAATCGCGCTGAAATCCAGATGGGCGCCGGCGATCGACTTGGTCAGGTGCAACGAGTCGTCCGTTATCTTGAACGATTCGAAGTGCACCAGCGCCAGCAGGGAGTCGACGCGCTCCTGCGACATCGTTTGCCGGCGTTCCGGGCCGAACCCCCAGGCTTCGACGAGCGGCCCGACCGCCGGGTTGAAGGCGCCGTCGGTATCCTCGTACACGGCTTTGGACGCGAGGTAGACAGTCAGGAAGTGCGCGTCGATGGGGAGGGGGGTGCCCACTTCGGTCGAGGCATTGATGCGGGAGATGGTCGAGGTGGGGATATAGGTCGACATCGATTGATTGACGGCCAGCAGTACCGAATCCACCCCAGCCTGATCGCGGGCTTGCCGGCTCGCGGGGCCGGCGTAACGGATGCTGTAGGTGGTGCCCATGGTCCGCCCTGTGAGCTCCAGGATGGGCTGTTCGGCCTGGCCGCTTCGCCGCCAGAAGGACCATGCGAGCAGGGCGAGAAAGAGGAGGGCATACTTGGCATACCCTGCAATCAGACGGTTGCGCATGAGGCTGGGCGCCGGGAGGCGATACGTGGCGGGGTCGCGCGATCATAAAAAAAGGGCCGGCCATGGCCGACCCTTTTTGACATTCTCACAAGGTGCCGATGGATCAACCGAAGTCGTCGAAGGCGATGTTGGTGGACGGCACGCCGAGGTCGTCGAGCATTTTCATGACGGCCTTGAGCATGAGCGGGGGGCCGCAGAGGTAGTATTCGATCTCCTCCGGCTCCGGGTGTTTGCTCAGGTACTCATTCAGCACCACCTGGTGGATGAAGCCCACCGGTCCCGTCCAGTTGTCCGCCGGCAGCGGTTCGGACAGCGCGATGTGGTAGGAGAAGTTCGGAAACTTGGACTCGATGTCGCGGAAGTGGTCCGTGTAGAACAACTCGCGGGTCGAGCGGCCGCCGTACCAGTAGGAGACCTTCCGGTCGCTCTTCAGGGTATGGAAGAGGTGGAAGATATGGGAGCGAAGCGGGGCCATGCCGGCGCCGCCGCCGATGTACACCATCTCCTTCTTCGTGTCCTTGATGAAGAACTCGCCGTACGGGCCCGAGATCGTCACCTTGTCTCCCGGATTGCGGGAGAAGACAAAGGACGAACAGATGCCCGGATTGACGTCCATCCACCCGTTCTTCGCGCGGTCGAACGGCGGCGTCGCGATACGGATGTTGAGCATGATGATGTTGCCCTCCGCCGGATGGTTGGCCATCGAGTAGGCGCGGAAGATGGGCTCATCGTTCTTCATCTTGAGGTCCCAGAGCTTGAACTTGTCCCAGTCTTCCCGGAACCGCTCCTGGACGATCATGTCCTTGAAGTTGACCTCGATGGGGGGGACGTCGATCTGTATGTAGCCGCCGGACTCGAAGTGCAGCGTTTCGCCGGCGGGCAGCTGCACAACGAACTCCTTGATGAAGGTGGCCACGTTGTCGTTGCTGACGACGGTGCATTCCCACTTCTTGATGCCGAAGATCTCTTCGGGCACCCGGATCTTCATGTCCTGCTTTACCTTGACCTGGCAGGCGAGGCGCCAGTTCTCCTTGGCCTCTTTGCGGCTGAGATGGTTCATCTCGGTCGGCAACACGTCGCCGCCGCCTTCGAGCACCTGGCACCGGCACATGGCGCAGGTACCGCCGCCGCCGCAGGCCGAAGGCAGGAAGATGGTCTTCTCGGCCAGGGCGGAAAGGAGTGAGGAGCCCGGTTTGACCGTGAGTGCGTGATCGTCATCGCCATTGATGATGACCTTGATGTCCCCGGAGGGCATCAGCTTTTCTTTGGCGAGGATCAGCAGACCGACCAGCACCAGGATCACGGCGACGAACGCACCGAGGCTGGCGAGGGCGACCGGGAGGATGTTGAGGAGTTCCATGTATCTGTGAGGTCTATCCGCTTACAGTAGGATGCCGATTACAACTGGATGCCGATTACAACTGGATACCGGCAAAGCTCATGAACGCGATGCCCATCAGGCCGGTGATGATGAACGCGATGCCGAGCCCGCGGAGCGGGGCGGGGATATGCGCGTAGCGCAGGCGCTCCCGGATCGAGGCAATCGCCACGATGGCCAGAAAGAAGCCGAAGCCGGCGCCGACACCGAACACCGTCGATTCGCTGAACGAATATTCGCGTTCCACCATAAAGAGCGCGCCGCCCAGGATCGAGCAGTTCACCGTGATGAGCGGCAGGAAGATGCCCAACGAGGTGTACAGCGCCGGGAAGAAGCGCTCCACGATGATCTCGACGAGCTGCACGATCGACGCGATCACGGCGATGAAAACGATAAACTGGAGGAAGGAGAGATCGACATCCGCGAGCGCCGGCGAAAGGCCCGCGAGCGCGCCTTCCTTGAGCAAGTAGGTGTCGACGAGCCAGTTCATCGGCGTCGTGATGCCCAGAACGAAGATAACCGCGAGGCCGAGGCCGAACGCCGTCTTCACCGTCTTGGAAACCGCCAGAAACGAGCACATTCCCAGGAAGTAGGCGAGGATCATGTTCTCGATGAAGGCGGACTTTATAAAGATATTGACCAGTTCCATGGCAATTTACGGTCTGATACCGAGCTTCAGGGTCAGGATACGTCGACGAGTTTCGCGTTGACGGAACGCTGAATCCAGATGATGATCGCAATGATGAACATCGCGGCGGCGGAGGTGAGCATCACGCCATTATTGACATAGCCCATATCGTAGGCGGCCTGCGGGATGATGTGGAAGCCAAACAGCGTTCCCGACCCAAACAACTCGCGGAAAAAGGCCACAACGAGCAAGATCAAGCCGTAGCCGGCGCCGTTGCCCAGGCCGTCCAAGAGCGAGGGCCAGGGGCGGTTGGCCATGGCAAAGGCCTCGAGCCGGCCCATCACGATGCAGTTGGTGATGATGAGGCCGATGTAAACCGACAGCTGCCGGCTCACGTCGTACACAAACGCCTTCAGCACCTGATCGACCAGCACCACCAGCGCGGCGATGACCGTCAGCTGGATGATCATGCGAATGCGCGAGGGGATCGAATTGCGGATGAGCGAAATCGTCATGTTGGAGAGGCCCACTACGACCGTAACCGAAAGCGCCATCACAAAGGCCGACTTCATCTGCGTGGTGACGGCGAGGGCCGAGCACACACCCAGAATCTGTACCGTGATGGGGTTGGTATCGTTGAACGGGTCTGTCAGCAGCCGGCGGTTCTTCTTGGAGAACATCGCCTCTTTCGGCTCTGCCAGTTTGACTCCCGGAGCGGCGGCGGTTTCCGTACTCATAGACGTAGTACCTACGATCTGGTTTTATTGAAATAGGGAGCGTAGAACTTCAGTTCATTCGCGAACATGCGCGTTACGCCGTTGCTCGTCATCGTGGCGCCCGAGAGGCCATCCACGTAATGCGGGCGATCCGAGGTGTCGTGACCGGAGCCTTTCAGCACGGAGATCGACTGCAGGGCGCCACTGTCATCGAACAGCTTCTTACCGTCATAACGATCTTCAAACAGATCGGTATTAATCTCGGCGCCCAGGCCCGGCGTTTCTTTGTCGTGGTTGAACACGACGCCATACACCGTATTCAGATCCTGGTCGAGCGCGAGGAATGCGCTGATCGGTCCCCAGAGGCCGTTGCCCTGAAGCGGTACGATGTAGTTGGTTCGCTGTTCGCCCTTGTAAATGAAGATGGGCAACAGCCGCTCTTCAGGAGCTTTCTTCGACTCCTTCTTGATGTTCAGGTCGAACGCGACGGCGCCGGGGACGACATCGCCGGCGGCATTCACAACCACCTCTTCGATGTACTTCTTGTAGTCGGCTTCCGCCGTCTCGGGATTGACATCGATCACGCTCTGCAGGATCGCGATCCGTTTGGCCTGAGCCTCATTCGCGTCCTGAAGCGGGCGGAGCCCGGCGGCGGCAAGCGCGAGGACGACGGCCACGACAGCCGTTACTCCGAGCGCATAGAGAAACGTGTATTTATTTGAGTGCACGGCTGAGTCTCCGTTTAATGTTGCTCTGGACAACGAGGTGGTCGATGGTCGGCGCGAACACGTTCATCAGCAAAATCGCGAGCATCCAGCCTTCGGGGTAGGCCGGGTTGAGCACGCGAATGATCATGCCGAAGATCCCGATGAGGAAGCCATAAATGAACTTCCCGCGGGTGGTCTGCGCGGCCGTTACCGGGTCGGTCGCCATAAAAACGGCCGCGAATAAAACGCTGCCCATGAACAGGTGGTAGTGAGGCGGTACGCCATTAAACGGGTCGATGCCGGTCAGGGCGAAGACAACCGCCGTCACGTAGGCGCCGGCCAGCATGCTCGCCATGATCCGCCAGCTGCCGATTCCGCTTACCAGCAGGATCACGGCGCCGATCGCGATCGCAATGGCAGACGTCTCGCCGATCGACCCAGGAATGGTACCCAGGATCAGGCTGGAGAGGTCGTAGCTGACGTGCTGCATAGAGGCCAGGCCAGCCATGCCGTCCAGGTACGCGACGCCCAGCGGCGTGGCGCCCGAAAAGCCGTCGACGAACTGGGCGGGGTCGCCGGCGATCCATACCGCGTCGCCCGACATGTAGATCGGGTAGGCGAAGAAGAGGAACACACGCGCCGTGAGCGCCACGTTCAGGATGTTCATCCCGGTGCCACCAAACGCTTCCTTGCCCAGCACGACGGCAAACGCCGTCGCGATGGCCACCATCCACAGTGGAATCGTGGGGGGCATCACCAGCGGAATCAGCATCCCCGAGACGAGGAAGCCCTCGTTTACCGGGTGCTTTTTCGCGATCGCGATCCCGAACTCGATCCCCAGCCCGACGCCGTAGGACACGATCACGATCGGCAGCACCTGGAGGGCACCGTAGAGGATCTTGTCCATGAACCCGTCGCCGGCGCCGATAAATTGGCCCAGCGCCAGGAAGTGCTGGTGCCCAACATTCCAGATGCCGAACAGCAGGCAGGGGACCATCGCGATCACCACGGTGAACATCGTCCGTTTGAGGTCGATGCCGTCCTTGATGTGCGTCCCACCGGGATCGGAAGCATGGCCCGGCACAAAGAGAAAGGTCTCCAGCGCGTCGAAGCCGTAATAGTACTTCTCTAACTTTCCTCCTTTTTCGAAATGTGGTTTAACCTTTCCGAGGAGGTTTTCAAACAGTTTCATAAGCGCGTCTCCTTCGACGTCGTCACGTGGTTGCGTTAGTCTTCGATGCGCATGGCCTCGAGGCCCTCACGCAAAATGCTCTGGACGGGTTGTTTGGACGTGCACACAAACTCGCACAACGCCAGATCTTCCTCGACCACTTCGTAAATCCCAAGCCCCTCCATCTGGTCGAAATCCCGGTACAAGATCGATTTGATGAGATGCTGCGGGTAGAGATCCATGGGCACGACGGATTCGTATTCCCCGGTCATCACGTAGGCGCGCAGTTCGCCGTGGTTGTTCGTGTTGACGTGGTATTCCTTGTTCGGGGTGAGGTACGACAGAAACGTCCGCGAAAGGGACGGCCGGGGGTACGACGGGAAGAGCCACCCGAGGAATTCGGGACGATCGCCTTCCTCGATGACGGTGACCTGATCGTCGAACAGCCCCAGGTACCCGTCCTTCGAGACGCGGGTGCCGGTAAGCGGATTACCCGAGATCACCCGTACGTGATCGTTTTTGAGGCGTCCGTCGAGCAACGGCTTGAGGGATGCGCCGATGCGGGTCTTATAGTAGCCCGTTTTGGTCAGTTCGTCGCCCACGACGGCCACCGTACGCTGCGGATCGTAGATGCCTTCCGCCGCCAGCCGGCCGATGATGGCTACGTCCTGGGGCTTCAAAACCCACACGGCGTCGCCCTTTCGGATGGGCGCGACGTGGTGGATATGCACGCCCACGTTGCCGGCAGGGTGCGGGCCCGAAAAAGTGTGTTTCACGACGCCTTCGGCGCGTGTGAAGACCTCGGGGCCGGTGGGCGGGAGACCAAGGTGAACCCGGCCGCTCGTCAACTTGCCCAGGAGGCGCAGCCCCTGCTGGAACGCCGTCTCCTTGCCCTGCATCAGCATCCCGTAATCCGGGGCCAGGGGCGAGGTGTCGAAGCAGGAGACAAAAATGTCCCGCGGTACGACCTCCGGATCCGGCACAACGTTAAACGGGCGCTGGCGCATCAGCACCCAGGCGCCCGATTTCAACAGGTACTGGACGATTTCCTCGCGGGAGGCCTTGTCGGATAGCCGGCCCTGGTCGTAAAACTCGACCTTCGAATCCGCCAGAATCACCACCGCCTCGATGGCGCGTTTCTGTCCGCGACGCACCTCGACGATCTCGCCGCTCACCGGCGCGCAGTACTGTACGGCCGGCGATGGCTTGTCGAAATACAGCGGCTGTCCGGCCTTTACCTCGTCCCCCTCCTTCACATGCAGCTTGGGGATCGGAGACATTCCGAGAATGTCGCTCGGATGGAGGGCAAAAAGGGTAGGCTGCTCGAGATCGAGGAACGTTTTTTCCGCTTTTCCGCGCAGATTGATGTCGTATCCTCGCTTGAGCTTGATGACGCTATTGTTCATAAAGGCCTGATTTCGGGGCATTTACCGCCAGTAAGATTGGATTGATTCGCGAGGTAGTGCAGCTTGCATGCCGTCTCCCGCGTATCGGCGGCTTTAACGCCGCATTTTACCGATTCCTTTCCTGCTCTATGTGCTTTCACGGATTTTTAATACCCGGGCGCGTCAGTACATGTCCATCTGCTCCAGGACAAATCCCAGGCTGGCTATCAACAGCCGCTCCAGCTCGTCGGGCGTCACGGCGGTGCTGCGCGGACGCATGTCGAAGCCGGAATGCCTGATCTGAAACTGGGAGGCCCCGAGGCCCCGTCCCACCGCCAGCAAGGCGCCGAACACCGGAAGAAGGTCCTCAAGACGATCCGACGGCACGAGGATGTCCAGCTCGGGCGCCCGAAAGGCGACCTGGCGGACAGGGAGCGCCACCGATAGCCCGGGCATCTCGTCGGCCAACTGCGCCAGTACCAACTCGCCGAGGCGTTCCTTCGATATGTTCGGGGCGTAGACCGGGATACGGTACATGGCGTCACAGGGGGCGGCCGGTAAGGGCGGAAGAAAGGGGAGCAGCCTACGACCGTCTAGCTGCTCCCCTCCGATCGCTTAATCGTCTACTCGCTACTCGCTATTCCTTTTACGCCTGCGCGTCGAGCCGCTCGAGGGCTTCGATGTTGGTCCGCACGTTTTCGGCGGAGGCGTTGAGCATGTGCTGTTCGGCGGCGCTGAGCGGCACCTCGATCACCTTCTGTACGCCGCTGGCGCCGAGGCGGACCGGGACGCCGATAAACAGGTCCTTCAGGCCGTACTGGCCGTTCACCATGGCAGCACTGGGCAACACGCGACCGGAATCCTTCACGATGGCCTCCGCCATCTCGGCGGCGGCGGCTCCGGGAGCGTACCAGGCGGACGTGCCCATCAGCTTGACGATCTCGCCACCGCCGAACTTCGTACGCTCCACGATGGCGTCGATCTTCTCGGTGGAGAGCAGTTCGGGAAGGGGGATGCCGCCGACGGTCGTAAACCGGGGCAACGGCACCATCGTGTCGCCGTGGCCGCCCATCAGGAGCGCCTGTATGTCGCGGACCGAACAACCCAGCTCGGCGGCGATGAAAGCGCGGTAGCGGGCGGTATCGAGCACGCCGGCCATGCCGATGACCTTGCCGCTTGCGTAACCGCTCTTTTTGTAGGCGACGTAGGTCATCACGTCGAGTGGGTTTGAGACGACGATCAGGATCGCGTTCGGGCTGTGCGCGGCGAGCTGCTCGGTCACCGAACGTACAATCCGGGCGTTGATCGCGAGGAGGTCGTCGCGGCTCATGCCCGGCTTGCGCGGCGAGCCGGCGGTGACGATGGCGATGTCGGTGCCGGCGGTGTCCCGGTAGTCGTTCGTACCGATCACGCGTGTATCGAAGAGGTGGATCGGGGCAGATTGCTGGATGTCCAGCGCTTTGCCCTGGGGGAGTCCTTCGACGATGTCGATCAGGACAACTTCATCCACCATATCCTTGCGGGCAACACAGTCCGCAGCGGTGGCGCCTACATTGCCGGCGCCTATCACGGTAATTTTCATGGTCGTTGTTAAGATTGGTGTACCGGCGGGATCCGGACGCGCCGGCAAACGAAGCGCTTTTCCCCGGGCGCATCGATGGAATTCGGCCGAACCCTTGCACGGGAATCCCGGGCATACTACTGTTTGCCGGATCAAATACCCCGGGCCGTTGTGCCAATATTTCTAGAAAAAACAAGAGTCAGAAATGAAGTTGATCGTGATGCGTCACGGCCGCGCCGAATCCCCGACATCCGCCCGGGCCGATCACGATCGGGCCCTGACACCGGCGGGTATTGTCTTGCTCCAGAACCAGGGTATCGCCATGAGGCGGGCCGGACTCAAGCCGGACGCGCTCCTGTGCAGTCCGTATCGCCGGGCGCGGGAAACAGCCGATCTGCTCGCCGCTGCCCTCGGCGTTGCTCCGCTGGTCGTTGAGGCGTTACGCCCGGGGGCCGGCATCGAGGTCTACGCGGAAGCGCTGGCTGACTTCGTCGACCCGGCGACGGTGCTGACGGTGCACCACCAGCCGGATGTGTCGAGCGTGGTCTATGTCTTGACGGGGGCGTCGGTGGCGATGGACGAAGGCCATGCGGCCATCGTGGACGTGCGGAGGCTTGTTCCCGGGGGTGGGCACCTGCGCGGACTTTACGAGGCGGAGGTCATGGCGCGCCTCTGCTGAGGCTTACGCCTGGTATTACTCGGCCACGGCGGCCGTCTCATCTGTCGAGGACACCACTGCGATGATGTCCCGATCCGTGATGCCGCTTACGGTTAGCGTGACGCGGGTGCCCAGTTCCTGGTTTGAGCCGATGATGACGAGGCCGCGTTCGCTCGACTGGTAGCTGAAGGTGCCGTGGAGGGTGACGTAAGGCTCGTTGAGGGCGACGGAGTGGAAGGTGAAGCCGGTGAAGTCCGTCGGGTTGTTGCGGGGCTCGCCCGGTTGTCCACCAAATGCCGCCGGCCGGATCTTCCACGCCTGGGCCTGATTGGCGACGTTGATCGCGTCCGAAACGAGGGCATCCGCGTTGGTTTTGCGCAGGTTTTCGTCGAACATGAACAGGCCGGCCACCACGGCTACAGCCACAAGGATGAGGCTCAGAACGAGCAGGAGGAGCTGTTGCTGACCCATGATCGGGGGGGCTTCAGGGGGGACAATAGGGGGGTGTGAGGTGTTGTATAATGAATCCCTTAATCCAGTTCCCGAGTACGTGCACTTCACCGCCGGTCCGGTCGCGTCCACCTGCGCCAGTCGGTGGAACAGGAGCCCTCTTCGCGCTTATCTTTCCCCGGCGCGGCGCAGCAGACTCCCGGGGCCGCCTTTTCTTCGTCGCCCGCCGCGCACTCCTTCTACACCGGTATTACGGATTCAACTGGCATGTCGTTTTCTGGCATCCCCTTTATCGTTACCGACACCGAAACCACCGGGCATCAGGCGGACGACGGCAGGATCATCGAAATTGCCGCGGTAAAGGTGGTGGATGGCCAGATCGTGGATCGATTCAGCCGGCTTATCAACCCGGGGCGCTCCATTCCTTCGCGTATCACGCAGCTGACTGGTATTACGACGGGGATGGTGTTCGATCAGCCCAACGCAGCCGCGGTGTTGCCGGCGTATCTGGAATTTCTGGGGGATGGGGTGCTGGTTGCCCACAACCTGTCCTTCGACCTCGGCTTCATCAACGCCGAGCTTCGCCGGATCGGTAAACCGCAACTCGAATCGCCCACCCTCTGCACGCTCCGGCTGGCCCGCCGGATGTTGCGGGGCCTCCGGTCGAAGGGCCTCAGCGGGCTGGCGGCCTTTTTTAATATCGGCGTCGAAGGCCGGCATCGCGCCCTCGGCGACGCGACGGCCACCGCGGAGGTGCTGATCCGGTTTCTGAAGCGGGTTTCGTACGAATATGGTATCTCGACGCTCGACGAGCTGCTCGGTTTTCAGTACCGGACGTACGGCCGGCCGGCGGAGGCAAAAGGCCCGCGCGGCGCCCTCTCTGAAACGCTCCGCGCCCTGCCGGACCGGCCGGGGGTCTATTACATGAAGGACGGTCAGGGGAGGATTGTATATGTCGGCAAGGCCAAGAGCCTGCAGTCTCGCGTGCGGAGCTACTTCACCTCGATCGAGGCGCACAATGCCCGGCTGCGCACGATGATCGACACGATCCAGGAGATTGTGTGGGACGAGACGACATCCGAACTCGAGGCCTTGATGCTGGAATCCCGTCAGATCAAAAAGCTGACGCCGCGCTTCAACCAGGCCCAGTTGCGGTACAAACACCGCCAGTTTCTGCGGCTGGACGAGCGGGCGGCGTTCCCGCGTATCACTATCAGCCCGATTCTGGTGGATGACGGGGCAACCTATTTTGGCCCCCTCGCGAGCCGGCGCGAAGCCGAGATGATCGTCGAACTGATCGAGCGCTGGTACCTGGTCCGCCCCTGCAGCGACACCAAGTTCGAGGCCGGCCACGCGTGCCTCTACGCTGAAATCGGCCGCTGTCAGGCGCCGTGCGAGGGATTGGTGGATGCGGTCGACTATCGCACTCAGATCGGGCATGTGCGGGCCTTTCTCGCCGGGCAAGACGCCTCGATCGTGCCGCATCTCGAAGAGGCCATGCGCCGGGCCGCCACCGCGATGCAGTTCGAGGAGGCCGCCGGCTTCCGCGACCTGTTGGAACTGGTCCAACGGCTGCTCGAACGCCAGCGATGCATCGCCGCGCCCGTCCTGGAACACCACGCCATCGTCCTGTCCGACGAGCCCGGCGGCGACAACCGCCTCGTGCTCGCCATCCGATATGGCCGGCTTGCCGGCTCGATGATCTGCCCGGTTGATCCCTCGGGAGCGGACGCGGAACGGGTGCACGCGTTTATCGACCGAATTTTCGGGGTGGAGGAGGTGCGACAGGAGACGTATTTTAAACCGGAGATCGAAGAGGTGCGCCTGCTGGTCCACTGGCTTTTCACGCACCAGAGTACGACCCGACAGGAATCCTGGTCGCCCGAAGAACCCAGCGAGCGATTTGCCGATCGCGTCCTCGCCGCCATCTCGGGTTTCCGGACCCCGACGCCGGCGTGATTCGCGCGAATCATTAATCATTAAGAAACCGTTGGGATTTTTCCGTTCGCGGTCCTGAACGCTTAACATTGGCACCATCAACGTACAAAACCGCATTGTCATCCCGGCCTCCGAGCCGGGATCCCGTCGATTTGCAAGACGGCTGGATCCCGCATCAAGTGCGGGAAGACATAACAAGAGGGTTTCATTGAATATCTCAACAGTTTTTAATCTTCGAACCTTGAACACATCCACAGGACTGGTACTCGACGGAAAGGCGCTTGCGCGTCAGATGGAGGCTGAACTGGCGGTGCGGGTGGACCAGATCACGCGGCGGACGGGGCGAAAACCGGTGCTCGCCACCATCCTCGTGGGGGACGACCCGGCGTCGGCGACCTATGTTCGGATGAAGGGGAACGCGTGTGATCGGATCGGCATGGCGTCCGAGCGGGTGATCCTGCCGGAATCGACCACAACGGCGCAGCTGCTGGCGGAGATCGACCGGCTAAATGTGGATCGGAACGTGCACGGCATTTTGCTCCAGCACCCGGTGCCGGCGCAGATAGACGAGCGCGCGTGTTTTGATCGGATCGCGGTGGGGAAGGACGTGGACGGCGTGACCACCCATGGGTTTGGCCGGATGGCGATGAACGAGCCGGCCTTTGGCTCCGCCACGCCGGCGGGTATCATGCGGCTGCTCGCGCACTACGAGATCCCCCTGGAAGGTCGGCACGCCGTGGTCGTCGGCCGGAGTCCGATTCTGGGCAAACCGCTCGCCCTCATGCTGCTGAATGCCAACGCCACGGTCACCATCTGCCACTCGCGCACCCGGGGGTTGGCGGATCTGGTATTGCAGGCGGATATCGTGGTGGGGGCGGTGGGCCGGCCGGAGTTTATCCGCGGGGCCTGGATCAAGGATGGGGCTGTCGTGGTGGACGCAGGGTATAACCCCGGGCCGGTGGGAGACATCGAACTTCCGGCGGTAATCGATCGATGCGCGGCCTACACCCCGGTGCCGGGCGGCGTGGGCCCGATGACGATTGCGATGCTGATGGCGCAGACGGTGGCGGCGGCGGAAATGCACGCGGATGAGGGGTGAGGCGGCGGGTGGGAGCGATCTTTTGCCTGGATTTAACACAAGGTAAAAGCGCTTTCTATCGCGAGGCTGTGCAACTATTCAATCCAGCCTATATATTCCCGACCGGGTACCGCTTTAGAAGACTTCCCACCCTATCCCCGCAGGGCTCTCTGTGCGTATGGATCGTTTGTATGGTTCGAGATGGTTCGAAGGGAGCGGGCTGTTGCCGGCCTGTCTGCTGCTTCTGGCCATGCTGCCGGCCTTCGCGAGCCCGGCTCTGGCGCAATCCGATGCCACGGAAGATGCCTTTCCCATTGAAGTCGTAGCCGAAACAGCCGCGACCCACGCATCCGTTCTGGCGCCGGCCGAGGGCGAGGATCCGCCCCAGTGGCTCATCATCCCGTTTGTCCTGTTGCTGATCATGATCGCAACGGGTCCCATCTTTTACGCCCACCACTGGCATCACAACTACCCAAGGTATTCGATCGCCTTTGGCGTGCTGGTCGGTGGGTTCTATCTCTACACATCGAATCCGACGCCGCTCCTGCACGCGATTTCGGAATATTTCTCTTTCATCGCTCTCGTCTCTTCGCTGTTTATCGCGGCCAGCGGCATCTTCCTCAATATCAACGTTCGTTGTACCCCGCGCAACAACGTGCTCCTGCTGTTCGTGGGGGCGATCGTCGCGAATTTTATCGCCACGACCGGTTCGGCGATGTTGTTCATCCGCAGCTACATGCGGCTCAACACCGGCCGCATCCAGGCCTACCACATCGTCTTTTTTATCTTCATCGTCGCCAACATCGGCGGCGCGCTCACCCCGATCGGGGATCCGCCCCTCTTCCTCGGCTTCCTACGAGGTGTCCCGTTTTTCTGGACGCTGACCCACGTCTGGTACATCTGGCTGCCGACCGTCGCCATGGTGCTGATGGTTTTCTACGTGCTGGACCGGCGCAATACGGTCGCCGGCCCCGTGCCCGACCCCACCAAGCCCGCTGTCAGTATCCGTGGCAAGGGAAGTTTTGTCTGGGTGGCTATAATCATCCTGTTGGTGTTTGTCGATCCCAACGTGTTGCCCTTCGTCCCCAACCTGCACACGGCCTTTCACATTCCGATCGGGATTCGTGAGATTCTGATGTTCGGCGTGGCGTTCCTGGCGTACCGCTTTGCGGACCGGCAGTGCCTCAAGGAAAACGACTTCTCCTTCGAGCCGATTCGGGAAGTTGCCTGGCTGTTTCTGGGGATATTTGCGACCATGCAGCCGGCGCTTCAACTGATCAGCAGCTTCGCGCGCGAAAACGCGGATTCGCTGGGCGTGAGTGTGTTCTACTGGGGCACCGGTTCGCTTTCCGGGATCCTCGACAACGCGCCAACCTATCTGAACTTCGTGTCCGCAGCCATGGGCAAATTCGGGCTGGACGTAAACGTCCAGGAGGACGTCCGGCATTTTGCGGCGGTGGATCTGAGCGACGAGTTGTCGTGGTTCTATCTCCAGGCCATTTCTGTGGCGGCGGTGTTTTTTGGCGCCCTCACGTACATCGGCAACGCGCCGAATTTCATGGTGAAGGCCATCGCAGAAGGTAACGGCGTGCGTACACCGTCGTTTTTTGCCTACGTCGCCCGCTTTTCGGTGCCGGTACTCGTCCCGATCTTTTTCCTGATCTGGGTGGTCTTTTATAGCGGGTGGATCATCCCCCATTAAAACGTTGGTCACCTCGTACGTGGTGTTACGCGTTGCACGTTTTGGTGTTGAACGTTTTCAATTCTGGTACGCCACGTTGGGCCACGAAGGAGGATTCGAAGAACCAAACGCAAAACGCGCAACGCATTAACGTGCAACGTCACTCATGGAGGCACTGATTCGAGATCTGATCCCGCACGACCCCACCGTGGGGCTGTTCGTGGCCCCGGATATTCCCGAAAAGAAGCTCAAGAACGCGCTTTCGGACTACGCCAAGAAGCTCCGCCACACGGAGGTGGTGGCGTTGTACGACGCGACGCTGCTCGGCACCGCCGGCGACGGCGCGCTCTTCACTGGCGACCGGCTCGTGTTTCAAAACTCGAACCTCGAGCCGGCGCACGAGGTGCTCTATACCGACCTTATCGCCGTCCGCTCGCGGCGCAAGCTCATGGGGGGGCAGAAGTTGGAACTCGACGTAAACCGCGGGCGCGCCACGATCCAACTCGTCCTCGATTTCTCCGGAAAACCCGCCGCGGCCGACTACGTAACCCGCTTCCTCGAAGAAGCCATCCACCGCGTTGCGTCGCAGGAGATGGACGAACGCCGGCCGGGCGCCGGCGCCACGGATCTCGATGCGGTAGAGCAAGCACTGAACGAACTCGTCCGCCAGGGAAAACTCACGCCGGCCGACCTCCGCCGCATGATCGATTCTATCCAGTAGGGTCTTCCTATTTAAGTATCCGGTATGCCGTCGATACATCAGGGCAGTACCACACCCTGATAACAAAATCACGCATACCATGAGTCGGATTAAACCTGAAGCATTGCCTGCTCCCAAGCGGGTAACGAAGAAGCGCTCGCAGGAGCTTTTTGGCACGTTCTCGGTCACGGGCGCCAGCAAATACGATCGCTACGTCGCCGCGGCGCGCGAACTGACCCCGGGCGAGAGCCTGGAAGTGCTCGAGCTTCCCGAAAACGTCATCACGAGCATCCAGAAGAAGTTTCGTGAGAAAGGCCTCGTACCTTCGAAGGGCTACTACGCCATGAGCAAGACGATGGGTGGCGAGCAGAAGGGCAATAAATCCCTCCTGATCGGCCGCTACACGGCACCTGTGAAAGCGTCGGCCAAGCCGGCTGCCGCGAAGAAGGCCGCCCCGAAGAAGGCTGCTGCCCCGAAGAAGGTCGCCGCGCCGAAGGCCGCTGCCCCGAAGAAGGTCGCCGCGCCGAAGGCTGCTGCCCCGAAGAAGGTCGCTGCGCCGAAGGCCG
>JBGSPJ010000049.1:0-8473 GCA_041738655.1 Rhodothermales bacterium | reverse complement strand
CCGCCGCGCCCCTGTTCGTCGCCGGCGACGGCGTCAACGGCGGCCTCTACGGCAGCGCGCCCGACCTCGTGAACCTGGACGATGCCGGCAATATCCTGTTTGAGCACGATTTCCGGACGATCTACGCCACCATGCTGCAGGACTGGTTCGGGCTCGACCCGGTCGTCGTCGGCGAGGTGTTGTTCGGGCATCCGTACGAGGCGCTGTCGCTCATCGCCAACCCCGCGAGCCCCGTGGCTGTCGAGCGCGGCGCGTTGCCGGCGTCGTTTTTACTCGACCAGAACTACCCCAACCCGTTTAATCCGCAGACGACGATTACCTTCATCCTGAACCGCCCCGAAGCCGTCCGGCTCGCTGTGTTTGACATCCAGGGGCGCCGGCTGGAAACCCTGGTGGACGGCACCCTGCCCGCCGGCCCGCATCGCGTGGCCTTTGATGCCGGAAGGCTGCCGAGCGGGACGTATCTCTACCGGCTGGAAACGGCTGGCGGCGCCCAGAGCAAACGGATGACGCTGGTGAGGTAAGCCTCACGAAATCTGGTGGGCACCCGTAGAGACGCACCCGTAGAGACGCACCCGTAGAGACGCTCCTGTGGAGCGTCTCCTTCGCCACCGAATGATTGAAACGATGTTTTACGACTCCGACCGGATCCCCCGGAACGTACACGTGGCCGCGCCGGCGTAGTCGCACCGGCCGCTCATCGCGCCGTCCTCGATCGTGCCCGAGTACGTGATCGTCTGGCCGCCGCTGGTCACCGTGAACGCGATCTCGTTGACACGCAGGGTGCCAGTGACGGCCGAGCGGCCGAGGAGGCCCTGGTAGGCGCCGCGGAGCGTCTCGCCCTCCTGTTCGAGCTGCAGGAAGGCCGACCCGCTACTGGCATCGAGGACGATTTGTATGTGCCAGTTGCCGGCGACGCGCTCGGCGAGGAGCGTAGGGGACAGGGCGGTGAGCGCCAGAGCGCCCGCCAGTAGGAGGGAACGGAGGACCGAGGTGACCATGGCCGCGGGGTATGAAGAAGCAGGCGCTTGCTGCAACGCCTTTCGGCGATAGTATGAAAACCCCGGGAAAGATCAAAAAAAGCATGATTATTTCGCAGTTACCCTTTCTCTTTCAGGGATCCTCCGCCGATGCGGTACGTCCTACGGTTTCTTGATAAATGCCTCTCCGGGCATTTTACACCGTTCCATCTCGATCGCGTACGGCTCGATGCCCTACGGCACGGTACCATGGAAGGAAAGATCAAATTCGGTGACCGCGTTCGCGTCCATCTCTACAACAAGCAGGGCCAGCTACTCGGTGCGATAGAAGGGGTGGCGAGCGACTTCGCACCCAACACGGAGGTAGCGCCCGGCATCAAGAAGAACCTCATCTGGGTCACACAAATCAAGGACTACCAGCGTCCGGACGACACAGGTGAGCCCCAGCCGGCCGACGAAGGCTGGTTCGCCGACACCGATGTCGAGCGCCTCGAAGACGCCGGCGGCCAGGTCGCCGTCCGCATCTTCTCCAACTGAGTTCTCCTTCACCTCTTAGCGCCCGTTGTGGCCACCAATCCTGTGTCTGTAGTACCCACGTCACCCTCTGGCGACGATCGCGCGCCTTCGACCAATTTTATCCGCGGCATCATCAACGACGATCTGCGTTCCGGCCTCAACGGAGACCGTGTCGCCACGCGTTTTCCGCCGGAGCCCAACGGCTACCTCCACATCGGCCACGCGAGTTCGATCTGCCTCAACTTCGGCATCGCGCGGGACTTCCCGGGTGCCGTCTGCCACATGCGGTTCGACGACACGAACCCGGAGACGGAAGAGATCGAATACGTCGAGTCCATCATGAACGACGTCCGCTGGCTGGGTTTTGATTGGAGGGACAAGCTGTTTTTTGCGTCCGACTACTTCGAGCAGCTCTACGGCTTCGCCGTGATGCTCATCAAAGCCGGCAAGGCGTACGTCGATAGCCTGAACGAAGAGGAGATCCGCACCCTGCGCGGGACGGTGAACGAGGCCGGCAAAAACAGCCCGCACCGCGACCGCTCCGTGGCCGAAAACCTGGACCTCTTCGCGCGCATGCGCGCCGGCGAGTTTCCGGATGGCGCGCATGTCCTCCGGGCGAAGATCGACATGGCGTCGCCGAACATGCTCCTGCGCGACCCCGTCTTCTACCGCATCAAGCACGCCCACCACTACCGCACAGGCGACGCGTGGTGCATCTACCCGCTGTACGACTTCGCGCATCCGCTGTCCGATGCCATCGAGGGCATCACGCATTCGATCTGTACGCTCGAGTTCGAAGTGCACCGGCCGCTGTACGACTGGCTCGTCGAGAACGTGCCCATCGACTGGAATCCCCGCCCGCGGCAGCACGAGTTTGCCCGGCGCAACCTGAACTACACCGTCACCAGCAAGCGGAAGCTGCTGCGGCTGGTGAACGAGGGGTATGTGGATGGGTGGGACGATCCTCGGATGCCGACGATCGCCGGTCTGCGCCGGCGCGGGTACACGCCGGAGTCCATCCAGGCTTTCTGCGACCGGATCGGCATTACCCGCTCCACCGGCGAGGACGATATCGCCCTGCTGGAATACAGCATCCGGGACGACCTCAATCACAAGGCGCCGCGCGTCATGGCCGTACTGGATCCGCTCAAGGTGGTGATCACGAATTTCCCCGAGGGGAAGGTCGAACACCACGAAGCCTCCTACTGGCCGCACGACGTGCCGAAGGAGGGCTCGCGTCTCGTGCCGTTTTCGCGTGAGCTGTATATCGAGCGGGAGGACTTCATGGAGCACCCGCCCAAGAAATTCCATCGGCTTTCGCCCGGCGCGGAGGTGCGGCTGCGGTACGCGTACCTCATCCGGTGCACGGGGGTCGTGAAGGACGCGTCCGGCCAGGTTGTCGAGGTGCATTGCACGTACGATCCCGAGACGTTAAGCGGCGGGGAGAGCCGGAAAGCGAAGGGGACATTGCACTGGCTGTCGGCGGCGCACGCCGTGCCGGCGGAGATCCGCCTGTATGATCGTCTCTTTTCGCGTCCCGATCCGGAAGGGGAAGAAGGGAAGACATTTCTGGACAACATCAACCCGGAGTCCCGCATTGTGTTGTCGCGTGCGGTCGTCGAGCCGAGCCTCGCCGGCACGACGCCGGGCGAGCGTTTTCAGTTCGAACGCCAGGGCTATTTCGTGGTCGACCAGGACTCCGCCGCCGGCAAGCTGGTCTTTAATCGGATTGTGACCCTGCGGGATACCTGGGCGAAAGAAGTGGAGAAGACCGCGACGCCGGCTGCGAAGTCTGCTGCGCCTGTTGCCGCCGTTGAGCCGCGCGCGACCCCGAAAACCCCGAGCGCGTCCGACCGTGTCCAACAGTTGTCCACCGTCGAGGCCGCTGTGTTCCATCGCTACACCGACGAACTCGGTCTGGACCTCTCCGAGGCCGAGGCACTCGTCGCCGATAGCGCTCTGGCGTCCCTGTTTGATGCCACGCAGGCGCTTGGCTATGCCCCCAAGGCCGTCGCGGCCTGGGTGGTGCATGCGCTGCCGGGCGAACTCGCCGGCCGGCCGCTCGCCGACACCACGCTGCGTCAGGATGCCGTCGGTGAGCTGATCGATCTCATCGAGGACGGCACCCTTTCGACCCGGATCGCGAAGGATGTCTTTGCCGCCATGGTGGCCACGGGCAAACGCCCGGCGGCGATCGTCGAAGAACGCGGCTACCGCCAGGTGAGCGACGCCGGCGCCCTCCAGCCCATCGTGACGTCGCTCGTCACCCGGTTCCCGGACAAAGTGGCGCAGTACCGCGACGGGAAGACGGGTCTGATGGGCTTTTTTGTCGGCGAGGTGATGAAAGAGACCAAGGGGCAGGCAAACCCTCAGATGGTGAAGGACCTGCTGGCCGAAAAGTTGGGGTAAACGTTCAACGTTCCAACGTTCAACGATTTCGTGAATTAGCGGAGCGGAAGTCGTCGATGAAATTCGTGACCGATGTCACGGCCGACTCTCCGATGAGCTCCAACGTGTCGTAGGAGACGACGCCGACGAGGCCGGTGTCCCAGGTGGAGGCGATGGTGGGGAGGCGCTGTTCGGCGAGGCGCACTTCCTGGTAGAACTGGGTGTTGATGGCGAAGGGCACGATGCCCTGGCCGGCGTCCAGCATGTTGATGTGGACGTACAGGTTCGGGACGCGTGCGACATCGACCACCTCGGTGGCTTCGATGACATGGAGGCCGGCATCGGCAAGCCGCGTGGCCACGTTGCGGCGGATAGAGACTACATCCAGCACGTCCTCCTCCGTCAGCCCCCGGCTGCCTTCGATGTCCACCGTGAGATAGAACCCTTTGATCTGCTGGAGTGACTGGCGGCCGACTTCCACGGCCGGCTGCGCGGCTGCGTCAGGCGCAAGCCCCAGGGCAACGATTAACAACAGGATAGAAGCAGGTTTCATAGCCGACCTCGGGTGTCAAGTGGATAGATCCCCTCACCAATCGATAATCCGTAATCGATAATCGTTTAGTGCCCAACCGCCCGCCCGTCAAACGCGCGCGAGTCGGAGGCGCCGTAGAGCCGCTTTTCGTTGTAGTCGATATAGATCCCCATCGCGTGCCCGATCTGGCCGCGTTCCTTTACCGTGTGGCCTTTCGACTGGTACACAGCACGGGTGTCCGGCGAGATGCCCCAGCGTTCGATGATCGTCTCGTTCGGCAGCCACTGGTGGTGGAAACGCGGGGCCTCGATGGCCTGGGCGACGTTCATGCCGTGTTCGACGACGTTGAGCACTACCTGAAGGACCGTGTTGATGATGGTGCGGCCACCCGGTGTGCCGATGACGAGCACCGGTTTGCCGTCCTTCGCGACGATCGTCGGCGTCATGCTCGAGAGCATGCGTTTGCCGGGGGCGACGAGGTTGGGCGGGGTGCCGATCTGTCCCGTCGTGGTCGTCTTGCCCGGTACCGGGTTGAAGTCTCCCATCTCGTTGTTGAGCAGGAATCCGGCGCCTTCGACGACCATCGACGAGCCGTAGGAATTCTCCAGCGTGTAGGTGAGAGAGACTGCGTTGCCGGCGGCGTCGACAACCGAGAAGTGCGTGGTTTCTTCGCTTTCGTAGGCCTCATTGAACAGAGTAGGGTCGCTGACGGAGGCCCGGTCGAGGTCGATCGTCTGCCGTAGGGCATCCGCGTGGGCCTTCGAGATCAGGCGATCGACGGGCATGTTCGGGTTAAATGCCGGGTCGCCGACGTGCATCGCGCGGTCCGCGTACGCGCGGCGCATGGCTTCGGTGACGACATGCATGTACGCCGCCGAATTGTGGCCCAGTGCCGCGAGGTCGTATCCCTCCAGAATATTGAGCATCTCGATGAGCGCGATGCCCCCGGAGCTGGGGGGCGCCATCGAGTAGACATCATAGCCACGGAAGGTGCCGTGGATGAGCGGCTGCTCGACGGCTTCGTACCGCGCGAGGTCTTCCTCTGTGATAATCCCCCCGTTGGCCTTCATGAAATCGGCCAGAAGCTTGGCCGTTTTCCCTTTGTAGAACCCATCGCGGCCGTTGTCGCGGATCCGTTTGAGCGACTCGGCGAGATCGGGTTGTTTCCACAGCTCACCCGGTTCGTATCGTTTGTTACCCGGTTTTAGGAACGCTCGAGAGGTGGAGGGATACCGATCGGGATTTTTCTCAAGCCATTCGAGGTAGCCCTGCATATCCCAGGTGGAAGGGAAGCCTTCTTCGGCGAGGCGGACAGCCGGCGCGACGAGTTCCGCCCACGGCTTCGAGCCGAGGCGCTGGTGGGCCATTTCGAGGCCGGCAACCGTACCCGGGACGCCGACCGACAGCGCGCCCTCGTGATTGCTGTCGTTACGGATGTTGCCCTGGCCGTCCAGGTACATGGTCTCCGTGGCGGCCAGCGGGGCTTTTTCGCGGAAGTTGAATGAGGTGGTGACGCCGTCGGTGCCGTGGTAGACCAGGAAGCCGCCGCCGCCGATGTTGCCGGCGGAGGGGAGCGTCACGGCCAGCGCAAATGCCGTCGCCACGGCGGCGTCGACGGCGTTGCCCCCATTTTGCAGCACCTCATTGCCGATTTCCGAGGCAAGAAAGTGGCTGCTGACGACCATCCCGTTCCGCGCCGGCGCCGGCGTCCGGCCGGTTTGCGCCATGGTTGGCGCAGTGGCTGCAGGCGAGAGGGTCCAGAGGACAAGCAGGACAAAAGAAAAAACGCGTCGTGTCATCGGATTGCGGTCAGAAGCTCGAAGAATGCCAGTCCCGTAATGTAAACAATCTCCCCCTCCCCAATCGCTTTTCTCTATTCGCTATTCGCTAATCATTCAGCTTCCAGTCATACGGCAGCGCCGTAACCGTCGCACCATCGGGGATGGGCGTCGCGCGGTAAGCGTTGATGAAGGCAAGGACCGAAGCGTGATTCCGGGTAAAGTCCGCCGCGTACCAGGTGAAGAGTTCGGAGAGTTGGGCGGTTTTTGAGCCGGAGTCGTACTGCACAATCTGGGGGCTGGTCATGGCGTGGCGCGTCTGGCGGTCGAGTTGGGCGTCGAGCGTGGCCCCACGGTAGGCCTCGGGGATCAGCTCCGGGCAACCGCGGGCGGCGCAGACGAGCGCGAAGTGGAGGCGGGCGTCCGGGTAGGCGACGTAGAGCGTCTTTTTCTCGAGGTCGTCCAGCGTAAGGGTCGCGCCGGCGACCGGGTAGGCGGCCTTGTTAAAAAAGCCGGCGTCGTCGAGCGGCGAGGCGAGGGGGAGGCGGTCCACGACCGTTTTGATGACCAGAATATTGTACGCATTGACCAGAAACGCCTTGTCGTCGGCCGGCGCGAGGGCGGCGCGGTTCGTTTCGGCGATGGTCTTCAGCAGGGCATCCAGTGCGGCCGGCTGCTTCTGGATGGCCGCGTAATCGACCCCGCCGGCGCGGACGTGGGTCGCGAGAAAGGCATCGACGGCATCGAGAAACGGCTCCTTAGAAGCCGTTTGAGCTACAATCGAGCGAGTCACGAAGAGCGCGATGAACGAGAGTACGATGTGCAAACGCATGATCTCAGGATTCAGGTTGTGGTGGCGAGGCCCTCTGGGTTGAGCAAGCTTCGATCCAGGATGCGAGAGCAGCCTCATCGTACACGCCGGCCGCTGCTTGCTCTATCATGGTCACCGCTTCAACCTCGGGAGGGACAAACGAATAGCCATTCAGAAACAGGAATGCGCGCGTTGCCAGCAAGCCTGCTCGCTTGTTTCCATCCAGAAACGCATGATTTTTAATGATCCCAAAGCAGTAGGATGCCGCAAGATTAAATATCGTGGCATCCTCGTCGTATGCAAAGAGGTGTTGTGGTTTTGCGAGCGCACTTTCGAGGAGCGTCATATCTCGGACGCCGGCTAGCCCGCCAAAGCGCGCTAGTGACTCTTCGTGTAGCGCCATTACCAGTTCTTTGCTGAGCCAGATGGGGTCGGGGGTGGCCATATCTTGGTAGATTATTTCGCTAACTCCTTGAAGGCGTTGCGATGTGTTTTCATGAATTCGCGGGCGTCTTCGAGCGCCTCCGCGAATTTGGGGTCGTAGGGAGTAAGTGTGTAGCCCATGGATGACTCGGATAGGAACAGTTCATCGCCTTCGCCGAGATTCAACGCGGAAAGGGCGGTTTGAGGCAGGATGATGCCCAGGGAATTACCTATGCGACGGATTTTGATTCTCTCAGTGCTCATGGTCTTGATCGTTAAGCATGTAAAGGTGAAACAATTGTTATAACGCCTTCCGTCTAAGAAGTTCTCCTAATCTTACCGGCGTGTCAAAAAACGGCTTAAGGCGACTGAAATCGAGTTGGCGTTCTCCCGATCAAACGGCAGGGGCGGCTTGATCTTGATGACATTGTGGTCCGGCCCATCGGTGCTGAGCAGGATCCCTTCCGCCTTGAGCGCCTCCACGGCGGCGGAGGCCGTCGCCGCGTCGGGCGTGCGGGTCTCGCGGTCGGAAACGAATTCGATCCCGATAAACAGCCCGAGGCCGCGCACGTCGCCGATGACGGGGTGGCGGTCCATGACGTCGCGGAGCTGGTCCAGGAAATAGGCGCCGGTTTCGAGGGCGTGGCGCTGGAGGCCTTCGTCCTCGATCACATCCAGCACCGCGAGGCCGGCCGCGCATGAGACCGGGTTGCCGCCGAAGGTATTGAAGTACTCCATGCCGTTGTTAAACGCCTCGGCGATGGCCGGCGTGGTCACCACGGCCCCCATCGGATGCCCGTTGCCGATCGGCTTGCCCATCGTGACGATGTCCGGCACGACGCCCTGGGTCTCGAACGCCCAGAAATGCGAGCCGACACGGCCAAAGCCGACTTGCACTTCATCGGCGATGCAAACTCCGCCGGCGGCGCGGACGGCGGCGTACGCCCTGGCCAGGAATCCGTCGGGCAGGACGATCTGACCGCCACAGCTCAGGATCGACTCGGCGATGAAGGCGGCCGGCGGGTGGGCCGTGGCGAGCGAGGCG
>JBGSPJ010000322.1:0-4392 GCA_041738655.1 Rhodothermales bacterium | reverse complement strand
AGTCGACCCGGTGCTCATCGGGCGGGGCCGTAACGACGGGTTCACACCGGCGTCGCTCGGCTACGAAGGGATAGCGAAACAACTCGCCGAGGCGACCCTCGCCGAGCTGCGCGAGACGGGCGCCAGCCGGCTGTTTGTACTCAGCCCCGGCGCCGAGTTCGCGCTCGGGGAAGTCTATTCGAAGCGTCTCGGCCTTGCGTTGCCGGCCGGCGTTGAGATCGTCGATGTCGCCACCTTCCTCGCCGGAAAATTGCAGGAGGGTGCGATTTCGTTTAACCGGGCGGCCGTCGGAGTTCCCATTGCGTACGTCGACCCCACCCACACCATCCGCGTCCAGGGCCGGATCAACGCGCCTCGCGCGCTGCTGCGGGCCGTCCTCCCCGATGCGCCGGTGGAGTTGTTCTGGCGAGGCGACCGCGCGTTCCCGGCCGGCAACCTCCCGCTCGCCTTCGCCGAGCCCTAGATCGCCGACAAACTCACGAAATCTCGACTGGAGGATGCTCGCAGCCGCGGCGCCCAGGGCGTCGTCTCCGAGTGCCCCGGCACCCTCGCGGTCCTCAACCGCCACGCCGGCGCGTTCGGGCTGCACGTCAACGGATTGTTTGAACTGCTGGCGGAGAGGGTGATCTAGGGTTTAAGGTTTAAGGTTCGAGGTTCAAGGAGGGGATTGTGCCATCTTGAACCTTGAATCCCTTGAACCTTGAACCCCTTAAACCTTAAACCTTAAACTCATCAACCCCGTGCATCTATCCATGCATAACTGGATGCGGGCCGAATCGCTCGAGGTGACGGTCCGCCGGCTTGCCAAATATGGCTATGAAAGCATTGAAATCAGCGGCGAGCCCGAAAAGTACAAGACGAAGGACGTTCGTAAGCTGCTCAAGGACAACAAGATCCGCTGCTGGGGCACGGTGACGCTCATGTTGGGCGATCGAAGCCTGGTAAGCAAGGATTCCGGCAAACGCGCGATGTCGGTGCAGTATGTGAAGGACTGCATTACGATGGTCAAGGAGCTCGACGGGTACGAGATCAGCATCGTCCCGGGCACGGTGGGGAAGATTTCGGCGGATTCGACGCCGGAGAACGAGTGGAAGTGGGCCGTCGAGGGCATGAAGGAGATCTACGACTTCGCGATGAAGGCCGGCGTGCGTCCGTCCATCGAGCCCATCAACCGCTTCGAAACCTATTTCGTCACCCGCGGCGCACAAGCGCTTGCGCTCGCCGAGGCTACCGGGCCCGAGTGCGGCGTCTGCCTCGACACGTTCCACATGAATATCGAGGAGGCGGATATGTTCGAGACGATCCGCACCGTCGGAAAGCGGATCGTGGACGTGCACGTGTGCGACTCCAATCGGATGGCCTGCGGGATGGGGCATCTGGACTGGCTCAAGATCGTCGGCACCCTGATGACGGCCGGCTACGACGGCGCGCTGACGGTCGAGTTCGTCTCGCCGGTCGATCGCACGCCGGCGAACCAGTTTCCGAACGCCGTGGAGCGCAACCCGGTCGACATCTCCCCCGAACAGTTGAAATTCATCGAGGACCATGGCAGCAGCCTGATCAGCGAGGAGTTTTACAACTGGCAGGTGGAGCTGTGCGCCGAGAAGTTGCTGCCGTTTATCCGGTGACGTTAAACGTTGAGCGTTGAACGTTATGAAGAAGAACATCGTCCTGGTTGGAACGCTCGACACGAAGGGCCCCGAGTTCGCCTACGTGCGGGATCGGATGCAGGCCCTGGGGATGACGACGACGGTGATCGACGCCGGCATCCTCGGGGATCCCCTGGGGATCGTGCCGGACATCGACCACGCGGAGGCGGCCCGCTACGGCGGGACGACCATCGAGGCGCTTCAGAAGGCCGGCAGCCGCGGTAAGGCCGTCGCCGGCATGCGCGACGCGCTTCGGGTCCTCCTGGTGAAGTTGTACCGTGAGGGCCGGCTGGATGGGATCTTCGGGATGGGCGGGGCCGAGGGCGCCGTGATCGGCGCGGCCTGCATGATGGGCCTCCCGCTGGGCGTCCCCAAAATCCTGCTCTCCCCGATTGCCTCAGGTAAGCATTACTTCGACCCGCTCGTTGGCACCAGCGACATCATGGTCGTGCACTCCGTAGTGGATATCCTCGGGCTGAATTCCATTGCCACGACAATCTTCGACAACGCCGCCGCGGCGATGAAGGGCCTCGTGGAGTACGGCCACGTCCTCCCGCCCCCGAAGCCGGACCAGCGGTATGTCGCCGTCACCATGCTCGGCAACACGACGAAGGCGGTGATGGCGCTCAAGGACCGCCTGGCGAAGGCAGGCTATGAAGCCGTCATTTTCCATTCAAACGGCGTCGGCGGCCCGGCGATGGAGGAGTTGGCGGAGGCCGGCCAGTTTGTCGGCGTGATTGACTACACGACGAATGAGGTGTACGACCCACTCGTGGGCGGCATCCACGACGGCGGGCCGCGTCGGCTTTCGGTCGTCGGCCAGCTCGGGCTGCCGCAGGTGATTGTGCCCGGGTGCATCGACTTCAGCGTTTTTCACGCCGGCCACATCCCGGACGCGCTCCAGGGCCGGCCGGTGTACGACCACAACCCCGAGTACACCCTCGTGCGGACTCCGCTCGAGGAGATGGTCCAGCTCGGCGAGATCTTCGCCGACCGGCTGGCGCCGGCTAAGGGCCCGCTCCGGATCATGATGCCCATGCTCGGCTTGTCCATCCCCAGCGTAAAACCCAACGGACTCTTCTGGAACCCGGAGGCGGACGCCGCCTTCCTGGCCGAGTTGCGCCAGAAGCTGGGCGCGCGCCGGCCGGACATCCCGATCGACACCTACGACTACCACGTAAACGACCCGGCCTTCGGCGTCCTCGTCGCCGAGGCGTTCCTGAAAATTGTATAGGGCGGACTGGAGTCCGCCCCTACGTCCGCACACCGAAAATATCGCCAATCACCGTACGGGCACACGGCCGTGTGCCCGTACCGAAACATACCGCCAACCCATACCATGCATCACGACCTCGACGCACGCAACCCCGTACCGGTAGCCCCCATCACCTCCGGCGATGAGGCTTTCCGCAAGAAATTTATCTCCTGGCAGCTGGCCGATCTCTCGTACGTCGACATCAACGCGTACCTGAAAGAGAAGGACATCGTTCTCGTCCCGATGGCGAGCACCGAGCAGCATGGCCCCCACCTCCCGTTGTGGACGGACACGATCACCGCGATGGAGATCTCGCGCCGGGTGTCCGAGATGATCGGCGTCCTCCGCACGCCGCCCATCTGGATGGGCTATTCGCCGCAGCACATGAGCGGCCCTGGCGAAGGCCGCGGCACCATCACGGTCCGCAGCTCGACGCTCCTCGCCGTCATGTACGACGTGGCCCGCAGCCTCATCCACCACGGGTTCAACAAGATCATCTTCATCAACGGCCACGGCTCGAACATCAAGGTGGTCGACCCGATCCTGCGCAAGCTGCGGTACGAAACCGGCGCCTTGATCAGCTTCGTCAAGCCGTACATGGAGAACTACGTCGGCCTCATGAAGGGCTTGCTGGAGAACCCGCCCGAAGAGACCCCCGGCTGGCACGCCAGCGAGTTAGAGACGTCGCAGGACATGGCCTGGGACCGGAGCATCGTCCGGATGGAGCGCGCCGAGAACACGAAGGCGCACATCCCCGGCTGGCTGCCGAAGTCGTTCGAGAAGAAGGATGGGATGCCGGATGTCGAGTTCGACGGCTACAAGTATTTCACTTTCCCGATGGATCACCACGAGTTCATCGAGAGCGGCACGATCGGCAACCCGCTGCGCGCGACCCCCGAGAAGGGTGAGGAAGCATTCCGTCGCTACTCGGAGCACGTTGCCCGCGGTGTGCTGGAGCTGATGAAAGTAAAGGTGGACGTGAAGAACCGCGAGTTCATCGACCGCGTGCTGTGAGAAACCGTTTAACGTTGAACGTTTTTGCGTTGCGTGTTGGACCTGGAGATGTTCAACGCGCAACGCATGAACGCTTTTTGTAACGCCTATGCCGTCCCGCCCTGCCATACGTCCCCGGTCGCCGAGGCCGGAGGAGCCGCGCCGGCTGCTGAGTGAGGTGGCGTACGAACGCCTCCGCGATGCGATCACTCGGGGGGATCTACCCCCGGGTACGCCACTGGCTGAGAACACCCTGTCGGCCGAGCTCAACATCAGCCGGACGCCGGTGCGTGAGGCGTTACAGCAGCTCGCCCAGGAAGGCCTCGTGCAGGTCATCCCGGGCCGGGCCGTCACCGTCGCGGCACCGTCGATGGAGGAGGTGATGAACGTCGTTCACCTCCGTTCTTTGCTCGAGCCCGAAGTGGCCCGGCTGGCGGCGATCTCGGCCTCGTCGGACGATATCGCCGCGATGCATCGGGCCGCGGCGGAAATGAG
>JBGSPJ010000697.1:0-2792 GCA_041738655.1 Rhodothermales bacterium | reverse complement strand
CCGCCACGATCGCCGTTTGGAGCCAGCAAGACAGCAGCCTGGTGACCGGCGCCGTGAGCGACCCCGACGGCAACTTCGCGATCGAACAGATCCGCGCCGGCGTCTACTATGTCAACGTGAGCTTCGTCGGGTACGAAAGCGCCGTGGCGCACGACGTGACCATCTCCCGGGAGAAGCCGCGCGTGGCGCTCGGCGCCATCCAGCTTGCCCCGGATCTCCAGCAGATGGAAGGCGTCGAGGTCGTGGCCGAGCGCGAAGCCGTGACGTTCGAGATCGACCGGACGGTCTACAACACCAAGGACCAGATCACCAGCTCCGGCGGTTCGGCCTCCGATGTGCTTCAGAACATCCCTTCGGTGGAAGTGGACATCGACGGAAATATCAGCCTGCGGGGCAATCAGAACGTCGTTGTGTACATCAACGGCAAGCCCTCGCCGGTCCGGGGCGATTTCCTCGCGTCCTACCTGCAGCAGATCCCCGCCGGCAGCATCGAAAAAGTGGAGGTCATCCCCAATCCCTCCGCCAAGTTCGACCCGGACGGCATGGCCGGCATCATCAACCTCGTCATGAAACAGGACACCGACCTGGGCACCAGCGGCGGCCTGACTCTCGGCATCGGCACGAGCGACTCCTACAACGCATCGGGCAACCTGAACTTCCAGCAGGGCAAGCTCAGCCTCTTCTCGAACTACGGCTTCCGGTACGACAATCGCCTCAGCGAGGGCTATAACTTCCGTGAAAACCGGTACCTCGACCCGCTGACGTACCTCGAACAGAACGAAGATGGCACGCGCGAAAATCTGTCCAACATGGTCAATCTGAACGCCGACTACGCGTTCAACAAGAAAGACATCCTCTCCGCCTCCGCCCAGATGAGCCTGCGAGGCGGCGACAACGACGGACTGAATACGTTCGCACAGCTCGGTTCGAACAGCGAACTGACGGGGTTGTATGACCGGGGCACGGCCAGCTCGAATCAGGGCTTCAACATGGATTACAAGCTCGGCTTCAAGCGCACGATCGAGACTTCGAAGCATGAGTTGAGCGCGGACCTTCGGTTCAGCCGTTCCACGGAGGATGAAGAAGACTTGTTCACCCAGCAGCTGCGCACCCTGGACGGCGCCGCGGCGAACACCACGCCTGAACTCCAGGGCAATGTGTTGGATAATCTGGAGAACGAGCTCACCGGACAGCTCGATTATATCCGCCCCCTCGGCGCCGGCAAGTTCGAGGCCGGCTACAAAGGCACCCTGCAGATCCTTGACAACACCTTTTTCTCGGAGACGTTTGATTACGGCGCCGGCGCTTATGTGCCCGATGTGGAGATCAACAATGCCTTCACCTTCGACCAACAGGTGCACGCTGCGTACGGCACCGTCAGCGGCAGTGTGGGCAAGCTCGACCTCCAGGGTGGCGTACGCCTCGAACAGGTGCTGACGACGTTCGACCTCTCGACGACGGCCGAGCGCTTCGACAACGACTACTTCAGCGTCTACCCGAGCGCGTTTGCCTCCTATAAGCTGTCGGACACTCGTGCCGTCCGGCTTAGCTACAGCAAGCGCGTCCAGCGGCCCCGGACGCGGATGCTGAACCCCTTCGCCAACTACAGCGACCCGCTCAATCTGTTTGTGGGCAATCCTTCCCTCAAGCCCGAATACGTCCACGCCTACGAGCTGGCGTTGCAGCAATTCTCGAACTTCGGCAGCCTCAGCCTGGCGCCATATTACCGCAAGACCATCAACCAGATGGAGCGGTTCAAAACCCTCGACCCGCTGACCGGGATCTCGACGACGACGTTCGAGAACTTCGACTCGAGCGAATCGTGGGGCGCCGAGGCCATCGGCTCGCTCCGCCTCGGGCAGAAGCTGAACTGGTTCGCCAGCTTCAACCTGTACAAGGTGGTCACGAACGGGAGCAACCTGGATACCGACCTCAGCAACTCGGCCATCTCCTGGTCGACGCGCCTCAACGCTACGTGGCAGGTTCGCCAGGGGCTCGACGTCCAGGCCTCCTACTTCTACCGCGCCCCGACCGACGTGGCCCAGGGCCGCATCTCCGCCTTCTCCCGCGCCGATATTTCTGTCCGCCAGAAGTTTATGGGGGATAAAGCGAGCCTCACCCTCCGCGTGAGCGACCCGTTCGACCAGATGGGCTTCAAATTCATCGTGGACGACAACACCTTCTACCAGCTCGGTGAGCGTAAATGGCAGTCGCGGAACGCCTATCTCACGTTCACCTACAACTTCGGCCGGCAGCCCCAACGCCGCAATCGCAATCAGAACGAAGGCGGCGGCGATATGGGCGGGGATGTGGGGATCAACTGACGGTTTAAGGTTTAAGGTTCAAGGTTCAAGGAGACGCTCTTCCTTTAAACCTTGAACCTTGAACCTTAAACCCCTTTTACGCCAGCGTGAAGCCCTCTACCAGGCCGCTCAGTTCGTCGGTGAAGTCGTTCAGGGTTTTCGCGGCCTGCGCGATGTCGGCGACACTGTGGGAGGCAGACTCGGCGCCGACCGAGATGGCTTCGACGTTCATGGCCATCTGCGTGCTGGTGCCGGATTGTTCTTCGCTGGCGACGGCCATCTGGGTGATCATATCCAGGAGGCGCGTTGTTTCGGACACAATCCGATCCAGCGATTCGCGGGCGTGGCCGGCGAGTTCGATGCCTTCCGCCACCTCCAGCCGGCCTTCGTGCATCGCGGCGACGGCGGCTTTGGACTGCGCCTGGATGGCGGTGATGACTTCGGCGATCTGGCGCGTGGCGCCGGTCGTGCGTTCGGCCAGCTTGCGGA
>JBGSPJ010000693.1:0-2223 GCA_041738655.1 Rhodothermales bacterium | reverse complement strand
CAGGCCGCGACAAGGCTGGCCTGGGCCTTCGCGCCCAGCGCCGGCGTGATCCCCGTCCAGTGGAACCAGCTGGCCCCGTTGAACACGCGCGCCCAGTCCACTTCCGTTGCCTCCATCTCGCTGACCGCGGAATGGGCCCTGTCGTAGATCACCTTGGAGGCGCGCTGGCTCGCGCCCGTTTCCAGATAGTAGATCCCGATCCGCTCGCCACCGCGCACGATGTAGTCATCCTTCACCCCGAAACGGCGCAAATGGTTGACCGCCGCCTGCCCGATCTCGTGTTTTGGCAGCTTGGTGACGTAATAGCTCTCGAGCCCGAAGCCGGCCAGGGCCGCGCTCACGTTGGCCTCTCCCCCACCATACACGACCTCGAACCGATCGCTCTGGACAAACCGCGTGAAACCGGGCGTGGTGAGGCGGAGCATGATCTCTCCGAATGAAACAACCTTCATAGAAGTGCAAAAGGCAAAGTGAAAAAGGCAAAATGGGGCACCTTTCTATCGAGAAATTTGCCCTTCACTATCAGGAGTGTTAACAAAACGTCCATACCGCGGAAATGTCATCCCGGACTTGATCCGGGATCCAGAAAAATGGCTCACCCGGCTGGATCCCGCATCTAGTGCGGGATGACAAGCTGCTTTTTTTGATGTTTTGTGATTTTTGTTAACACTCCTGCTTCACTATTCACTACTCGCTATTCGTTTAATCGCTATTCGCTATTCGACTCCGGGCAATGGTTTCCAACAGGATTCTCGCATTTTCGGTCAGCACCGAGTAGCGACCGTCTGCGATGGCTTTTGCATCGAGGAGAGCGCTGCCGATTCCGACGGCGCAGGCGCCGGCCTTGAGCCAGTCGCCGGCGTTCGTCAACGTCACTCCACCCGTGGGCATCATCTGGAGGTGCGGCATCGGGGCCTTCACGGCCTTAAAAAACGGCATCCCGAGGACATCCGCGGGAAACACCTTGACGACATCGGCGCCGGCTTCGTGCGCGGCGAGGATCTCGGTGGGCGTGAAGCAGCCGGGCATGACCGGCAGATCGTAGCGATGCGCGGTCTCTACGATCTCCTGCTTGAATACGGGGCAGACGACATATCGGGCGCCGGCGTTGATCGCCATCCTCGCCGTCATGGCATCCAGGACGGAGCCCACGCCGAGTACGATTTCATCGCCCATCGCCCTCGCCGTCGCCTCGATGATTTCGAGGGCGCGCGGTACGGTCATCGTGACCTCGATGGCGGACATCCCACCCTTGCGCAGGGCATCGATGATGTGTTTCAGTTTATCGGGATTGTCGGCCCGGATGACGGCTACGGCGCCGTCGGCCACAATACGTTGTACGATGGAGGAACGGGACATAGGATGGCAAAATGCAAAGTGAAAAAGGCAAAGTAAAAAGTGAAAAGGAACGGGGGAAGTCAGGTAGTGGATGTGGGGGGAGCGACCAGTGTATGCAGTGCCCGCGCCGCACCAATGGCTTCAATCGCATCCAGGAAGCCGGCGACGAGCTCTAAAAAACCCTCGAACTGACGGAGATCGAGGCCCCAGAACGGCTGATGGCCGGCGGCCTGGCGGACGAGCGTTTCGCGATCGGGTGCATCGCGCCAGAGCGCGTGGAAAAAGCCGGCCTGGTCGTCGTTGATCGGGTACTCGACGCCATCCATATCCCCAAAAAACTTCCCGTCGCGGACCGCCGTGGCGCGCAAGAACCGGAGGTAGGCCGCAAAGCCGAAGGCGATGCGTTGCGGGGGCCGGCCGAATTTCGTGTAATAGTGCCGAATCGATGGCACGAGGCGCATCTTCCACTTGGAGGTCGACTGAAACGTGATGTCGATCAGCCGATGGCGCAGGTACGGGTTGCTAAACCGGTCGATCACCTCGCGGGCAAACGCCTCCGCGTCGGGCACATCGAGGCTCGGGACGATCTCTTCGTGGATGACGGCCGTGACAAAGGCGCGCAGGATCGGATCGTCCATCATCTCGATCACGGTGGTCCGGCCGGCCAGGAACGCAACGGGCACACTCACCGAGTGCCCACCGTTGAGGATGCGGACTTTTCGCTCGCGGTAGGGCGTGATGTCCTCCGTCAGCACCATGCCGGGGTCGGCGGCGGTGAATCCGAGCCGGCTGATTGCTTCCGCCGGCGCCTGGATGGCCCAGAGGCGGTAATGCTCGGCGCTTGTCAGCAGCGCGTCGCGGTAGCCGAGACGCGCTTCAGCGAGA
>JBGSPJ010000679.1:0-3960 GCA_041738655.1 Rhodothermales bacterium | reverse complement strand
CGCCTCGGCGCCGTAACGGCCAACGCCGGCGCCGCCGCCGAGTTGGCCTCCGCCGAACCGGCTCACCCGGCCTGGGAAGAGACGGAGGCCCTGATCCAGTACAAAAGTCGGATCGACCACCTCCTCGAGCAGAGCGAAGACCTCAGCTGGGACGAAATGGTGGTGCCGCTCGAGGCCCTGCCCGGCTATTCGCCGGCCGCACCGCCCGCCGGCCTCCGCATGAACGAAGCATCGAGTACACGAACGGGTAATCAGTAGGCCATGCCACGTATTCTTCATAGCCTCGGCGCGTTGCTGCCCGCCCTCGTCACCATGGCGATCCTCGCCCTCCCGGCGCTGGCGCAGACGCATACACTCACCATCCAGAACGGAGAAGTCCGCGTGGACGGTCGCCTCCAGGAGCCCGACCAGATCCCGCCGTCCCTTGAAGTGGATGACGTGACCGTCCAGCTTTCGTTCACCGGTGCTTCTGCCTTCACACTCGACGGTCACGCCTACACCATCGTCGACGGCACGCTACGCGAGTTGCCGGCGCAGGACATGGAGTCCCGGCAGACGACCGTCGTTTTCCGCAACGCCGCGCCGGGCGCCCCCCGCCCCAGCGCCGAAGCCGCGGCCTATGGGGATGACGCCGCGAGCCCGCTCATGCAGCACTACTTTCTGGAGGTCCAGCGCGAGGACAACGCACTGTACAACCGGCTCGTCACCGAATTCGACCTCGAGGCCGAAACCCTCACCCGCGCCCAGCGAATCCGAGGCATGGCCACCGGCGCCGACCGCGATGCCCAGATCACCGAACTGCGCCAGCTCCTCGTCCGCATCTTCGAGCTCAAACAGGAAAACCGGCGGATGGAGGTCGAGCAGCTCGAAAAGCAACTCACCGAGCTCCAGCGCCGCTTCGAAGAGCGCGAGGACCTGAAAAGCCAGATCATCGACCAGCGGCTCCGGGAGTTGATTCAGTAACCCTCCTTTCTTCGATCCCCCCGAGCCCCTATCTTCGTCGGCAGCACTCTCACGCCCCGCTGCCCGCATGAAGGTATTCCCCCTCCTCCTCTTCCTATTCCTCGCCGCGCCGGCCGCCGCGCAGCCGGCCATCCCCCGACCGGCCGACGTCTTCGGCTTCGAGCCCGGGGCCGACTACTCGCTGGCAGATTACGGGCAAGTCACGGACTACTTCCAGCGCCTCGACGCCGCGTCGGACCGAGCTAAACTCATCGAAATCGGCACCTCGGTGCAGGGCCGGCCGCTGCTCGTGATGATGATCTCCAGCGAGGCGAACATGCGGCAGCTGGAGCGCTGGCGGACGATGAGCGAGGAACTGGCGCGCGGCCGAATCGACGAAGCCGTCGCCCGGCGTTACGCCCGTGAGGGCAAGGCGATCGTCTGGATCGACGGCGGGATGCACGCGAGCGAAAAGGCCCACGGGCAGATGACGCCCGAACTGGCCTACCGGCTCGTCGCCGAGGACAGCTACGAGATGCAACAGATCCGCGAGAACGTGGTGGTGTTGCTCATGCCCAACATCAACCCGGACGGACTGGATATCGTCACCAGCTGGTACCGGAAATACCTCGGCACCCCGTACGAGACCACCGGGCCGGCGTGGCTGTACCACCCGTACGTCGGCCACGACAACAACCGGGACTGGTTCATGAACACCATGCCGGAGTCCGAGGCGGTGTCGCAGGTCCTGTACAACGAGTGGTACCCGCAGATCGTCCACAACCATCACCAGACGTCGCCGGCGTGGGCGCGCATCTTTCTCCCGCCGTTTTCCGACCCCGTAAACCCCAACATCCACCCCGGCGTCACCACCGGCGTCAACCTCGTCGGCTCCGCCATGGCCAACCGGTTCGCGATGGAGAAGATGCCCGGCGTCGTGTCGGACGTCGAGTACAGCATGTGGTGGAACGGGGGGATGCGGACCGCCCCGTATTTCCACAACCAGATCGGCATCCTCACCGAAACCGCCCACGCCACGCCCACCCCGCGTTTCTACGACCCGGATTCGCTCCCCCCCACCCTCGCCGGCCATCCCCAGACCCCTACCGACGGCACCGACATCTTCTACCCCTATCCGTGGAAAGGCGGCGACTCCCGCTTCCGGGATGCGGTCGACTACATGATCACGGCCTCCCTCGGCCTGCTCAACATCGCGGCCGACCGGCGCGAGCGCTGGCTGTACGACAGCTACGCGATGGCCCGCGATGCCATCGAACGCGGATCCACCGAGGCGCCCTTCGCCTACATCGTGCCGGCCGACCAGCACGACCCGACCGAGGCGCTCCGCCTCGTGGAGGTGCTTCATAAAACCGGGCTGGAGGTCCACCGCGCCGAGCGGGATTTTGCCGCCAACGACACCATCTTCGCCGCCGGCAGCTACGTCGCCTTCACCGCCCAGGCCTTCCGCCCGATGCTGGTGGATGTGATGGAGCCCCAGGCCTACCCGGACCGGCGGGGCCCGGATGGATCCCCCGAGGTCCCTTACGACCTCGCCGGCTGGACGCTGCCCCTCCAGATGGGCGTCCAGGTCGTCCGCGCCGAGACGCCGTTCGAGGCCAACCTCTACCCGATCACCGAGACGACGCTGAAACCGGATGCCGGCCGCCTCGCCGATGCCGCGTACGGGTATGTGCTGTCGCACACCGCCAACGGCAGCGCGCTGGTCGTCAACCGCCTGTTAAACGCCGGCGAACGCGTCAGCTGGGCCGGTGCGGGGTTTTCGGATGGGGAAACGACGTATCCCGAAGGCGCGATCATCATCCAGAAAGGCCCCGACACGGAAGCCCGGTTGCGCGAGGCGACCGCGGCGACGGGGCTGTCGTTTGATGGCCTTGCGGTTGCGCCGGCGGCCACGCTACACGCGCTCGAAAAGCCCCGGGTCGGGCTGTATAAATCCTGGGTCGCCAACATGGACGAGGGATGGACGCGCTGGCTGTTGGAGCGGTACGAGTTCGCCGTCGACACCCTGCACGACGCCGACCTCCGCTACGAGAAGCTCGCCACCTACCACGCTATCATCCTCCCAAGTCAGAGCGGCGAGGGACTCCGTAACGGCCACGCCCCGAACACCATGCCGGCGGAATACACGGGCGGCGTGGGGCTCGAAGGGACGCTGGCGCTCAAGCAGTTCGTGGAAGAAGGCGGTACGTTGCTCGCGTTCGACGCCGCCAGCGATTTCCTGATCGATCAGTTCGGGCTGCCGGTCAGGAATGTCGTGCGGGGCGTATCGAGTAATCGTTTCTTCATACCCGGATCGTTGATTCGGATGGACGTGGACGCCGGCCACCCGTTTGCCTACGGAATGGCCGACACCGTCGCCGCGTCGTTCCAGCAGAGCCGGGCGTTCGAGGCCGTTCGGAAAGACACCGAAGGCGAGGGCGGACGCGAGTCCACCGCCGAAGCCCCGGCGCCGGAAGTCGAGGTCGTCGCCCGCTACGCGGCGGACAACCTGCTGATGAGCGGCTGGGCGCTCGGGGAGGATGAATACATCGCCGGAAAAGCCGCCATGATGCGCGTGCCGATGGGCCGGGGGAATGTGGTTCTGACGGGTTTCCGCCCCCAGTTCCGCGGCCAGCCGGGCGGGACGTTTAAGTTGATCTTCAACACCCTCCACGCCGCCACCCTCACCGATTTCCCCGCACCCGAGCCCGGGGAGCTGCCGGCGCCGGAAGGGCAGCGATGAGTGATGGTCGATTGTCGATGATCGACTAATTGCGTCAAAAATAGCAGCATGTCATCCCGGACCTGATCCGGGATCCCGAAGAATGGCTCATTCGGCTGGTTCCCGGGTCGGGGCCCGGGATGACATACTGCCGTTAGGAGTCGTTTCGGAATTTTGTTAACACACCTGATCAGCATCATTAACAATTAACCATCGACAATGCCTCAAAACCGCCGCCAGTTCCTCCGCCACGCCGCCTTCGCCGGCGCCGGCCTTGCCCTCCCGCTCCGGCTCCT
>JBGSPJ010000628.1:0-1813 GCA_041738655.1 Rhodothermales bacterium | reverse complement strand
CATCGGGGGGCGTCGCCGCGCCGCCCGCCGGCGTATGGTATGGCGTACGACACCGCGTTTAATCGGGCGGTAGCCACCTGCGTGGGCGACCTCGCCGAGCTTTCGTCGATGGAGCAGCAGCTCTGGCTGGGCAAGGCCATCCATGGGCCGTTTCGGATCCATCCCGAGTTCGAGCGATCGCTCTATGGCCATTCGTTCAACCGCCGGCTGTCGATTTACCGGGCGCTGCAGGAGGAACTACAGACCATCAATCGGTGCTGCGCCTACCTGCGCCGGCCGCTGCTCTTCCCGAACGCCCTGACGGACGGGCTCTTCCTGAATGAAGTCGGCCTCCTCGCGCGGCCCAGCGTCGCCACCGCCAGCCGGTTCCTCACCCGTCTCCAGACGCTGACGATCCAGAACCTCGACCCCGCCTTTTTCGCCGGCGACGACGTCGAAACCCGCACCACGGTAGGCGTCTACCCCCGGGAAGTCACCCTCGCCACGACCACCCTCGAACGGTTGGACAACTGGCTGATGCGCTACCAGGGCGCCGAGGGGCCGGCGTTTCGGCCGTACCTGAAAACCTTACGCGGCGCCCGCCGGCGCATCCGGCGCATCCAGCTCACGGCGCTCGGAGATGGCTGGGAAGAAATCATGAGCGACCTCCAGCGGCGCGTCGTCCGCGCCGCGTATGCGAGCTTCCGCGATGTCCGGAAACACCTCGAAGAGCGGATCGGGTCCGACCTCTACATGCACCCCGCCGCGCGGGAAGAAATGATCTGGAGCCTCTGACCATTCTCGGGCCGCCACCTATCAGGCGAACAGGACTAACAGGCTCATTAACTGGCGTTACGCGTTTGATCGTTGCACGTTATGCGTATCGTCCTGGAATCGCACTAGAGAGGGCGGCAAAGCGCACCAAAAAAACGAAACGCTCAACGCGTAACGCCACTCATTTAGTTAAGCCATCTGGTTCGTTTGCAGGCATTTCACAAAAAATGTCGGGTTTTCCCTTCTTTTTGATACCCCCCACAGGTCCCCCCAAGCTCTTATTTATGAACGCGTTAGCCCGGCAGAAAGCGCTTTCGTAAATAATTTGGTTTATGTCCACTTTGTATTATTAAATTAATGAGACCTAGACCATGCACCTAACTTTATTCCATCATGAACCGCTACACCCTACTCCTGCTCCCCCTCGTGGCGCTGGCCCAGCCGGCGTATGCACAGGATGCGGCTGAGGTCGCGATCTCCGGGGCCGACACGGCCTGGATCCTGATGTCCACCGCGCTTGTGTTGCTGATGACTCCCGCCCTGGCATTTTTCTACGGCGGGCTTGTACGCTCGAAAGACATGCTCAACACGATGATGATGAGCTTTGTCTCGCTGGGCATAACAGGGGTACTCTGGGCGCTGATCGCATATTCGCTGGCCTTTGGCGCCGGCAGCGCCTGGCTCGGCGACCTGTCGATGGCCCTGCTGGCCGGCGTTGGCCTCGAGGCGAAGGGCAGCATCCCCCATATCCTGTTCATGGCATTCCAGGGGACGTTCGCCATCATCACCGTCGCGCTCATCTCGGGGGCGATCATCGGTCGGATGCGGTTCAGTGCCTACATGCTGTTCATCGCCGCGTGGATCCTGTTCGTCTATGCCCCGGTGTGCCACTGGGTGTGGGGAGGTGGATGGATTGGCGGGATGGGCGCGCTCGACTTCGCCGGCGGCGCCGTTGTGCATGTCAACGCCGGCATCGCCGCGCTGGTGGCGGCTTCGATGCTCGGGCCCCGGAAGGACTACGGCCGCCAGGCGCTGCTGCCGCACAACGTCCCGTTTGTGC
>JBGSPJ010000608.1:0-3238 GCA_041738655.1 Rhodothermales bacterium | reverse complement strand
CCGGGTAGGGCTTGTCCGTCACGGCCTGCGCGTGGTCGGCGGCCGTGTCGACCTGCCGGACAAACGCATCCAGCAGGCGGTCCACATGGCCGGCGAGCCCGTCGATGGCGGCCGGCTCCGTTCGGAGTAGGCACGACTTGTCCTCATCCGGGGCGCCGTGGACGTACGTGGCGTACGCCCGCAGCGGCCGGGCCCGCAGATACCCCGAGGCCTTCTTGATCGCGAGGTCCTTGCTGTACCGCCAGTTGTCGTCGCCGTCGCCATAAAACAGGAGCACGGCGTCGCAGGCCATGAGCAGCGTCCGCTCGGCTTCGCGCAGCTGGCTGGGGGTCCCGTTGAACAGCGGCGTCTCCACGTCCAGGTCGTGCTTGCGCAGGTATTTATAGATCGGAATGATCTGCTTCCGATCCGACTCGAGGCAGATCAGATAGACCATCTTCCGCTCGGCGGGAGGCTGTTCGACAGCTGGATCCGTGGACATCGCAGGTGGGGAGGTTTAATGGCTCTGCTAATTTCTGGTTGGCCGTGTGATGACGGCACGTTGGGCTAGCGGACTCCCAATAAACGCCACGTCATCCCGGCCCCCGAGCCGGGATCCAGTCGAATTGCAATTCATCTGGATCCCGCATCAGGTGCGGGATGACAAGAAGGACAGGGATATACTGAGTTCTCACACGTCTCTAATCTTTTAATTGTCTGACAAAATCCGTCATCAGGGCTTCCGAGAACCCCTGGAGTCCGTTGATAAAGGCTTCCTCTTCGAGGTCGATCAAAAACTGCTTGTCCTCGTCGGGCGTGCCGCAGATGTACAGGTAGCTGGCGCGCAGGGGGGCGCGATTTTTCAGGACTTCTTTTATATCCGCGTTCCGCTCGCGTCGCCAGGCGTCGCCTCCGCTGCCCCAGAGGATGAGCGCCGCATCGGCCGAGGCCAGTGCCGAACGGTCGGCGGCCTGGATGGCGGCCTCGTCCCCCTCGAAGGGCGATTTATCCACCGAAAAGCCGGCGGCGCGCAGGTACTTAAACACCGGCATCAAAAACTCTTTGTCGCCCGGCTTGCAGAGGATGTAGACAGATCGGGCCGCGCCGTTCGTCGCCGGGGCCGGCTCGGGTTCGGTCGCCCGGCCACGTTTCGGCTTAAACAGCACCCCATCCGGCGCCTGCATGAACAGGACCGGCGTCGCCCATTCGAGCGTGCCGGGCTCTTTGTTAAACATATCCAGCCGCCCCTCATTGACGGCGTAGTCCACCGGCGCGCCATCGGCCAGGGCCGCGTAAAACGTCTCGGCGAAGGCGATCGCGCCGGGGTCCGAGATCGGCTTTTGCATCGCGATCACGGCCGGCACGCCGGCGCTGACGATGGCAGGGGCGACGCCGGCGAACGGATGGCGCACGTTGGCCACCCGGTTGATCGCCGTCTCGCACGCATTGAGAAAAACAAGGCGGATCGAGTGGGCTTTGGAGAGGATGAAATAATACAGGTTGTTCGCGCTCAGGTCGTCCCGTTTGCCGGCGTCGTCCTCCATCACCAGCACGCCCTCGCCGTCGTCCTTAAACACGCCGTGCCCCATAAAATGGAGCACGTGGAATTCGGGACCCTCCTCCAGCTTCGCCATCAGCTTCTCGGTGGTGGCGTGCTCCAGGATCTCGACCTGGATGGGCGACGCATCGCCGCTGAAGCGCTCGAGGATCTTCTTCTTTTCGGCGTCCAGGTTTAGCTTCGGGAGCGCGGGGTCGTCCGGATTGGCCATCACGAGCAGCATCCGCAGGGGCCCCTCATAGGCCAGCGCCTCGATGGCCGTACCCGCCTCGGCGCGGCGGGCGATGTTGAGGTAGCGCACCACCGAGCAGTCGCGGGGCAGCAGGTTGAGGAAGCTGTTCTGCGAATCGTCGAACAGGAGCTCCCACGGGAGGCCGACGATTTTGTCCATGCCGGACATCTTGAGGTCCAGCACGAGCTTGACGCGCAACGCTATGTCGGGCAGGAGCTGGGTGGCGCCCAGGCTTTTCATAAAGGCATCGCGCGCGCCCTCCTTGATGAGTTCGCGGAAGAGCTTCAGCCCCAGCGCATCACCGGAAAGCGCCCCTTTCGGTTTGCGCTCGCGTTCGCCGCGGGTGGGGGCGCCGGCAGCGGTATCCGGGGTCGCCGGCGCATCCGCCGGGGCAAAGGAGGCCATGTTGAACCACAGGTCACCCACCGACGTGCCGGAGGCCGAGTCCTGCAGGGTCACTGCATACTCCTGCCCCTTCATCGGACCGATCTTCAGCGTGAAGTCCTGATATGTGATGGCTCCTTTATGCATTCGAATGACTCCCCGATTCACGTCGTGCGCTTATCGGACTACACACCGGGGGGGTGAGAAAGGGCTCATCGTGCTTCCATACGCAATAGCGATTCAGTATAGCATTATCCGCTCGAATAAAACAATAATGGATACCCTGATGCATGGTACAGGAATGCCTTTTCCCGGCGTCTAAAGGGGGGCGTCGTACCACGCCTGTTCGCACCGGCACGTTACGCGTTCCACCGCGCCGGCGCGTATCATTCCCAGAACGCCTATGGATTCACCGACTCGCCCGGGGCTCACCGCCCGCACGCCTCCTCAGGACCAACGCCGGACGCAATTCCGGCAATGGGCCCGTGGACTTCGCGATTCCGATCGCGCGGCCTATGCGGCGCTATTCCGGGACATGAGCGCGCCGCTCGTACGGTATGCGCAGTCGATCCTGCACGACGAGGCCGGCGCGTACGATGTCCTGCAGGACGTTTTCCTCAAGCTCTGGGAGCGGCGTGTGTCCGTCGATCCGGAGTCGTCCCTTCAGGCCCTCCTCTACACCATGACGCGGAACGCCTGCCTCAACGCGCGGCGGCGGAACGGGTACCTGGTGCACGAATCCGACGACGACGCCGGCCCCCTGAACCGCCTCGAAAGCAACGAACTCGCCGCCGACCAGGCCATGGACGCCGACGATCTCCAGGACCGCATGGACACCTGGATCCAGCAACTGCCCGATCGCCGGCGCGAAGCGTTCCTGCTCAGCCGGCGGCATGACCTCAGCCACAAGGAGATCAGCGATCTCATGGGCCTGAGCGAGCGTACCGTCAACACGCATATTTTCCTCGCGCTGAAGGACCTCCGCGTCCGACTCACCGCGTGGCAAACCGAGAGAAAAGCACCGTGAACGCATTCGATCAACATACGCCGCTTCCCGACGACCTCGGCGAATCCGTGCGCGACCT
>JBGSPJ010000565.1:0-38832 GCA_041738655.1 Rhodothermales bacterium | reverse complement strand
GCCGCCGGCCGCCAGCGCGGCGCGGAGGCCAGCCGGCGCCTCGGTTTCACCCGGCTTGAGGATATACGCGTGCTGCTGGGTGTCCGTGTTGAGGCGGAGATAGGTGATCCCAAAATCGATATGGACGAGGTCGCCCGTGAGGATCGTCATTTCGCCGGGGCGAGTCGAGAAGTCGCTGCGCGAGTCGGCCGCGTCGGCGCGCTGGACAGAGACGCTGGGGTGGAACCAGGTGATCAACCCCAATGACCGAATACGCTCGCGAAACCACCACTCGAGGTCCTCTGTTGTGGTCACCCCCGGCTGGATAGCCTCCTCGGAAAGCCCCTCGGCGATGATGGCGTGGGCGATGCGCACGATCATCGGGTAGAGCTGCATCTCCTGCGGCGTACGGGTCTCCAGCCAGCCGACGGCCAGGTTTTCGGCGGAAACGATCCGGCCGCGCAGGCCGGCCGGCAGCGCGGCGGTGAGCGCGTCGAACTCGGTGTCGGTCATCCCATCCGCATGCGCGAAAGTACTCGACCGGTTCACGGCAATCTTCTGGGGATTTCGCTCGGCGATGAGCGCCGCGAGGCGTTTCCACTGGTCGGGCTCCTCTTCGGGGTTCCAGGCAGCCGGGAAGGCATCGCCGACGGCGTAGCGGGCGACGGCGAGCCGCTCCACCACCGCCTCGCCGCGATCGTAAAACACCAGGATCGTCCGCCGGCGCGCCGCGAGCCAGGTGGCCGGCAGCATCGTCTCGATCACCGGATCCTCGTTGTACTCCCGCGCCACGATCACCCATAGATCGATCCCCTCGCGCCGCATGAGCATCGGGACGACCGTCTCGAAGCGATCCAACAACACCCGATCAATGACCTCGGCCTGCTCGCGGAGCGGGAGCACCGCCGGCATCGGGAGGTGCTGGGCGAAAAGGGAAATGGGGGTTAGGAGGAAGAGAAAAAGGAGGCGCATGAGATTAGCGAGTAGCGAGTAGCGAGTAGCGATTAGGATTAGCGATTAGCCAATAGCGAATAGAGAGGGGGATTGGGACGATCATATTGATCATCGACCATCGATTATTGACCATCGACCATTGATCATCCCCCATACCGTTGCTCGGGCGGGCGAACCGCGAGCGAATCGGGCACCGCATTGTTCTGCGGCTTCGGGTTCACGACCGAAACGAGCGGCATATCCAGCGCGGTCCAGAATTCACCGAGGGCCTGGATGAGGAATTCCTGCTGGAGCTCGACCATGTCCGGGTCGAACCGGCCGAGGTGGTCGAGGTGGTCTTGGATCTCCAGGTAGAGGACGCGGGGCCACGCGGGGAATTTTTCGTTGGCCTGTTTGAGGAGCGCGAAGAGGTCCTGCGAGGCGCGCTCGAAGTCGTGGCCGGCTTCGACGATGTGGTACACCGACACCGTGTTGTCGAAGCTCATCCAGATGCCCGGGGCATCGGGTTTGTTGTAGGCGGGGATGATCGGCGGTTCCATCGGCGCGGGTGTTGGGTTTTTGGGCACAAGTGCCCTTCCAACGCGATGCCGCCGGCGAAGGTTCAGGCGGCCCGCTTGTAGCGGAGGGTCACGGTGGTGCCGACACCTTTTTCGCTTTCGAGGGAAATGGTGCCGCCCATGGCGGTCACGAGCCGTTTCGCGATGGCCAGGCCCAGGCCGGCGCCTTCGAACGGGCGCGAAATCCCCGAACACTCCTGGCGGAATTCGCGGAAGAGGTGGGGGACGAACTCGGCCGCGATGCCGACGCCGGTATCCTGCACGGTGAGCGTGACGCCGTCTTCCGTCGACCCCACGATGATCTGGACCGCGCCGACGCGGGTAAATTTGAGAGCGTTGCTCAGGATGTGTTTGACGACGCGTGTGGAGGCTTCGGGGTCGATGGCGGCGAGGACGGGTTCCGCCGGCGCATGGAGATGCCACAACAGCCCGCGCGCGGTGGCCTCTTCTCGGTAAGGCTGTGCGATCTCCGCGACGTGGGCGCCGAAGTCGGTCGCGGTGGGCTCGAAAGCGAGCAGATGATTTTCCTGCTGCGAAAGGTCGAGCAGGGCGCCCAGTATTTCGAGCAGCCGGCCGGCGCTTTTTTCGATGAGTGACGCGAACCGGCGATGGGTGGCGTCTTCCCGGGCGCCGAGCAGCTCCGCGAACCCGAGGATCGAGGTAAGCGGGGTGCGGATCTCGTGGCTCATGGTCGATAGGATCGTCGCGTCGAGCGCGTCGATGGCCGGCAGCGTCAACCCGGTCGGGGTCGGCGTATCGAGGCGTAAAACGCCCAGATACCGGCGCGCGCCGGTGGCTGGGTCGTGTTCCACCAGCTGCACGGCGTGCTGCATCGCACGGTGGCCGGCGTCCGGGATGCGGAGGCGGACGGAGACGGTGTTTGACTGCTGGAGGCTCAACGCCTGGTAGGCGGCGAGCATCGGGCCGGCGTCGTCCGGATGCACCATGTCGGTCCAGCGGAGCGGCTTCGAGGTGTCGAACCGGATGCCCGTGACCTGGCCAAACGAGCTGGAGGCGCGCTGGAGCCAGCAGGTGCCGTCGGCATCCTGGCTGATCGCGAACGCGCAGGCCGACGTCAACCCGGCCATGAGCTGGCTGCCGGCGTCGAGCTCGCGGTTGGTTTGCTCGAGCTGATACTGCGTCGTGATATCCGCGGCCATGAATGCACAGGCTTCGATCTGGCCCAGGGCGTCGTAAACGGGCAGGAGCCGGCACGAGAAACGCCGGATGGCGCCCTGTCGGGTGCGTAGCTTGAGATCCAGCCCCGAAATCCTACGGCGGTTAAATACACGCTGGACGATGGTGTCAAACCCGCCGGCGACGGCGTCGTCGGCCAGGAGGGGAGCGATCGGCCGGCCGAGCATCTCGTCCTGGTTGTACCCGAGGGTTTCCGTGCAGGCCGGGTTCCAGCTCAGGACCCGGCAGGCGGCATCCACGGCGAAGAGCGGGATCGGAAGGCCAGCTGTCATCCGTTCGTAGAGCGCCTCGCTGCGAGCTACGCGCGCCTGCGCCTCTTGAAGGGCCTGTTCCTGGACTCTCAGCCGGTGGTGGGTGCTCAGTTCGCTGACCCCGATCGACGCCATGTCGTGGAGCAGCTTGATAGGACCGGATGCAAACGTCCGCGGCGCGCGGTCGACGATACACAGAAGGCCGACGGGATGGCCGGAGGTGTCGATGAGCGGGGCGCCGGCGAAGAACCGGATGCCCGCGTTGGTTACCCAGACATCGTTGGCGAACGCGGGTTCGAGATCGGTGTCTGGCACAATCAGGCTCTTCCCGGGAGCTACCAGCGTCGGGGAGAGGAACCCGCTTTCCGGTTGGGCGGCCAGGTCGATGCCAAAACAGGCCATGATCTGGAGCAGCTCATCTTTTTCGTAGAGGGCGACAAACGCCCCCGGCGCGCTGAACGTACGCGCGACCGCCATCGCCAGCCGGCGCACGGATTGTACGATGCGTTCGTCCCGGCGGTCAAAATCAAACGGCCTGGCCGGCAGGTCCCGGTTGGCCGCGAGCGAGGTTCGCCACATAGGCGTGGACAAAGGATCAAAAATGCGGGTCGGCGACGCAGGGTGAGCCGGCGGCGGGAGAGGGGTGATGCCGATGGGGAGGGCGTGGGCGCGTCGGTGAAAGGGTATAGTATATTCAACGTCCGTTATTTTAGATCATTCTTTTTGAGTAGCCGGTTGTCGCCTTTGGCGCATAGGTTGGGACGTTTTTGGCCTGCCCGTCAATTCGGCCGGCGCGCTCGCGCTACGGTAACGGTTTGTTGGATGCGTTCCCCGTCTTCATCCACCACCACGAGGACGTGTTCCCCGGGCGTGGGCCGCACCGCCAACTGGTGGAAATGCGTGGTGGTGCCCAGGTATTGATCATCCAGGTGCCAGTGAAGCCGGCTGTCGGATCTTCGGTGAGCGACCTCCAGAATGGCATGGCCGGGCGTACCATCGAGCTCGATGGGCACAAATACGGTCGTTTCATCGCGAGGATAAATGAACTCCATCATCGGCTCGCCCTCCTGTTGCCCGTTCGTGTTACGGCAATCCGGCCGAAATGCCGGCAGCGGCCGGTAGCTGCCCTGTTTTGATTTGATGAACCACTCCATGGCGGGTGGAAGCACAAACCAGGACGTGCGCACCATGTCGATAGGAGAGGCGCATGCGCCATGTACGCGCCAGGTCGATGTGGTGTCGAGGTGGATTTCGCGGTGGTAGGGACAGGGCTCGGTGCGAAGTCCGGCATGTCCCACCCAGGCTCCCTGAGGCGCGGGGCAGTAGGATCCGGCCCGATGACCGCTGTCGGGGCAGATATCAATAAACTCCATCTCCTCGATGGGCTGGATGAACCACTGGTCCTCCAGTTCGAGAAGGTCGAACAGGTCGAACAAGATGGGGCCGGCCGCCGTGACGCCTGTAAGCTCTGGTCTGCCCTCTCCATCGGCGTTTCCTACCCAAACGGCGACTGTGTACTGAGGGGTTATTCCAATGGCCCACGCATCTCGAAACCCGTAGCTGGTGCCCGTTTTCCAGGCGATTTTGCGAGACGAAAAGAAGTGCTCCCACAGCCCTTCCGCTTCGGGGCGTTTGACTTCGGCGAGGGCTTCGAGTGTGAGCCAGATCGAAGCCGCGCTCAGTCCGGTCGGACCGGGTTCTGCGTTGAGCCCTCTACGAAAGTGAACCGGAACGCGTTCGGGAGGCGTTGTCGCGGCCCGCGGGTCATATTCCAGGAGCGTGCGGGCGATGCCGGCGTACATCCCACCCAGGTCCCATAACGTACCCTCGCTGCCGCCCAGGATGAGGGATAACCCGTAGTGCGAAGGCGACCGGGTCAGGGTGGACATGCCCAATTGTTGTAGCAGAGGGTGAAACCGGGCCACGCCATAGGCCTGCAGGAGGCGTACGGCCGGAACGTTCAGAGACCGGGCCAGCGCCTCGTCGGCATGTATAGCGCCCTCGAAGCCCTCGCTGAAATTAACCGGGGCGAATCCTCCGAAGCGGGTGGGGATGTCGGCCACGAGCGTGCGAGGCAGCAGCATCCCGTCTTCCAACAGAGCGGCGTAGAGAAACGGCTTCAGGATACTCCCCGTGCTGCGCGGGGACGATACGACATCGACGGATCGCCCGTGCATGTGGTCTTCGTCGGGCGTCATGTTCCCGACATAAGCCAGCACCTCGCCCGTTCGGTTCTCGATAATGAGGGCCGCCGCGTTGTAGATCCCGTTCGCCTCGAAGCGGTCACGATGGGACTCGATCGCGTCGGACGTCCGACGTTGCAACGAGGCATCCAGGGTGGTAAGGATCCGGCGCTCGCTGGTCGGTTCCGAAGCCTGCACGCGGGTCAGCAGATGCGGTGCGAGGTTGTTGAGGGGCACGGGCCGGTCTGGCAACGCCTCTTCCCGGGCAAGGCGCACGGTCAGGGAGTCGAGGTAGCCGGCGGTGGCCAGGCGATCCAACAGCCGGTCGCGCTTCTGGCGCAACAATTCCCGGTTTCGGCCGGGGTGAACCAGCGCGGGGTTATTGGGCAACACGGCCAGGAGGGCGGCCTCGCTCCACGACAGTTGGTCGGGCGAGCGATTAAAATAGCGCCAGGCGGCCGCCTCGAGCCCCACGACGTTACCCCCGAACGGGGCATTCGCGGCATATAAGGCCAGGATTTCTTGTTTGGAGAATTGAAGTTCCAGCCGGATGGCGAGAATCGCCTCAAGGGCTTTTTCGCGGACCGTTCGCGGCGCGCCTTTCCGAGCCAATCGGATGACCTGCATCGATAGCGTGCTCGCGCCGCTTACGACACGCCCCTCGGACACGTTCTGCCACATGGCCCGCGCCAGAGCGAACAGGTCAATTCCGGGATGGAGGCCAAACCGTCGGTCCTCGAAGTGCATGATGGCGGCCGCAAACTTCGGGGCGACATCGGCCTTGGGTGGGAAACGCCATTGTTCATCGCCGGCAATCCGCGCACTGAGCAAGCCTCCGTCGCGATCCTCCAACACAAGCGCCAGAGGATCGTCGAAGAGCGGATCGGGGAGGGCGCGCCAGAACCAGGCCAGCAGCACGAGAACCGCGATGGCCGCTCCTGTATGAATCATTCGAGGGGAGCGTATCACATCAGTCCTCGGCGGCAACTACGTCCACCCAACGCCCTTTTATCCGGGCATGGATATCCGCATCGTACATCGCTTCTGCCGAAACCGCCGGCAGATAAAAACGGCCCCGATAACTCGCATTCAACAGGACGCGAAAGGTCTTTGTCGCGGGTTTGGCCGCTCGATTCGGCATCGGAGGAAGATCAAAATACGTGTAGACGCGATCGTCTCGGACATCCTGAAACGTCGGCACCGCATAGGGGCTATTGGCGACTTCCGTTCCGCGCTGGCGGTGGATCTCCCATCCCGATGGAAATATCTGGGTGAGCGCCAACTCGCGCAAGTCGAGCGCGACATTCGGGTTGCCCACGGTGACCTCGACATAAAAATCGGTGCCCTGAACGAGGCGATCTGGTGAGATCACCGTACCCGCCATGTCCTTGTAGACGACCTCGAGGGTCAGCCGGCTGGCGGCATCCGTTTCGTTGCCAAGCGGAGGCGTGCCTCGCAAGGTAGCGGCAACATGGAGCGGGCCTCCGGATCGGTTCGTAAGCGTGAGCGGCCGCGGCGTGTCGTTTTCCAGCGCGAGATCCAGCTCAAATAGAGGTTCGTCGGCCCGAACGGACTGTGCCGGCTCGCCGGCGAACTGGTAGTCGAGCGCGAAGCCGGCCGTGTGCGAGTTCGCGTACCCGAGAACGCCCATCAGGGAGTACGCGGTTGTCTGCGTGCTCATGGACTTCCGAGCTGTAAGTGCCTCGGAGATCTCACGGACCAACGGGAAGGCCTCCGTGGCGCGCCCCATGGTCGTCAGCGCGTGTACGATCAGCGCCTTGTCGCGCATCGTCGAGCCGTAGGTGTAGGAGAGCTCGGTGTAGGAGTCGAGTTTCCAGTTGAGGTCACGCGAGATTTCGCGGGCCGCTTCGGGCTGGCCGGCGAGGTGATAGGCGGCCGCCAGCAACCATTTCTCGACATTAGTACCATAACGCCCCTCGCGGTATCGATTCATGGCGCCCAGTTGGGGCATGTCCGCGAGCGCGAGCAAATAGAGCCGATACGCCTGGATCAAATCGGTCCGATTGGTCACCGGGTTCGACGCCCAGTCGTTCGCCTGTTTTCGCTGGAACGTGCTCCAGGACGCCAGGAACTCCGCCGGCACCGCATAACCCATCTTGCTTGCGAGCAGCATGAAGTGGCCGGCATAGTTCGTTCCCCACATGTTGATGTCTGGCCGGCCTGGCCAGTAGCTCAACCCGCCGCCCGGATTCTGAAAATGGATGAGACGCCCGATTCCCGCCTCAATATTTTTCTGGATCTCGGTCTTCCTGCTGGTCGAAAGCGGGATGAGAGCGGGCAAAAAGAGCTGGGGAAAAACCGCGGAGGTGGTCTGTTCGATGCACCCATGCGGGTAGGTGACGAGGTAGGTAAGCCGTTGCGCCAGGTTGATCGGAGGCAGCGAGGTGATCTCCATGGATCCCGAGTTGGTGCCCGGGATGCCGGTCAGCGCCGGCAGATACGTCCAGGTCGCACCGGGAGCCAGCAGGGTGTCAACAACGGCGATTTCGGGGATATTCGATTGCCGGACCTCGATGTCGAACGAATACTCGGCCACCTCATTGCCACTCCGGGCGATGGCGCGGACGGTTGCCGTGCCCGTGGCCTCCGCGACCTTCAGCGGAAAGGCGGCCACCTGTTCGCCGGCCCGGCCGAAGGCCACCGTTTGGGAGGTCGCGCCGGCCGGCGCGAGGAGATCGCTCGTGCTGATTTCGACCTCCACGTCGCGGATGGCGTCATTCATGGCGAAAACGGACAGGTAAAAATCCACCTCCTCGCCTGGTCCCAGCACCCGCGGCAGGGTCCCCAACATCATCAGGGGTTTACGCACCGGGGTCGTAGTCTCGGCAAAGCCATAGGCGCCCGCCTGGCCGGCAACAACCATCGTACGAACGGCGCCCACGTACATCGGCATGTCGAACGTGTGCGTCCGCCTCTCGTTGGCTTTCAGCGTGAACGGCCCCAGGTAGCCAACGACGGATGTAAACCGGTTTACCTTCGACGCGTTTTGCCCGTCATCACCTTCGTCACCGCCTCCAATGCCCAGCAGGGACTGATAGGCCATGCTCGAGGCGCCCAGGACGTGATCGTACATGTCCCACGTTCGTGTGACCAGTGCCTGCCGGGCAAAAAAGTGGTCCCACGGGTTGGGCGTCCGATAACGTGTCAAATCCAACAGGCCCTCGTCCACGATTGCAACGGTGTACGTCATGGGCTCGCCGCGCTCCTCGGAGATGGTCAGGGTTGCCGTTTCCTCGGGGCGCAGCTCGTCGTCCAGGGTGATGACGGGTTGGAGGCGCGTTTCGGCATCGTACACAGGGATCGGGACGATGCCGTAGAGGCGGATGGGGAGGTCGTTGGCCGTCTGGGCATGAGGCTGCAGGAGGGAGACGCCGGCGTAAATATTGGGCGCCATCTCCTCCGTGACCTCGAACGAGAAAGACGTCGTCCCCTGTTCGGCCACGACCCAGTGGCTGCTGAGGATCCCCTTGCTCGACTCCAGGGTGACGAGCGCCCTGCCCTCGGCCGGCGTGGGGATGCTCAGGGTAACCGTTTCGCCAACGGTATACGTCTCTTTGTCGGACGAAAAATCGAGCATCGTCTCGCCCCCGGGCTGCTGGCTGCTGCGTCGGTCATACCACGATATGTAGATGAACTGCCCGCTGCAATGCCCACCGCTGTCGCAGGCACGGACGAGGTAGCGGCCTCCATCCTCCTGTGCCATGCGCAACGTGCGATTCCTCTACCGTTTTGGTCGGTTGCCAGGGTGTCGCGCGCGACGGGCTGGTTGAGCTGTCGCGCGTTGAAGTGGGTGACTTCGTCGTCGGACTGGTCCCACCACCATTGCCAGTCGACATGGTACAGATCCACGACAACTCCTTCACGCGCTTGCGGTGCGCCCGATTGATCGACCGTGGCGACCTCGAAACGGTATTCCGTATCATTGGGCAACATCCCATACCGCCCTCGACTGGCGGGTGGGAGTATCCCGACATACAGGGCATACGGGTGGTACGGCACGCTCACCTGGTCGGTGCTGAAGGCGCCACCTGGCTCGAACACTTTGGTGACCAGGGTGGCGTTCAGAACCCCTGGCGCCTGTTCATTGGCCTTCATCCCGATCGGAAAAATCGCGCGTCCCTGCACGTCGACGGTCTTGTCGAACACCGTGACCTTGTGCTCGGCGTAGGCCCGGCTCGGGTCGTCGAAGGTGTATCCGGGAAAAGCGTCGAATCGGGTGGTCGACCGACTCAGGGTGGCCTGTACATCGGCTTTCAGACCGGACGCCGGCGCGCCATGGAGCCAGTGGACGTTTAACGTGGCATTGCGCGTCGAGGGATCGGTGGCCAGGAACTCCGCGCCAAAATCTAAAGCAATCTTTAACCGGTTCGGCATGATGGTCTCCACCCGGACGGGTTGAGAGAACGTCGCGCCACCTACGAGCACGGTTGCGGTGTAGGTGCCCGTTGGATCATTCGCGGCCGTGCGGGTCCGGAATGGATAAAATCCGTTGACCGACTCGCTCTGCACGAGTCGTTCGACGAGCTGGCCGCGCGGATTGCGGAGTTCCAACACAACGGGGTGATCCTCGGGCAACGGGGCTTCGGTATCGTCGAGGATAAAGGTAAGGTAGATGTCGTCTCCGGGTCGCCAGACGCCTCGTTCTCCATACAGGAAACCTCGCACGCCCTGCTGTGCCTGCGCGCCGGCGATATCGAAGCGGCTGAGCGGCAGCGATAACCCGTCCTGCAGCTTCAAATACCCCCGTTGATTTCCACGCCGTGCCTCCAGCAAGAAGGGATTCTTCGCGACCTCGAGTTGGGCCATGCCCTGCCCGTCCGAGCTTGCCCGGGCCACGGACTGCTGGCTGAAATCGTATACCTCCAGGTCGACACCCGCGATCGGAGCGGTCGTGTGGATATCGTTCACATAGACATGAAGAGTGCCGTCAAAGCCTCGTTTGGCCACAAGCCCGAGATCGGAGGCAAGGACGTTGCGGCTCACGGAGCGGGCCGTGGAATAGTAGGCCGGCTGACAGACGTCTTCCCGATCGATTGGCTCCTCTTCCTCATAACCTTCCTCGTCGCTGTACCGATAGATCGGTGGATCCCAGGTGGTTCGCTCCGGCTCATTCCCCGACAGGGTATCGGCTTCTACCGGCGGACAGGGATACAGGGTATAGGATTTTCGAAACCCGATCGATACGCGATACATCGCGCCGGGATCGGGCGAGATCAGGGTGGTGAGATCGAGCGCGTAGGTGGACCACTGCTTCAGATCCTCGCCAGTCTCTTCCAGGTCGATCCGGGTCTCCTTGACCATTTTGCTGACACGATGGAGTTCTCTGTTCTCGTTCAGCGCGTTCACCTGGAAAAATTGCGGCAGGTTGCTCGCATAGATTTTGGAAATACGAACGTCCACGCTCTTGAGGTTGACCGCTTTAAAGGCAAACGGCAGGTGGGAAGATGTGGGCATGATGACGCCCGATCCCGTTAACTCGACGGCGGGCTTGATCTCTTCGAACCCGAGAGGGACCTCTTGCCGAACCAGAATCCGCTCGCCGGCGACATTCCGGATGCCGGCTTCGATCTGCAGCACTACCTGGCCCGAAAACGTCTGCTCGGACGACGCCGGGTACACCAGGAGCTGGTTTCCATCGATGCGAAGACGGAGGTCGTGCTCGTCCACGCGAATCAATCCATCGAGATTCTGGTCACCCTGGAGCGGATCGGAAAAGGTAAGCTCCGCATGGCGTTCCGGCGTCATGAGCGCTCTGGCGCCGGTAAAGGCAAACGACTGGATCGGGTGGACGGTTATGTTCTCCTCGCCCTTGAAGTCTACGCCAAGTCCGGAGGCGTCCCATCGAAGCACCAGATCGGTGGGGGTGTCCATGCGCTGGATGGCTTCGGCGAAAAACGAGTGAGTCCTCCCGTCTTCCCCATGGACCCACCGAAAAGTGATCGCCTGATTGCGATGCCGGCCACTGAGGATCGATTCGACGACGGCGGCTTCCTCGAAGTCGGCGGTGAGGATGGTCCCCTCCAGGGTCTGCGTTTCAAGGCTGTTATTGCCCGTGGCCTTTAACGGCAACGTGGAGATCTCGAAGGCGCGCGGAGGGGTCCAGAAGTGAAAGACAAATCGTTGGAGTTCTTCAGGGACATCATCAAAAAGGCGGTCCAACAACAGCACCCCTTTAATAGATGTACCGGGGGGAAGGGGCTCGGATGGCACGAACTCCAGCGTGTGCTGGTCGCGCCACCGTGTTTTTCCAGCCATCGAAAAATTAAAGGTCAGCCAGGACGCGTCCTCAATGCCACCCCCGACCGCTTCCTCATCGACGACGGCATCGACGAACTGGATGACGATCGGGCTACGTCGCGAGATTTCGCCGGCGGTGAAGGCCGAAAGGTATACACTTAGCGCATCGCTCATTGCGATGGCCTGCAGGTTGGGGGTGGTTTCCTCGTCGCTCGCGCCGCCGCAATGGAGGGTAGAAAAGGCCAACCAGCAGACCAAAACGACTCGGCTGGCAACCGATAACACGGCATGGTGTGGCGCGTGCATCATAGGTATCGATCCGGAAAAGACAAAGGACACAAAGGCTCGGGCCCCACGGAAGAGCCACGAACCGCCCCTGACGCCGAGAAGCGACTCGGGGGAAAGCGGGAGGCTATGTTAGAGTCGGCACGGTGTGGGGCCTCGCTGAAAAGCCGCGATGACGCCACAGTTGCATTTTGATCGCGTGCGCGCCTATTATCAGTCTGTTACGCCAGAATCCTTACCTGAAAATCCCGGCCGCGCCCGCCAGCATCCGACCCACCTCGTCTGGCAGCTACCCGCACAGGGGGCCACTTATAGAACCAATCAAAGGAGGATTACCATGGACGTAGTAGGATTACTCACCACGCTTATCAGCGGCGGCATCGGCGGTAACGTCGCCGGTATGCTGATGAAGGACAAGAGCCTGGGGACGCTATGGAACACGGTTGCCGGTGTCGTCGGCGGTGGGCTGGGCAGTCAGGTGCTGGGTCTCCTCGGCATCGCCACCAGCAACGGCGGACTGGATCTCGCCAGCATCGCCAGCTCGCTGGTCGGCGGGGGCGGACTCATGGCGATCGTCGGCATTGTGAAGCAGATGATGGCCAAGTCGAAGCAGCCGGCCTGATCGCAGAAATCACCTCATACCCTGAAGCCCCGTCCGGAACGTTTCCTGGCGGGGCTTTCTGGTTTTTCGGACTCAGGCCGCCGGCTCGTTGGTCTCTTCTTCCTCCTCTTCCACCTCGTCGGGGTCGTCGATCTCGTCGCCATCACCCATGAAGGCGTCCAGGTCGATCTCTTCCTCATTCCCGTTCTGAAAACGCCGCGTGCGTTCCAGTTCATCACGGAGGTAGGTCGAAGTAGACGTTTCCATGTGCGCGACTTCTTCCGGCGTGCCGGCGCCCAGAATACGACCGCCCTCCGAGCCGCCGGTCGGGCCGAGGTCGATCACATGATCGGCCACTTTCACGACATCCATGTTGTGCTCGATCACCAGCACGGTGTTGCCCTTCTTGACGAGGGCGCGGAGGACGTTCAGCAGGTGCCGGATGTCTTCGAAATGCAGCCCGGTCGTGGGCTCGTCCAGGATGTACAGGGTACTGCCGGTTCCCGGCCGGCTTAGCTCCTTCGCCAGCTTCACCCGCTGGGCCTCGCCGCCGGAGAGGGTCGTCGCCTGTTGTCCGAGCCGGATGTACCCGAGCCCGACCGACTCCAGGGTTCGCAGCTTGCGCTCGATGCGCGGTACGTTTTCGAAGAACGTCAGGGCCTCTGAAACAGGCATCTCCAGCACGTCGGCGATGCTTTTCCCCTTGAAGTGCACCTCCAGTGTTTCGGCGTTGTAGCGCCGACCCTTGCAGGTGTCGCACGCCACGTAGACGTCCGGCAGAAAGTTCATCTCCAGCTTGACGATGCCGGCGCCCTTGCACGTCTCGCAGCGCCCGCCCTTGACGTTAAACGAAAAGCGGCCGGCCTTATAGCCCCGGATCTTCGACTCGGGCAGCTGGGTGAACAGGTCGCGAATGTGTGAGAACAGAGCGGTATAGGTGGCGGGGTTCGACCGAGGCGTGCGCCCGATCGGGCTCTGATCGATGTCGATCACCTTGTCGATCTGATTCAGGCCCGTAATGTTCTGGTAGGGCAGCGGCACCAGCATGGCCCGGTGGAAATGGTTGGCCAGGATGGGGTAGAGGGTCTGATTGATGAGGCTCGATTTTCCGGATCCGGATACGCCGGTGACACAGATAAAGGTACCCAGCGGGAGGCGGAGCGTATCCCCCTTTAAATTGTGACCGGTGGCGCCCGTCAAGACAAGCGACGTGCCGTGGCCGGCCCGGCGTTCGCGCGGCAGTGCGATCGTGCGCTCGCCCGAGAGGTACGACGCCGTCAGGCTTTCGTATCCGTTGAAGCCCTTCACCAGGCCGGCAGGTGCGGACCGCCCGACGATGTGGCCGCCGTATTCGCCGGCCCCGGGCCCCAGATCCACCACAAAATCCGCCGCCTCGATCATCTCGCGGTCGTGCTCCACCACTAGCACCGAGTTGCCCATGTCCCGCAACTGCCGCAGCGAAGAAATCAGCTTGTCGTTGTCCCGCGGATGCAGCCCGATGCTGGGCTCGTCCAGGATATACAACACGCCCACGAGCTGGGTGCCAATCTGTGTCGCCAGACGGATACGCTGGCTCTCGCCGCCCGAGAGGGTGCGCGCCGGCCTATCGAGGCTCAGATACCCGACACCCACGTTGATGAGGAACGCGAGCCGCTCGCGGATCTCCTTCACGATAGGCCGCGCGATAATCCACTCCCGCTCGGTCAGCATCAACTGCTGGAAGTAAGCGTTCAGGGCGTTCAGGTCCATGCGGACCAGGTCGGCGATGTTTTTCTCCCCCAGCCGAAACGCAAGGCTTTCCCGACGAAGCCGGCCCCCGCCACACACCCGGCACGGCATGGCCCGCATGTAGCCCTCAGCCCAGCGGCGAGAAGTCACGGAGGTCGAGTTGCTGTAGGTGTGCCAGATGTGCTGGTTGATGCCTCCGTACCGGTGCTTATAGGCCACCTCCCGGTTTTTGTACTTGTACACGATCTCGAACTGCTCGTCGCCGGCGCCGTCCAGCAAGACCTGCATCTGGCTCTCGGTCAGCTGGTTGAGCGGGGTATTGAAGTCGAACCCGTGGATCTCGGCAACGGCCTTGAGCTGGCTGAACATCCAGATGTCGCGCGGCTTGCCGATCGGCTCGATGCCGCCCTGGCCGATCGTTTTGGAGGAATCCGGGATGATCAGTGCTGGATCGAGTTCCTGTTTGGTACCCAGGCCGGCGCACTCGGCGCACGCGCCGTACGGAGAATTGAACGAGAACGAGTTCGGCGAGGGATCCTCGTACGACAGCCCATCCTCCGGCGAAAACAGGTGCCGGCTGAAGAGGAAGTCCGTCATCTTCTCGCCATCCAGCAGCGCCACCACCAGCGTGCCGCCCCCCATGCCGAGCGCGATGTCGATCGACTGGCTGAGGCGGGTGCGGATGTCATCCTTGATCACCACACGGTCCACCACGACTTCGATGTCGTGCGTCTTGTACCGGTCGAGCTTCATCCCGTCTGTGATCTCCACCAACTCGCCATTGACGCGGACGCGCGTGAAGCCCTGCCGGCCGATCTGCTCGAACAGCTCCCGATAATGACCCTTTCGGCCCTTCACCACCGGCGCCAGCAGCAGCAACCGCGTGCCTTCCTCGAAGGCCAGGATGCGGTTGATGATCTCGTCGTCCGATTGTTTCCGCATCGGTGCGCCCGAAATGTACGAGTAGGCCGTCGCCGCGCGAGCGTACAAGAGGCGGAGGAAGTCGTAAATTTCGGTGACCGTGCCGACCGTGGAGCGCGGGTTGCGGCTGACGGTTTTTTGTTCGATCGAGATCACCGGCGAAAGTCCGTCGATGAAATCCAGGTCCGGGCGCTCCATCATCCCCAGAAACTGGCGGGCGTAGGCGCTCAGGCTCTCCATGTAACGCCGCTGCCCCTCGGCGTAGATCGTATCAAAAGCGAGGCTGGATTTACCCGAACCGGACAGGCCGGTGATCACGACCAACTGGTCGCGGGGAATATCGAGGTCGATATTCTTTAGATTGTGTTCACGCGCGCCCCGAATAATGATGCGCTCGTCCATGCTCTTCGCCGTTTATTGATGCCGATACGTGGTATTATCCGAGTGGAATTTAGATACACACCTTCGAGTTTCCGGCTAATGCACATGTTTTTTACACATTCTCTTTTCTGGCGAGGTCTGGCCTGTTGTTTCTGCCTGCCAATGGCCCTCGCGGCCTGCGAGCCGGGCCAGGATCCAGACGCCATTTCACCGTCCACCGCCGTGTATTTCGAAGCCCTGATGCGAGGCCAATCGGCGGCATTCGCGGATTCCGTAGAGATGGTCGTACGCGATGCGGAACAATGGGAGGCCCTGCAGAGCCGACTAGAAACGCTGCTGCCCATGCCCGACGTGGACTTTTCCTCGACGATGGTGCTCCTCGTCGCCATCCCCACTCCCACCGGGGGCACGAATATCCTGTTTGAGTCCGTGGAAGACGATGGGCAGACCTGGATCGCCACCTACTCGATTGGCATGCCTGCACGCGATTGTCGGGCTATTGACGGCATAGCCGTCCCTTTCCAAGCCGTAATCGTGCCTCAAAGCGACCGCCCCGTTCGGTTCGAACATAGTATCGAACCGTACCCATGCACTATGCGGTAAATGAATTAAGTATTTGAAAATTAAGGATTAAATGGAAGTATAAGTTGGATTGCTCGCCCGAACCACAAGGGCGCATTTAATCTGTAATTTTTAATCGGCACTGGCTGCCGACGTCATGGCCACATCCACATGGGCGAGCGTCGGGTTGTCCACTCGCACGTCGCTCTCGATATTCCCGTCGCGCAGTCGAACGACCCGGCGGGCGTGGCGGGCGATGTCTTCTTCGTGGGTCACGACGAGAAGCGTATTGCCCTGTCGGTAGAGCAGCTCGAAGAGGTGCATGATCTCGTCGCCGGTTTTTGAATCCAGGTTACCGGTGGGTTCGTCCGCCATCAGGATCGACGGCTTGTTGACGAGGGCGCGGGCCACGGCCACACGCTGGCGCTGGCCGCCGGACAGTTCGTTGGGTTTGTGGCCCATGCGGTCGCCCAGGCCCACGCTCTGAAGGGCGCGCGCCGCTTGCTCGCGACGGGCGGACTTCCGCATGCCGGCGTAGACAAGGGGCAGCTCGACATTCTGCAGGCAGGTGACCCGGGGCAGGAGGTTGAACGTCTGGAAAACGAACCCGATCTCTCGATTCCGGATCACGGCCAGTTCGTTATCGCTCATCTCACTCACATTCTGGCCGTTCAGAAAGTAGGTCCCGCTTGTCGGGGTGTCGAGGCATCCGATGATATTCATCATCGTAGACTTGCCCGATCCCGAGGGGCCCATGATGGCCACGTATTCGTTTACATCCACCTTCAACGATACGCCGTCGAGGGCGCGCACCTCCTGGTCTCCCATCTGGTAAAACTTGGTGACACGTGTAAGCTCGATCAGCGACTGGTCCGGATTCTTCATGGCGACGCGTTGAAAGACGGGGTTTAACGGGGCCCCATCGCGGGGCGGTTGGAGCGCTCTTCGAGCTTTACGGCGGCATCCGGCTCAAGTTGCCGACTGATGGCGCTGTAGGGGCCGATAATCACTTTCTCCGTGCCCGAAAGGCCACTCTTGATTTCGATATGGGTGTCGTCCGAAATGCCGGTTTCTACTTCCAGCATCTGGGCCTTCCCATCCAACATCACAAAGACAACCTTGCGCAGGTCCTCGGCGACCACCACATCATCGCCGGCTTCCCCGGTGCCCACTTCTTGCATGGGAGTGCCGGCGTCCTCTGAAGCCGTTGAGTCGGCCTTGATCCGGTTAAAATCCCGCACCGTCACCGCCTGGATCGGGATGACGATCGCATCACGCACAGTTTCGGTATAGACATCCACGGTGCCGCTCATCCCCGGGCGGAAGTTGGGCGATTCCTGTGGCGTCGGCGGCACTTCTTCCTGACGCACGCCCCGGGACGCAGACATCGCTACCTGCTCGTCCAGATTATGAGTATCCACAATCCGGATCTTCACCGGGAAGTTGGTCACCTGCTCCTGCGTGCCGGCGCCGGTAACACGCGCCGAGTTCGCGATTTCGGTGACGACGCCACGGAAACCACGCTCCGGATAGGCATCCACCTCGATCCGGGCCGAGTCGTTCAGCGAGACGTTCACTACATCGTTTTCGTTGACATCCACCTCGATCTCCATCTGATCCAGCTTGGCCAGCCGCATCATCTCGGTGCCGGCCATCTGGCTCGTGCCCACCACGCGTTCGCCGAGTTCCACGTCCAGCATGCTGATCGTGCCGCTCATCGGGGCGTAGATTGCCGTCTTTGCCAGCTGCTCGCGCATCTCCTTCAACTGCGCCTCGCTGCTACGCACCGAGTATTCGGCGGCTTCGTAGCCGGCTTTGGCCACTTCGTACTGCGACTCCGTCCGCTGGAACTCGCTTTCAGAAACGGCCTGCTTCTCGTACAACCCGCGCTGCCGCTTGAGCTCGATCTCTGCGATCAACATGTCCGCGCGTCGCTGGGCGAGCATGGCCTTGGATTGGAGCACACTGGCTTCGCCGCGTTCGACCTGGGCGATGTAGTCGTCCTGTCGAATGCGGACCAGGAGCTTGCCTTGTTCCACGTAGTCCCCTTCGTTGATCGGAAGCGCAATGATTTCTCCCGGTACGTCCGGGCTGATCTTGACCTCAATTTCAGGCTGGATCTTTCCCGATGCGGTCACCATCTGGGTGATATTCCGCCGCTCGATGTCGGCGACTTCTACGACCAGGGACGTGTCTTTTTCACCCAGCACGCCGGCGGCCCGCAGGCCCGCGAGTGTGCCGATTACCACCACGAGTCCGATGAGCAAATAGACAATGATTCGTGTAGCGGACGTTTTTTTCTTCGCCATGTCAGGTGGCCAACCCGGCCTTTCGTGTAGGGAGGTGCGAAAGAGGCGCCCGGAGGCGCCTCTCAATAACCGTCAAGTGGGCTTATGGTTGCTGGAAGAGCGGCTCGGTCGGGTTCAGCCGGCCCATGTAATAATCGATGAGTTTCTTCTGGAAGAGAAAATCGAACCGGGCCTGGGCGCGGTCGCTGGCGGCCTGCACGAAACTGGCGCGCGCCTGCGACAATTCCACCAGCGTCGCGGCGCCGACATTGTAGCGCTCCTGCTCCGCCGTCAGGGCCTGCTGGGCCGCAATTTCCTGCTTCTCGGTCACTTCCAGCCGCTTCTCGGTGGTCACGTAGTCCAGGTACGCCTGGCGGACATCCAGCGCGATATTCTGCTGGAGATCCTCTAGCGCCAGCCGTGAGTTGTCGTACTGCACACGGGCCTGCTGGATGAAATTGCTCGTCTCGAACCGGTCAAAAATGGGGATGTTCAGGTTCAGGCCCACCGAGCTGCTCCGCCGGATGTCGGTGAACTGATCCGAAAAGCTGAAGGCGCTCTGGTCGTCATAGTTGGAACTCGTATTCGCCGATAGACTCAGGCTGGGGAAAAAGCCCGATCGCGCCGCCCGGATGCCCTCTCTCGCCGCCACGATGTCGTTCTCGCGCGCCTTGAGGTCCAGGCGCTGTCCGAACGCCTCCTGAAGCATCACCGGCACCTCGTATTGCTGCGGCATGAGAAGCGCATCGGTCACTTCCGGCGCCACGAATTCGTAGGCTCCGAATGGATCGAGCTGCAGTACCTGAATCAATCCTACCTCGCTCAACTGATAGGCCCGTTCCGCATTGATCAGGGCGAGCTCGGCGTTGGCCGTGGCCGCCTGCTGCTGGTAGAGGTCGGAGATCGGTCGGGAGCCGACATTCGTGAACTCCTCGATCTGAACGAGCTGCTGGCGCTGCGACTCCAGGTTTTCTTCCTGAATGCGGATCTGCTCGCGCCGTTCCAGCAAGTTGAGGTAGCTGGACATCACGTTAAAAACAACCGTCTGTCGCTGGCGCTCGAAGTCCAGGTCGCTTGCCTCCAGGTTGTGCTGGGCCTGTCGGTAGGACGAAACGCGCCCGAACCCGTCGAACAGGGTGACCCGGCTGGAGGCCGAGGCGTTCATACGGTTCGTCGTCTGATCCACGAAGTCCAGCACTTCCGTACTGAAGTTCCGGCCGTAGTTCTGGCTGGCATTGGCGTTCATCGACAGGTCGGGGAGGAACGCGCTTCGCTGCCGCGACAGGTTGATCGCATCGAGTTCTACGGTGTTCGCGGACCGCATCAGCGATACGTTCTGCTCGAGTGCGATGCGGACAGCCTCGTCGAAGGTGATCTGCGTGGCGGTCTGTGCATGGCCGAGGCGGGGCGCAAGCCCGGCGGCTACGAGCAGGGCCAGGGCGATCAACCGCGATACACGGTGGGAGAGGCTTCGTTCGAGTGAGGGCTTGGACACAATCATGACGGTTTCGGGACGAGCGAGCAATCTGGATGTTTTCTGGAAACAACGCTCCTGTACGCCACGTGACGTCAGTTGTTACGGAGCGCCGGAAACAGGATTCCTGCGCTGACTTTCAACGAAAACAGGAAATCGCGCGGAGGGGGAGGGATTCGAACCCTCGATACCCGCAAAGGTATGCTGGTTTTCAAGACCAGTGCGTTCAACCGCTCTGCCACCCCTCCGAGTTGTACACACGGTGGATCGGGTTAAAAAGCGCCTCTTTTACGCGATACCGGGTGGGCTGTTCAATAAACTCCCGCGAGGGGTTATTTTTAACGTTCTTAACGTTTTCCTTCAGCCGAACGCATTTATGGTCGCATCGCCTCAACAGCCGGCTAATGGTTCTGTCTCCCTTTCTGTCGCCGATGGCGTCGCGCGCATCGTCTTCGCCACACCCCACCACAATGCGCTGCCGGCGGACGTACTCTCACTCCTCGCCGACGCCATCGACCGGGCAGGCCATCAGTCCGATGTACGGGTGGTCGTGCTGCAAAGTGGGGGAGACCGTACGTTCTGCGCCGGCGCCAGCTTCGACGAATTGGCGGCGATCGGGGACGAGGCGTCGGGCCGGCAATTCTTCGGAGGCTTCGCGCGGGTCATCAACGCCTGCCGCCGCTGTCCCTGCCTGATCGTCGGACGGATCCAGGGAAAGGCCATTGGGGGTGGCGTGGGCCTTGCGGCGGCTGTCGATTATGCGCTCGCCACGGAGCAAGCCGCCATCCGCCTCAGCGAACTGTCCATCGGCATCGGCCCCTTCGTGGTCGGGCCGGCGATCGAACGGAAGATAGGCAAGGCGGCCTTCGCGGAACTGTCGATCGATACGAACGAACGGCCGGCTTCCTGGGCGCTGGCGCATGGCCTGTATGCGGAGGTCCACCCCTCCATCGATGCGCTCGAAACAGCCGTGGCCGCCCTCGCCGGCCGGCTGGCACGGTTCAGCCCCGACGCCATGGCCGCGCTGAAACGGGTCCTGTGGGAAGGGACCGATCACTGGGACACCCTCCTCGACGAACGCGCCGCGCTCAGCGGCCGGCTCGTCTTGACCCCCCCGGCGCAGGAAGCGCTCCGCCGAATTCGGGAGCGGTGAGGCCGTCGATGCGGCTTCTAGAACCGCACGATCTTCCGGGAGATCATGGCCGGCCCGGTCCGCAACCGAACCACATAGATGCCGGCGCTCGCTCGACGTCCTCCGGCGTCCAACCCGTCCCACACGGCCTGGTGAGTGCCGGCGGGTTGCCGGCCCTCAAATAGCATCGCGACCCGACGGCCCTGGAGGTCGAACACCTCGATGGATACTGTCGCGTCGCCGGCCGGGACGGTGTACCCAACGACTGTCTCCTCGCGGAAAGGATTGGGATAACCGGGATGCAACGAGAACCCGTCCAATAGCTTTACTGTCTCCTCGTTCGATGTGGCGGTTGGTAGTGGCCGGAAGGCGATGCTGCGGGGTACCTGGAGCCCCCCTTCCGCGATCGTACGCACATAATTCTTGTCGATGTCGAATTCAACGATCAGGTTTTTGCTGAACGATGTCGAAAAAAGATGGCCGCGGTCATCAAAGGCGATCCCCTGCGGCGAGTTGAGGTCGATATGGGATATCGTCCGCAGGAATGTCCCCAGGGTGTCGAATACGACGATGTTGTTGGAACTGCCACCCGAGACGTACAGCAGGTCATCGCGGTCCCGGGCAATGCTCATCGGGCTCAGGAGGCCGCCGCCGGTAAAAGCGGTGAGGAAGGTGTCGGTGGGGGAAAATTTGATGACCTCGTTGGTCAGCGCGCTGGAGACGTAGCTGTTGCCATGGATGTCGAACGCGACGCAGTTGGTGCCGTTTAATCCGCCTCCCGTAAACGAGCGAAGGAAGGCGCCATCAAGATCGAAAACCACGACCTGATCGTTGTTGAAGCTACCGACGTACAACTCGCCGGCCGGCGAGATTGCCATGCCGGTGGGGCCGTCGAGTTCGGCATGGGTGAAGGCCGTGATGTATTGCTCGTCGATCCCAAAGACAAGGATCTGGTCGTTGTTCTGGCTGGCGACATACAGCCGGTCGTTGGGGCCAAAAACGACGCCACGCGTGCCGGCCAGGTTGTCGTGCGTAAGGTCCCGCATGTAGGCACCCGTGGAGTCGTACACCGCCACTTTGTCGCCCCCGAAACTAGAAACGTAGAAGTCGCCCGTCCGCGCCGGCGGCAGGCGGATCTCGGCGAAAAAGGTTGTCGTGGCGAAGGTGAGGGCGAGGGCGGCCACGGCCAGTGACGTAATGGATCGTATCATGGATGTAGTACGGAAGCGGGTTGCCGGAGCAGTTCTCTACGTCGACAGCCGTCGCAAACGGCTCCGGGTGCGGAAGGGATGGAATTGAAGGGCGGCCGGCGGCGTTTGAGGTCCAAAAGCCACAAAAAAAGGCCGAATCCTCACGGAATCGGCCTTGGCGGAGAGGGAGGGATTCGAACCCTCGGTACGTATTGCTACGTACGTCGGTTTAGCAAACCGGTGGTTTCAGCCTCTCACCCACCTCTCCGGGTCGGGACCCATACGCCGGCGACGCATACAAAACATCGCCAGTGCACGGATGGCTGAAATTGTGTGAAGTAGCGGTGTAACGCGCGATCCGAAAGCTGGTTCGCGGGCTCTTGAGAGAATTACGCCTTCCCCAGCGCATCGGCGCCGCTCGTGATTTCGATCAGTTCCTTGGTAATGGCATCCTGCCGCGCCCGGTTGTACTTGAGCCGGAGGTCGCGCATCAGGTCCTCGGCATTGGACGTCGCGTTGTCCATGGCCACCATACGCGCGCCCTGTTCGGCGGCGTTCGATTCGAGCAGGGCACGCCACACGGTAAAGTGCAGGAATCGGGGCACGAGGACGTTGAGGATCGAGATCGGATCGGGTTCGAAAATGTAATCGACGGACTGGCCGTCTTTCTTTTGCGCCACATGCTCGACCACGCGTTCCATCACCGGGGTCCGGAACTGGTCGGGCGGGATCGGGAGCAGGGGTTCGACGATCCGGTTCTGCGAGATCGTGTTCTTGAACTCGTTATAGATCACCTTGACCTCATCCCAGCGGCCTTCGCGGTATCCTTCCACCGCTGTAGTCACAATCCGGCTGGCATCCTCGAAATCGAGGTCGTTAAATACGCCCCGGAAATCGCCGACGAGCTGGTGGTTTCGGCGGCGGAAATACTCGTGCGACTTGCGGCCGATGCAGATCAGATGCAGGTTGCCGGCGGCATGGAACGCTTCGTAGCGCTCCTTGATCGTCTGCTCCGCCAGCTTGATGATGTTGGCGTTGAAAGCGCCGGCGAGCCCGCGGTCCGCCGTGACGATGATCAACAGTACGTTCTTCACCTCCTCCCGAGGCTGAAACAGCTCGTGCGAGGAGGGGTCGATGTGCTGTTTCAGGTGGCTGATGATCTCCCCGAGCTTGTAGGCGTAGGCGCGCATCTCGAAGGTGCGTTCCTGCGCCTTGCGAAGCTTGGCCGCCGCCACCATCTTCATGGCCCGCGTCACCTGCTGGGTGCTCTTTACGGAGGAGATCCGTTTACGTATGTCGCGAAGGCTCGCCATGGAATTCGAGTTTAAGGTTCCAGGTTAATGGTCCAAGGCAGCCCGTCGCCCGAGCGTGAAGCCCGAACGACGGACTCTCAGGATAGTATCGTTACTCCTTGAACCTCACACCTTAAACCGTCATTACTTATTCAGGTACACGCTCACCAGCTCCTGGGCTGTTTTCTTGAACGTGGCGGCGGCTTCGTCGGTCAGGGTGCCGCCATTGACGACACTCTCGAGCACGCCGGCATGCGAAAGGGTCAGCCGCTCGAGATATTCTTTCTCGAACTGCTTGATCTTTGCGACCGGGATCTCGTCGAGGAGGCCCTGCGTGGCGGCGTAGAGGACCGCAATCTGGTGCTCGACGGGTACGGGCTGGTACTGGCCTTGCTTGAGCACTTCCACGAGACGTTCACCCCGGCGCAGCTGGCGCTGTGTGGCGGCGTCGAGGTCCGAGCCGAACTTCGAGAACGCCTCGAGTTCGCGGAACTGGGCGAGGTCGAGGCGGAGCGTGCCGGCTACCTTCTTCATCGCCTTGGTCTGCGCGTTACCACCGACGCGGCTGACGGAGATACCCACGTTGATGGCGGGGCGGACGCCGGCGTTGAAAAGGTCGGCCTCCAGGTAGATCTGCCCGTCGGTGATCGAGATCACGTTCGTCGGGATGTACGCGGACACGTCGCCGGCCTGGGTTTCAATCACCGGAAGCGCCGTCAACGAGCCGCCGCCTTTGATCTTTCCACGGAGCGATGGGGGCACGTCGTTCATCTGACGGGCCACGGCGTCCGTGCTATTGATTTTGGCGGCGCGTTCGAGGAGGCGGCTGTGGAGGTAAAACACGTCGCCGGGATACGCCTCGCGGCCCGGCGGGCGGCGAAGTAGCAGCGATACCTGGCGGTAGGCGACGGCCTGCTTCGAGAGGTCGTCGTAGATCACCAGGGCATGACGGCCGGTGTCGCGGAAATACTCGCCGATACAGGCGCCCGCAAACGGGGCGATGTACTGGAGCGGCGCCGGCGCCGAAGCCGGCGCGTTGACGATGACCGTGTACTCCATCGCCCCGTTTTCCTCGAGGGCCCGGCGTACGCTGGCCACGGTCGAATTCTTCTGGCCAACGGCGACATAGATGCAGTAGACCGGTTTGTCGGTCTTATGCGTCCCTTTCTGGTTGATGATCGCATCCACCAGTACTGCCGTCTTACCCACCTGGCGGTCGCCGATGACGAGCTCGCGCTGGCCGCGGCCGATCGGGATCATGGTGTCGATGGCCTTGATGCCGGTCTGCAACGGCTCGGTGACGGGCTGGCGGTAGACGACGCCCGGCGCCTTGCGCTCGAGCGGCATGTCGAACTTCTCGCCACCCAGGGGGCCCCGGCCGTCGATCGGCGCCCCGAGCGGATCGATCACGCGTCCGAGCATGCTCTCGGTCACCTGGATCGAGGCAATACGCTCCGTGCGTCGGGCTTCGTCGCCTTCCTTGACCTTGTTGGCCTCGCCAAACAACACGGCGCCTACGTTGTCCTCCTCGAGGTTGAGCACCATCCCGGTGACGCCGCTGCTCGGGAAATTGATCAGTTCGCCGGCCTGTACGTTCGACAGGCCGTAGATGCGCGCAATGCCGTCGCCCACCTGAAGCACGGTGCCCACTTCGTAAATGTCCGTTCCCGCCGCGAAACCACCCAGTTCCTGCTTCAGGACGGCGGTGACTTCATCGGGTCGTATTGCCGTTGCCATAAGTCTCTATCTTAAAAAGTGCGTTGAACGTCGTTCGGTCAGAAGGCTAGTTTGAAGACAGCTTGCGCTGCTCCATCTGGCTTCTCAGTCGGGTAAGCTGGTTGCGCACGCTCCGGTCGTACACCGTATCTCCGACGCGAATCACCACGCCGCCCAGGATGGTCGGGTCGAGGTGGGTCTTTAGCCGGACGGACCGCCCCGTAAGCCGTTCGAGGGCGGTCCGGAGCTGCTGCTCCTCGGCAGCCTCAAGCGGCAGCGCAACCCGGGCATCGGCCTGAACAATGTTTAACTGTTCGTCGCGCAGGGCCCGGTAGCTGCCGGCCACCTCGAGGAAAAGGTATTCGCGCCGCTTCTCGACCAGCAGGGTCAGGAACTTCGCCGTCACTGGATGCACCCGCGGAGCGAGCAATTTGCCAATCACGGCGTTTTTTTTCTCGGCGCTCACGACAGGATCGGCGAAGAATCGGACGAGCTCCGGGGACGCACTGAAGCTGTCCCGGATCATCACGATATCCTCATCGACGCGTTCGATGGACGCTTCCTGTTCCGCCATGGCGTACAGGGCGCGCGCGTACCGCCTGGCTATCGTCTGGCTCATGGATGGTTGGGTGTAAGGTTCGAGGTTCGTGGATCAAGGAGCCACGACTGACTGAATGGGCAAGAAACCCCCATTGATCCTTGAACCGCGAACATTGAACTCAATTTTTTGGCAGCTCATCGATGAACTTGCCGACGAGTTTGCGCTGCCGGTCGGAGTCAAGATTCTCCTGGAGGATCTTGCCGGCGGCCTGTATCGCCAGGTCGGTGACCTGGGCCCGGAGCGACTCTATCGCGCTCTGGGTCTGCTGCTCGATCTCAGTCGTCGCGACGGCGCGCATCCGCGCCACTTCCGCCTGGAGCTTCTCCTTCTCCGTCGCGCGAATCTGCTCTGCCGCGTCACGGGCGTCCCGCAGGATGCCCTGTGCCTGCTGCTCGGCGTTCCGACGCGCCACTTCGTTGTCCGACTGGATCTGACGGGCTTCCGCCAGCGCCTTCTCCGCCCGATCCATCGCTTCCTGGATCGACGACTCGCGGGTTTCAAGCGCCTTCGAAATCGTCGGCCAGGCAAAACGAGACAACAGAAATAGCACCAGACTGAACGTAATGACCGTCCAGATCGCCAGACCCGGATCGACCTTCAGGAGGGTGGGCATCGGTTCGTCGGCCAGCAGGCCGACTAGCATCATTGCCAGCATACGTTCGTTGCGTTTAGGCCTACCATCCGGCAGGGTCCGGCGCCATCAGTGTGGACCGGACCGCATGCCGGGGGCGAAAGCCGGTTGAAACCGCTCAGGGCTGTGCGATGAAGAAGAAAACCAGCGCGAAGATTTCGGCGAGAATGGCCACGCCTTCGATAAAGGCGCTGAGCAGAATGGCCGTGCCGCGGATGTCGTTCACGGCTTCCGGCTGGCGCGCGATGCCTTCAACGGCCGAAGCGCCGATGCGCCCGATGCCGAGCCCAGCCGCGAGAGCGGCGCCAAGAAGGCCGATACCAGCGGCGATGTAAGCGAGACCTAAGTTACCCATATGGTTTGAGGTACGTTGTCGTTGGTGATTGATTGAAACGCGAGTGGTAAGGGAATCAATGTGCCGCCGGGGCGGCCCCGTCCGGCGCATTGTGGGCGTGTTCGTCGTGGTGGTGTTCTTCCAGCGCCATGCCGATAAACACGGACGAAAGCATCGTAAAAATATACGCCTGGATAAAGCTTACCAGGATTTTGAGTAGATAGATGAAGATCGTCAGCGGGACGCTGAAGAGAACAAACAGGCCGCCGACCACCGGGCCGATCTTCGCGGAGAAGATAAAGATGAGGCCCAGCAGGCTCACAATGGCGATGTGACCCGAAATCATGTTCCCGAAAAGACGGAAGGCCAGGGCGACCGGCTTGGTGAAGATGCCAATGATCTCGATCGGGATTAGGATGAACTTGATCCCGACGGGCACATTTGGGGGCCAGAAGATATGCTTCCAGTAGTCCTTGCTACCCGAAAACTGGGTGATCAGGAAGGTGAAGAACGCCAGAGTGGCGGTCACCATGATGTTGGACGTGGCTGTGACGCCCCACGGCACGAGGCCGAGGAGGTTGCCCAGGAGAATAAAAAAGAACGCCGTGGTCAGGTAGGGGACATACTTCTTGTATTTCGGGCCGATCGCCGGCTTCGCCACTTCGTCCCGAATAAACAGCACCATGACCTCCAGCATGTTTTGCCACGCTCCACGCGGGGCCTGGCTGGCGCCAAAGCCCTGTTTGTAGCGGCCGGCGAGCCGGAAAGCGATGATCAACAGGACGAGGGCTGAGATAAATAGAAAGAGAATCTGCCGGCTGATGGAGAAGTCGATTACAACCGCGCCTCCATCCGCCGGAATCACCGGGTAGTAGACCTGTTTGTGTTCTTCGGCGAGCGTATGCAACTCGGCCTCGCCCATGGCGTGGCCTTCGGCGTCCGCCAGCGTGTACCGGCCGGATTCGACGGCGGCATGCGTCGAGCCAAACGCGTCGAACCGGAACCTGCCGTCCGTGCCTCGGGCCAGAAACAGTCGGGGTAGCTCAATCTTGCGGTGGCCGACCATGAGGTCGAAATAATACCCGTCCGCGGAGTGCCCCACGGCGTCGGGATTGCCGTCTCCAGCATCCGAACCGTGCTCGGCTGCCGGCAGCGCGAGTAGGAAGACGGTCATTACAGCGGCGATGATCAACCAGATGCGGCCGCCACCAAAAAGAGATACAGGCATGCGAACTAGCGATGTCTTCTATGAAGAGCCGGGTTTCGAATGAAGCCGGCGATGAAGCATCCACACTTCAAGCCCGAGACCGAGGAGGATTGTCCCGGCGAGCGCCGAAGCAAACGCCACGATGTGGACGGGCACAAAAAGCAGAACGGCGCTGACTACGAGGAGCACGACGACCATGCGTAGCAACATGCCGCCGAAGACGAAAATCAGAAACCGATTATCCTGGTATCGATTCGCCAGATGGACCACGCCGAAAACGGCCGCTCCATAGAGACCGCCAATTGCGAGGCCGAGCATCAGGCCGAACCACGCAGTAGTAGTTACCATAGTGGCGTTACCCTGGTGGTAGCCGATCGTCTTGTATCAGCTCATTCAAAAGAACCGCGTGGAAAACGCGCTAACAGTAAGAAAGCGCCCCGCAATCGGGGCGCTTCTGGTGAATTCTGGATGAAAGCGGTTTCGAGGTCACGAAGGTCGCGGCGTCTTCTCTCGCTCATTGTGTTCGCGTGTCAACTGGGCGTTCACGCGGAAGAAGAGAGCAAAGAGCGCCACCAGGCCCACGATGGATCCAGTGAGCGTGAGCCATGGCATCGAGCCGAGCCAGCGATCCAGCAAGAGCCCACCGCCGACGTAAAAGGCGACCGTGGCGCCGGCCTGCAGGCCCAGGCCCATGTAACGTTGAGCGCCGCCGAGGCCCTGGAGCCAGTGGGTCGATGGCCGTTTTTCGTGGGGAGGAGCCATGGCGACACACACGGATTGCGTCAAGACAACGCGTAGCGCCTCACTGGTTGGCGGCGACGCGTTTCTCGTTGTGCTGGGTATTTCCCTGGGCGCCGGATCCTGAAGAGACCGGGTGTACTTTGGCCGAAGGGGTCTCCTTGGTCATCTGGCATTTCCCGTTGAAGATCGACCCTTCTTCGACGATGAGTCGCGCCGCCTCGATGTTGCCATCGACGCGCGCCGATCCTTTGAGTACCAGGAGCTCCTTGATGCGAATTTCGCCCTGGACGCTGCCGGCGACCTCGGCGTTAGTCGCCATCATCTCACCTTCAACGACGCCTTCTGTCGCCACAATCGCCTTGCCGCCGACATGGAGCTTGCCGACGATGCGACCGCTGATACGCAGGTCGCTCTCCGAGCGAAGCGTTCCTTCGAAAACGGTGCCCTCTCCGATCATGTTGATCTGACTGGGGGAGGGCACGCTGCTAATTTGCTGCCTTGCCATGGGTTCTTGTTTATTGCTGCCGAAAAGTGCCATAACTGGTGGGGTTTGCGTGGATAGAGCGCTACCACCCTACAAAAAAATAGCGTGGGTCCTGGGCGAGTCCGTTCAGCCAGAGCTCAAAGTGCAAGTGGGGTCCCGACGTAATCTCGCCGGAATTGCCGCTGTATGCAATCGCTTCACGGTTTCTTACCCGGTCGCCGACGCGCTTCAACAACTGTCGTGCGTGCTTGTAGACCGATACGTAGCCGTCGGCATGCTGGACGGAGATGGTGTACCCGCCCTCATGCGTCCAGTCGGCGAAAATGACGTAACCGTCGCCCACTGCTCGGATGATGCTACCTTCTTCGGCCGCGACATCGACGGCGTAATGACCTGTCCTTGCGTCGAACCCGCGTGTCAGAAAACCTTCAACGGGTGGGAGCGCCGGGAACTGCACGCTGGAAAGATACTGTGCGCCAGCGGTTGCCGCCAACTTGGGTCCCGGAATAAAGTTGGCGGGCATGCTGGGGATCGTCATGGCCGGCTGGTTGTGGTCCGCCAGAAAAGTCGTGGCGGCCTCGAAGTTGGGCCGTGTTTGTTGCGGCTGGGGGATCGTGGCGGGCCGGATAGGTTCCTCGGCGTTGGCGAACTGGGTCGAATCCACGTGCCCCATGATAAGCATCCGCAGCTGGCTCGCGTAGCTGAGTTGCGCCTCGAGCGAGTCGTGCAGGGCAGCTACGCGGAGAGAATTGACGACAATCTGGCGTTGCATCTCCGCCGTTCCGTCGCTCGGGATCAATTCTCGGAGGGGCGTAAAGGCCACGACACTCACGGCGAGGAGACCGGCCATCATCAATGAAGCCGCCCAGAACTGCAGAAATCGGCTCGATTTGACCCGATACTGCCGCGGATCCTGGATCTGCCGCTCGTCCATCACGATGATCGTGTAGGTGCTTCGGAAGCCTCGAACGAATTCGGAAAGGAACTTGAACAACATCTCACCTGCGGCTGGAGTCCGATACGTCGAACAGGAAAGGTAACACGATGCCCGGAGGCGCGCACACGATGTCGCGATTCGACATGGAGCGGGATCCGGAAGTGGCGTGAGCCCCCTGCTCGCCGCCCTGTCGGGGAACCATGAATCGTTGGGGGAGCATGAATCTCTAATGTAATAGGCGAGCGTTAGATCCGTCAGGAAACTTTGGTCGGACTGGGTTTGTTTACGGCGAGCGAAAAAATCTCGCCAGAGTCACTCTTTTTCAAGCCTCAAACCATATGCCACAGCATAAATCAGCGGCGAAGCGCGTGCGGCAAACGCTGCGGCGCACCGAGCAGAATCGGATGCACCGCAGCAGGATGCGCACGTTGATCAAGCAGTTGTCCACCGAAAAGGATAAGGAAAAGGCGCTGGCGTTGTTGCCGGTCGTCAAAGCGTATCTGGATCGCCTGGCGACCAAGCGGATTCTCAACAAGAGCAAAGCCGCTCATTACAAAAGCCGGCTCGAAAAAGGTGTCAACGCGCTCTGACGCGTCGGCCAATGGAAGCGCCACACCCCCTGGAAACCGTTTTTTGAGGGGATCGCCGTGCGAAATGCATTGCGAGTCAATCTTTTAGTGACTGTCGGCTGGCATCTTTGTTGAAAAAGAGGCTATTTTCTCGCTCGCGCCCTTGATTTCGCAGAATTAATCGTAATTTCTGGCAATTACGGTCAACGAGTGCTTATTTTCCTGACCGGTTATAGGGCCATGTGCCTGGCAATACCTACCCGAACGCCAGGACAACATCCGATTTCCGGCATAATCACATATCTCTCAAGGAGAAAAACGACATGATGAAACAACTAAGCTCCTCGCTTTTGCTCACGGGTGTGCTTTTCATCGGTGCCTTGAGCATGGTCGGTTGCAAAACCGCGGTCGAGGTTCTTTCGGTGACAGGGCCCGACAGCTTGAGGACAAATGAGTCTGGCACGTTCATGGCAAATGTCAACGAAAAAGCCAGCCTACCCATCGAGTATAACTGGAATTTTGGCGATAGCCGCACCGGCATTGGCCAGTCGACGACCCACTCGTTCGGCCAACCGGGCACGTATACGGTGACCGTTACGGCCACGAACAAGAAGGGTCCGGATTCCAATGAGACCACGGTTGTCGTGTACCGCCCGCCGGTTCCCGCCGAAATCGTGACGATCAGCGCCAACCCGCAGAACCCGAACACGCGCACCCCGGTCGCCTTTACCTCCAACGTCCGTGGCGACGTTCCGTTGACCTACAGCTGGTCGTTCGGCAACATGGGCAGCAGCACGTCGGCGAACCCGACCTACACGTTCGACACGCCGGGCACCTACACGGTGTCGTTGACGGCGACGAACGCGGACGGCTCGGACACGCGCTCCATGACGCTCACCGTCGGCGTATTCGAAGCGGAATACTGCAGCGAGGTGATCGAAATGAACGCGGCCTACTTCGCCCGTAATTCGAGCGTCCTCACGCCGGAAGCCCGCGCCGCGCTTCAGGAAAACCTCCAGATCCTCAACGACTGCCCGAATACCTCGGTCCGCGTCGAAGGATATGCGGCTCCTGGCGAGCGTAATGCGCAGAGCCTCTCGGAAGACCGCGCCCGCGCCGTCGAGCAGTTCTACGCTGAAAATGGCATCGCCATCAGCCGCGCGATGGCCGTCGGCAAGGGCCTTGTGTCCGGCACGACGAGCAAGAAGGAAGGTATCGAGCAGTACCGCCGCGTCGATACGATCCCGGTTCGTTGAGGCGCTTCGCCTGGACACGGCACATGAATGGTACAACGGGTCTGCCTGCTTCAGGCAGGCCCGTTTGTGTTTTAAGCTGGTTTGTGTTTCTGGCCCGCATCGCTTCTAATCGTTCCGCAGGGCCTGTCACTGCCGTGAGCGTCGGCGTATGTGACGAATACAAGTAGACGTGCGTCACATCATTCTGGGAGACCGCCTGCTGATTAGTTTGAGTTCGCCATGAAAGGCTTCATTTTTTGCGCGCTGGTCGCGCTCACTTTTCTGCTTGCCGACGCCCCCCCGGCACAGGCGCAGCGCCTGCCGTTCCGAGGGTCTCAAGCCCATGTCGGCGTCGGCGTCGGGGTGTTTACCTACCACGGCCGGCGCGACCTCTCGCTGGATCGGACAAGCGCCAACTTCACCCGCGCGAGCGACCCCGCATTGGTCTTGCTCGGCTCGTTCCCCATCGTCCGTGATCGGTTCTTTTTCCGGGGGATGATCGGCCTGACCAACCTGGGTGATCTCGACGCGGGAGGTGCAGCAACAAATGAGTTCCTGGAACGCGAACTCTTCTGGTTCGAGCCGCAGGTTGTGTACACGCCGTTGCCCGGCACCAAACACCGCTGGCTTCCGTATGTCTACACCGGTTTTGGCAGCCTCATTGCCAATCCGTTTGGTGCCCCAACCGGTCTGCTGAACCAGCCCGGCGGCATGCAAAATGGGCCTTCCCGCTCTGTGTTCAGCCTTCCGCTCGGCGTCGGTATGGATTATTCGTTCGCGCCCCGGTTCTCGGCCTTTCTCGATCTAAGTTTTCGGGTCAATTTTAACTACGTAGTACGCAACGCAGGCACACGACATCCCCACAATACATCCCTTATTCTGGCCGGCCTCCGGTTCAACCTCCGCCGGCTCGAACAAGTGGTCGAGGACGTACCCCCCCTGCCCCTGCCCGAGCCGCGTGTTTTTCCGCCGTACGAACCGCCGTTGCTGCAAGAAGAAGCTGTATCCGATCAATGCGTGATTGTGCAGCTGAATACGCTTTATTTTGATCCCAGGGAAACCGCACTCTCTCCAGCTAACCGAGCACTACTCGATGAAAATGTCGAGGCGCTCGTAGCAAATCCGGCCTGCTGCGTCAAGGTCGTAGGCTATACGGAGGGAGGCGATACCCACGAAGAAGCGCGACAGATCGCTCGCGAACGAGCAGGTGTCGTGTTTGACTACTATGTGGCCGGGGAGATTGCGGAGCAACGCCTCGCCCTCAGGGCCGTTGGTGCGGCGCTGCCCTGTAATCGAAAAGAAGACCCTACCTGCGCACTTAATCGACGTGTCGAATCGGAAATGGTCTCCTGTACCGAATTTCCGGGCTATCGCACACCCTGATCGACGCGGGTCGTACCTTGCCCGTCTCACCAGGATGTGATCACCGCCATGCCCGGATATGACGTGCAAGCCCGTAAACGCCTCTCCGACGCCCTCAAACAGGAAGCGCGCCGGCTCGGGTTCGATGCGTGCGGCATCTCGCAGGCCGGTTTGCTGGACGAAGAGGCGCCTCGACTCGAACGCTGGCTCGACGAAGGCCGGCAGGGCACGATGGGCTGGATGGCGGATCACTTCGATAAACGTATCGATCCCCGGAAGCTGGTCGATGGCGCTCAATCGGTGGTGTCGGTCATGCACAACTACTACCATCCGGTGTCGCATCCGTCGCGCGACGGGGTGGGGAAGATCAGTCGGTATGCCTGGGGGGACGATTACCACGAGGTGATGAAAGCAAAGCTGTTCGAGCTCTATGCCTGGCTCGACACGGAAGTAAAGGGGGTGGACGGCCGCGCGTTTGTTGACTCGGCCCCGGTGATGGATAAAGCCTGGGCGCGCCGCGGCGGCCTCGGCTGGATGGGAAAACATACCAACCTGATCAATCGCTCCCTCGGCTCCTTCTTCTTCCTCGGAGAGCTGATCGTCGACGTCGCCCTCGCCCCGGATGGCCCGGTGCCGGACCATTGCGGGTCCTGCACCCGCTGCATCGACGCCTGCCCCACCGACGCGATCTACCAGCCGTTTGCCGTGGACGCCAACCGGTGCATCGCCTATCTCACCATCGAACACCGGGCAGACGACATCGCGCCGGCGCTCCAGGGACAGCTCACGAACTGGATCTTCGGGTGCGATATCTGCCAGGATGTGTGCCCCTGGAATAAATTCAAGCAACCCACCGCCGAACCCAGGTACGCCCCACGAGACGGGGTCGTGGATACAGAGCTCCGGGATTGGGTGGAACTCGATATCGAATCCTTCCGAAAGCGGTTCAGGAACAGCCCCGTCAAACGAACAAAGTTCGAAGGATTTATCCGCAACGTACGCATGGCGATGGGGAACGGAAGAATGGAGCCGGGCCCAGAGGATTCGACCGTTCCTTCGTGAGCCCGGATCACATTCAGCGTCCAGATACGATCATCGCGTCCGATTCCTGCTGCGCCACGGCGATCCACCCGTTAGCGCCGGTGGCGACGGCGGGGAGCATGCCGGCGTCGAACGCGCCTTCCAGGGGCTGGATGCCACCGTCCACCGTGTACCCGAGGCGAACGAGCTGGGTGGTTTTGTCCTCCCAGGCGATGAGCACCGACGGTTGGCCGTTGCCGCTGAGTTTCACCTGCGATACACCGACACCGGTGACCAGCGGCTGCGGGTCGGAAAAGGTCCGTCCATCGTCCGACCAGGCATAATACAGGCCAGCGCGGGACGCTTCGCCGGTGTACCAGGCAGCGTGGAGCCGGCCGGCGGCGTCAAAGGCCAGGGAGGGCCCGGAATGCGGGCAGGCTTCCACGGCCCAGCTATCCGCATGGATGCGTTCCGGGGCCGAGAACGTCTCTCCGCCGTCCGTCGAACGGATGATCGCCATGTCCCGCTCCGTTCCGTCGAAGAGGTGGCGCCACGCCAGGTAAACCGTCCCATTCGCCGCGACGGCGAGGGAGGTGCGGCAGCACTGGCACGTGTTTTCGGCCGCGACCGAGCCGGCGCTGAAGGTCCGCCCTTCGTCGCTCGATACGGCCACCCAGAGCTCCGTGCCGGGCAGGTCCGCCGTGGGAGCGTGGTTGTGGGCGCTGTGGCTTATGGGTTGAACGGGCGTCGCGGCTGCCGTGGCCGTGGCGGCGTCGCGCCGGCGAGAATCCAGCCAGGAGACATAGATCTCGCCCTCGGGTCCGACGGCGATGTCATGGAACGTGTGGCTGGAAGAGCGGGCGGCGGCGTCGGAATTGACGGCGGTCTGCTCGGCAAAGGAGCGTCCGCCATCGACCGAGCGTGCAAAAAACAGGTTGCTCGCGGGGAATCGCCGGCCTTCGATCGGGATCGAGTTCGTCCAGACCACATACACCTGCCCGGCCGGGCCAACGACGACCTGCGCCGGCGCCTGTGCGTGGACGCTCGCGTCGCCGGGGATGCTGTTAACGCGCACGGGTTCACCCCAGGCGGCGTCGCCGGGGGCGCGGCTCGACAGGAAAACGTTGGTCTCTTCGTTGTCTTTTCGGAAAAAGGCCAGATAGGCCACGCCGGTTTTGCCGTCGATGGCCGTCGACGGGCTGAGGGCGTTTTCAACGCGCGTCGAGGCCTCGATGACGGGAGCGACAAAAACGGCCTCCTCGCTGTCGCGGGCGCCGGGCTCGCAACCGCCGAGCAGCAGCGCGCCGAAGAGGACGAACGACACCAGGCGCTCGATTCGGGTGGTTTTCATACGGTTGGTCGGTTTGAGCGGCGAAAGGAGCGGTAGCCCATGGCGGGATCCGCCACGGGCTACCGGACGAAGGTAATTAACGGCGGCCGAAGCGGTAGCCGACGCCAAAGACGATGTTTCGGGCCGTGCCCGGCGAGTACGAATCGCCGAAACGACCCCGCGAGGCGATGTTCGCGTACAGCTCGTCCGTCAGGTTCTCGACGTTGGCCCACACCTCGACGCCCTTGATCTCATAGCCCATCCGGAGATGGAGGAGGTTGTAGCCGTCGTATTCGTAGGTGTTGGCGACATCCATGTAGTACCGATCCAGGTGCTGCCATTCGAGCGCGATGCGAGCGCCTTTGATAAACGGCGGGCGGACCATGACTTCCGCGTTGGCAATCCAGCCCGGGGCCTGGTTCATCTCGTTGCCGTCGTAGACGACGCCGGCTTCCTCGTACCGCAGGAACTCGTGCACGGCGTTGGTGCCGCCGATCCGGAAGGAGACAGCGGGCATGGGAGCATAGACGACGGCATACTCGATGCCAGTGTGCCGGGTCTTGCCGGCATTCCGGTTTTCGGTGGAGCCATCATCGAGGCGGACCGAGATGATCTCGTTTCGCCCATCCATCCGGTAGAGGCTGGCGTTGACGTAGAGTTTGCCCTGGAGGAAAGCCGCCCAGCCGCCGGCTTCGTACGAGTCGAAGTTCGCCGGCTGCAGGGTGGGCACTTTCACGCCGCGGTACAGATCGCCGATTTCCGGGGGGATGAAGCCCTGGCTCGTGTTGGCGTACAGCCCGCGGCCGCGGCCGAGGTCGTACGTGAAGCCCAGCTTGGGGCTCAGGCGCTTGTAACCGTTTTCCTCGTCCGGCGCGCCGGAGAAGGCGGACGGGGAGAGGTGGTTGTCGTACCGGTAGTCAATCCGGTCGTAGCGCAGCGACGCGACTAAGCGGAGCCGGGCGATGGGGACGAACTCGAACTGGGCGTAGGCGGCCGTATTTAGCAGATCGACATCATAGTTCGTAAGCGTCGAATCGAGCTGGGTGTAGCCGATATACTGGCCGTCGGCATTGCGCTGGATTTCGAGGAAATCCGCGTAATAGGAGTTCGGGCTGAAGTCGGCACTCAGGCCGGCCGTGAGCACGGCGTCCATCGTCCCGAAATACGCTTTGTGCTGCAGGTTGGCGAGGTAGCTGGTGAAGCTGTTGTCGTTGATTTCGCCCGTGGCGCGGAGCGGATTCGCGCGGTCGTCACGGACGCGGTACGACGGTAACTGACCGATGGAATTATCCCGATACCCCAGGGACAGGTCGGTGCTGTTGAACTCGTTCCAGTTCTGCGTGACGGTAGACCGGACGCGCGTGGCATCGACCGTTCGGTAGGTGAACGTCTGAAGGCTGGAATAGCCGCGTCCGTAGAAGTTGAGGCTATCGAGGTCCCCCCGCATGTCGGTGTCGAGGTGGTTGGTCGAGAGCGTCGTGACCCACTTGGTCCGCTCGGCGAGGGCATAATCCGCGCGGAAGGTGAGGGAGAGTTTGTCGAAGTCGGTATGATCCGCCCAGCTATCGCGCTGGCGGGCGACGTAGCCGCCGGCGTACACGCCCAGCTTACCGAACGTGGTGCTGGCGTTGAAGTCGCTACGGCGATAGCCGTAGTTATCCACGCGGGCGTTGAAGTACCCCGTGAAGCTCTGGCTGGGCTCGGGTGTGATGAAGTTGATGGCGCCGCCGACGGCGCTGCTGCCGTAGAGGGCGGAGGAGGGGCCGCGGATCACTTCGACGCGCTCGATGCCGGCCATGTTGATTTCGATGAGCGCGTTGTGGTTAAACACGCCAGCCGGCCGGATGGGCAGTCCGTCCTCCATGTAGACAAACAGCGCCTTGTACTGGAGCGGCTGCCGGATGCTCATCGTGTGCTGCTCGTTGCCCAGGTTGGTCATGTGTACGCCCGGGATCTGGTTGAGGGCCTGGTAGAGCATGGTCGGCTTGGTCTCCTCTAGCTTACTGGCCGATAACGCGTCGATCGCGATCGGCGCGTCGGTCCGGGCCTGGACGCCGCGGCCGGCGGAGACAATGACCGGCTGGAGATCGAGCGTGGTAGGCTCCATCACAACCTCCAACGCGGTTCTTGCGCCGAGGTCGATGGTCTGAGCCTTGTAGCCGATGTAGGAGAACGTGAGGGTGGTGAGCTGTACAGTGGAGCGAAACGTGAATCGCCCTTCGGTGTCGGTGGTCGTGCCCAGCGTGGTGCCGGTCGCGAATACGTTGACGCCGGGGAGGGCTTCGCGGGTGGCGGCATCGATGACGGCGCCGGAAACTTCAAATTGGGCGTGGGCCGGCGATGCGCCGGCGATCAGGAGGAGGCAGGCAACGAGTAGACTGGTAAACGTTTTCATGATCTTGGAGTCATTGGCTTGCGCGACGCGCCCAATGCGTCAGTCACGCAGGTAGCCTGGTAGGCATGCACGATCGGGCACGGCGTGGACGCGGGTATCCAACGATACGACGACGCCCCGCTTACGCCCGAGGCCATAGGGCCTGGCATGCAAGGATCCGGGAAAAGAGAGAGGCACACACACGGACATTCAATGCCGTGCGCGGCGAGAAAGGAAGCTGGGCCTTTGAAGGCGCCTCAGGCGACGGGAGGGCCTCGGAGATAGGCGGTCGATGGGGAGAGGGGCAGGGGTTCGCCGGCCGGCGTTTCATCCTCCACGCCCTCGGATGGCGGGGCGAACAGGACCGGCGGCTGGGCGTGCCCGACAGCGACAAAGGTGCCGAACAGGCTCCAGTAGGAGCAGGTGAACACGCCGATTTCGTCCGACAAACGGGCTCCCGCGGGTGTAGCGGGAGCCTGGGGCGTTCCATGCCCCATGCCGGCGTGATGACCGGCCGCGTCGGACGACACAAACGCATCGCTCCACGCCATGAAAGCGTAGTGCGAAAGCGGCGCGACCATCATCCCGGCGATAAAGCTCGCCAGTACGATAGTAGCGCGAATGTGTCGTGGAGTCGGCATGCCGAATAGCAGGTTACGATCAGGCTTCTACGCCAGTGTGCGTGGGAGTTTCATGCGGCCTAACAGGGATATCCCCGGGGACGTGTGAATACACAGCCATAGTCTCAGGAACTCGTTGGGGCGGCGGCTTCAACCGTCACCGTGAATTCATAGGCCGGATTCTGCCCGTCGGTCGGGTCGTCGTCGGTGACGGGTTGTTCGTTGCCGGCAGCGTCGTGCGCGGCCACACGCACCACGTGGGCGCCGGGAGGAGCATCCCATAAATATTCCCACAGGGTCCACACCCCACGGTAAGGATACGGGAAACGCTCGGTATCCGTGAGCTGGAGGGCGCCGAGGATGCCAGGTGCGGATGCGACCAACTCGTTCAGGGTGAGCAATCGCGCCGGCCGGGGCGGCGCGCCGTCGATGGTGATGC
>JBGSPJ010000022.1:0-11159 GCA_041738655.1 Rhodothermales bacterium | reverse complement strand
TCGCTGCGCCGAAGGCCGCTGCCCCGAAGAAGGTTGCCGCGCCGAAGAAAGTGGCCCCGGTAGCCACGCCGGCCAAGGTACGTGCCCGGAAAGTGGCGGCTCGCCGCGTCGTGAAACCCGCGACACCCGCGCCCGCCGCCGAGGCGACGGTTGCTTCCCCGGAAGTGCGGAAAAATGGCGCTGCGGTTGCGGTCTGATCGCACCTGCACCCATAAGCCCGCTTCGGCGGGCTTTTTTTTTGTGCCTCCGGTGGCATGTCCTTGCGTAGGAGGGGCAGAACACGACGCGTTTTTGGTCGTACCAACCGCTCGTCAATTCAATCGACCACCATCCACCGAGGAGAACCATGGCTTTTGTGCTTCCCGACCTACCGTATGCCCCCGACGCGCTCGAACCCCATATCGATGCTCGCACGATGCAGATCCATCACGGTAAGCATCATCAGGCGTATATCAATAACGTAAACGCGGCCCTGGAGGGGCATGCGGATCTCCAGAGCAAATCCCTCGAAGCGCTGCTGCGTGGCATCGAGCAGGTGCCTGAATCGATCCGTACGGCGGTTCGTAACAACGGCGGCGGCCACGCCAACCATAGCTTGTTCTGGACGATTTTGTCGCCGAAGGGCGGTGGCGTGCCGGGCGGCTCGCTTGGCCAGGCCATCACGGCCGCTTTTGGCTCGTTCGATGCCTTCAAGGAAGCCTTTGCGAAGGCGGCAGCGACCCGTTTCGGCAGCGGCTGGGCGTGGCTCGTGGTGGATGGCAGCGGGAAGCTGCAGGTGTATAGCACGGCTAATCAGGACAGCCCGTTGATGCAGGGCGACCGCCCGATCCTTGGCCTGGATGTGTGGGAGCATGCCTACTACCTGAACTATCAGAACCGCCGGCCGGATTACATCACGGCCTTCTGGAGTGTGGTCAACTGGGACGAAGTGGCGAAAAATTTCGCCGCCGCTCGCTGATCGGATGCGCGTTTGCCCGGACACGAAAAGGCGACGCCCGCGTCGCCTTTTCGCTATACACGGTTTCCATAGAGGGCATGGAGTTACCTGAAGGCCTCTATCTGCGCATGCAGGCGGACGAGCGGGGCGTGGATGCGGCCCTGGATATGCTTGCGCCCGAAGAGCGTGCGCTGCTACAGACCTTTCATCTGGAGAAGCGTCGCCGGCAGTTTGTGCTCGGACGGCTTGTGTTGCGCCAGTTGCTGGCCGATCACCTCGGCGAGAACCCTTCACGGGTGCCGCTGGTGGTTGCCGGCGACGGCGCGGTGGACCTGGCGGAGTCGACCTGGCGGCTTTCACTGGCGCACTCCGGCGATCGAGCCGTCGCGGCGGTCTCCACTCGCGGGCCCGTCGGGGTGGATATCGAACGGATCCAGCCCCGACATCCGGGGCTGCCAGGCTTCCTGCTGCATCCGGACGAATACGGCCTCATTGAGCGGGGCGATCCGGATGACCGGTTGATTCTGCTCTGGACGATCAAGGAAGCGGTGCTCAAGGGGATGCGGACCGGTTTTCGTGTCTCCCCACGCGCACTCCGCGTTCAGATGGATGACTCCGCGGACCAGGCCCTGGTGGTTGTGGACGACCGGGCGGAATGGCAGGCCCAATGTATGAAGTACGACGCGTATTACGTGTCGGTCGCCTACCCGGCGGCCGCGCAGCCCTGAAGCATATGGAAGAGCAACCCTATAAACCCACGCACCCGATCCGGTTCGTCACGGCGGCGAGTCTGTTCGATGGGCACGATGCTGCGATCAACATCATCCGTCGGATGCTGCAACAATCCGGCGCGGAGGTCATCCACCTGGGGCACAATCGGTCTGTTCGCGAGATCGTCGATACGGCCATCCAGGAAGACGCGCAGGGGATCGCGATCTCGTCGTACCAGGGCGGGCATGTCGAGTACTTCACCTACATGCACGATCTGCTGAAGCAGCGGCGCGCCGGCCATATCAAGATCTTCGGCGGAGGCGGCGGCGTGATCGTGCCGGCGGAAATCGAGCGGTTGCAGGTCTATGGCATCGCGCGCATCTTTTCGCCGGACGACGGGATGCGGATGGGGTTGCAGGGGATGATCGACTATATGCTCGAGGCGTGTGATACGCCCGGAGTCGCTCTTAACGGAGCCTGGGAGCAGATCCGCGACCGCCGGCCGGCCGTCATCGCCCGCGCACTCACCGCCGTGGAGGCCCGCGCCCTGGAAAGCCAGGCCGTGCCCGCCGGCGACGGGGACGAGGCCGACGACTGGATCGAGCACATCGGCGAACCCACCCATCAGGCCCCCGTCATCGGCATTACCGGAACGGGTGGCGCCGGAAAATCGACCCTCACCGATGAGCTGGTGCGGCGGTTTTTGATCGACTTTTCGGACCTCCAGGTGGCGGTGTTGTCGGTCGACCCCACCAAACGCTCGACGGGCGGGGCGTTGTTGGGTGACCGGATCCGCATGAACGCCATCTACGGCCAGCACACCGAACGCGTCTTCATGCGCTCGTTCGCCACGCGGCAGGCGCATCGGGCTACGTCGCAGGCGCTGCGCGAGAGCATCCGCATCTGCCAGGTCGCCGGCTACGACCTCATCATTCTCGAGACAGCCGGCATCGGGCAGAGCGATACCGAAATCGCCGACCTGACCGATCTATCGATCTATGTGATGACGCACGACTTCGGCGCCCCGACCCAGCTCGAAAAGATCGGGATGCTGGATGTGGCCGACTTTGTCGTCCTCAACAAGTTCGAAAAGCGTGGGAGCCCGGATGCTCTGCGCGACATCCGCAAGCAGGTGCAGCGGAATCGGGCGAATTTCGATGTCGCGCCCGAGCAGATGCCGGTGTTTCCGACGATGGCCTCCCGTTTTAACGACCCGGGCGTCACGCGGCTGTACCTCGGGGTGATCGACACGTTGAACACCCGTTTCGACTTCGGCCGATCCTCGACCGTGTACGGGCAGGAGCCGATCCCGGATGTCGACCCCGCCAGCCTCGCGATTATTCCGCCGCGCCGGCAACGCTACCTCAGCGATGGGGTGGACACGTGCCGCGCCTACCGCCAGCAGGCGGAACAGCAGGTCCGGATCGCCCGCAAATGGGGCGAGGCGCGCGGCGTCATTGCCCAGGTGCAGCAGTGGGCCCCGGAAGACCGGGACGCGCTCATCGAACGGCTGCGGACGATGGAGACCTATTGGTGGGATCGGCTCGACGCGCGCTCGCGTCAGATCCTCAGTGCGTGGGATGCCCTGTCGGACCAGTACCGCCAGGATGCTTTCACCTACACCATCCGCGATCAGGCCATCACCGTCCCGCTCTACACGAAGTCCCTCTCCGGCACCCGCATCCCGCGGGTGGCGCTGCCGCGGACCGAGGACCCGGGCGAGAGGCTTCGGTTTGCCCTCCTCGAAAACGTCCCCGGGTACTTCCCTTACACCGCCGGCGTCTTCCCGTTCAAGCGAACGAATGAGGACCCGACTCGGATGTTTGCCGGCGAGGGCGCCCCGGAGCGCACCAACCGGCGGTTCCACCTGGTGTCCGCCGGCATGCCGGCGCGCCGGCTGTCGACCGCGTTCGACTCGGTCACACTCTACGGCTTCGACCCCCACACGCGGCCGGACATCTACGGTAAAGTGGGGAATTCCGGGGTGTCGATTTGTACGCTGGACGACATGAAGAAGCTCTACTCGGGCTTCGACCTGTGCGACCCGGCAACGAGTGTCTCCATGACGATCAACGGGCCGGCACCCATGCTGCTCGCGCTGTTCATGAACACGGCGATCGACCAGCAGGTGGAGCGGTACCTCAAGGCTGAGGGGCGGTGGGACGCCGCGCGCGTCCTGATCGCAGAGTGCCTGGGCGCTGGCGCGCCGGCCTATGTGCCCTTTGGCGCGGCCGGCAAGGAAAACGAGTTGCCGGAAGGGCACGACGGCACCGGGCTAGGGCTGTTGGGCATGGCCGGGTCCGACGTAGTCGACCTCGGCCTCCTCTCGGCCGACGAGTACGCGACGATCCGCAAGGTGACGCTGCAGACTGTGCGGGGCACCGTCCAGGCGGACATCCTGAAAGAAGACCAGGCGCAGAACACCTGCATCTTCTCGACCGAGTTCGCCCTGCGGATGATGGGGGATGTGCAGCAGTTTTTTATCGAGCAGGGGGTGCGCAACTATTATTCGGTTTCGATCTCCGGCTACCATATCGCCGAAGCCGGCGCCAACCCCATCTCCCAGCTCGCCTTCACCCTCGCGAACGGGATCACGTACGTCGAATATTACCTGTCACGGGGGATGAAGGTGGATGACTTCGCCCCCAACCTGTCGTTTTTCTTCTCGAACGGTCTGGATCCTGAATACAGCGTGATCGGGCGCGTCGCGCGGCGGATCTGGGCGGTGCTCATGCGGGAGCGGTACGGGGCGAACGAGCGGAGCCAGAAGCTGAAGTACCATATCCAGACGTCCGGTCGGAGCCTGCATGCAAAGGAGATCCAGTTCAACGACATCCGGACGACGCTCCAGGCCTTGATCGCCATCTACGACAACTGCAATTCGTTGCACACCAACGCCTACGACGAAGCGATTACGACCCCCACGGAGGAGTCCGTCCGCCGCGCGATGGCCATCCAGCTTATCATCACGAAAGAACTGGGGCTGGCGAACAACGAAAACCCGCTCCAGGGCGCGTTTGTCATCGACGAGTTGACCGACCTGGTGGAAGAGGCCGTGTTGACCGAGTTCGAGCGGATCAACGACCGCGGGGGCGTGCTCGGCGCGATGGAGACCATGTACCAGCGCGGTCGGATCCAGGAGGAGTCGATGCACTACGAGCGGCTGAAACACGCCGGCGATATTCCGGTGATCGGCGTCAACACCTTCCTGCCGCGCGGGGAAGAGGCGCCGGGGAAGGCCGTTGACGCCGGCGTGGCCCTGATGCGGTCCAGCGACGAGGAGAAACGCCACCAGATTGCCAACCTCGAGGCGTCGCAAGAGCGCAACGCGGATCGCTCCACCGAGGCCCTCGCCTCGCTTCAACGCGTCGCCCGCCGGGGCGGCAACCTGTTCGCGGAGCTGATGGAGACAGTAAAGACCTGCTCGCTCGGCCAGATCACCGAAGCCCTGTTCGAGGTAGGAGGGCAGTACCGGAGAAACATGTGAGACAAGGTAAAAGGAAAAAGGAAAAACAAAGCCCCTTTTTCCTTTTACCCTTTTCCTTTTGCCTTGATTACTCCGCTTCCACCACGGAATGCCAGGTCCCGATCTGGGTGACGCCGAGCGGGAGCCCGCCGAAGACGCCGAGGGAGGCAATGGCGGCCGGGTTATTGGAGAAGGTGACGTTGTCTCCGAAGGTGATGCTGAGGCCGGTCTCCGTTGAATTCAGTTCGTCGATGAGTTCGGTCATCTCTTCCTCGAACTCTTCCTCCTCGTCTTCCCTGCGGTGCCAGTAGAGGGATGCTTCGTAGACCATTTTATCCGCAAAGTCTTCCTTCTGATAGAGTTGGAGCGTGAGGGCCCCCCGGCGCTCGTAGTCCTCTCCGACGCAGAGCGGGCCGGAGGTGCCGCCTTCAAGCGTGCACCCGGGGAAGGGGTTGTCGGTGTCGTCCCAGAGTTTTTTCAGGGAGCTGAGCCGGCCGATGTCGAGGTGCAGCCACTCCAGATCGTTCCCCTTGAAGGTCTGGCTCTGGTGGACATCCGCTTCCGTAACGTATTCTGGATCGAACCCCGCGGCGATGGGGGCGCTGACGTTGGGCCGGCCGTCGACCTCCATCGTCAGAATGCCCCGGCCATGAGCCTCGGGATTTTTGATTCGGAGAAAGTAGTCGTTGTTTTTGCCGATGTTTTTGAGCGTGGAGTTGAAGCGAACTTCGGTCTCGTTGATACGGTTGGCGCTTGAAGCGGCATAAAAACGAACGCTATTGCCATAAGCCGCGGTGAAGTCGTGCAAATGGTACAGGCACCAGTTCCAGCCCCAGATCAGACTCTCATTACCGTACGGAGAGGTCCAGTTGCCGCTTACATCCCTGAACACAGTCACGTCCATGTGTCCGCTATTGGGAATGGCTTCCTGCAGGGCGATGAGACTCCCGTCTAGGGTTACATTGCCCGAGAAGTCGATCTGGGCGTGCAGGTCCGACGAAGGCGGCTGCACAATGACCAGGCCTTCCCAGTTAAAATCGATGCCGGGCGGCACGATGAGGCTGCCCTGAACGATGAGAATACCGCTGCCCGAGAAGCTCTCCGTGAGTTCGAAGTTCTCCGTGATTTTGTAGATCTCTTTCTCGGGGTTGCTGAGCACGGTAGGTACATTGAGCAGGCTGGCGAGCTCCAATGTCTGCACTACGCTCGGGTTGTCGGCCATGTACGAGTTGATGGCCTGCTGTACCTGGTCGGGGAAGAAAAGTCCATTCTGTTGATCCAGATATTCGCGCGCGGCCTGGTCGATGATCTCGATGTCGATGTCGCCATTCCCGCTTTCGCTCAGCTTTGATTCCAGCTCACCCTGAAGCTGATCGATCCCCATGTCGAGGTCGTCGAGGCTTTCCGCCATCTGAAGCTCGTCGATGAGCACGTTGTTCACTTCCTGGATCGATTGATCATCCAGCGTGATCGATTCGATGTTCATCTCGGCAAGCGGGGAGACCTCCAGGTGAAGCCCCGTCGCCTTGATTTGCAGAGGATTTACGGCGTAGGAATTCCACCGGTATTTGCTGCGCACCTCGTGGATGGCGCCCCCGTATTCGGCGCGGATGGTGAAATCGAGGACGCTGGCGTCGAGGGTGAACGAAGTGACCTCGATCGTCCCGCCGTCGCGCTCGATCTGCGTAAACGGCGCCGAAGCGCTCGTGCCGCCGCTTTCTACCCAGTGGGCGAGGATGAACTTCCTCCCCGTGAGGGCCAGTTCGCGGGCCACCTCGTCTTTCATGTGGCTGAACTGGCGCCGGTCGGTCTCCCGGGAAACGAGCTGCATGTTATACAGCATCATCGTGGAGATCAGCATCATGGCGACGACGCCGATCAATGTGGCTTTTCCCATTGGTGTCGCGGTTTGTACATGTAGGGGCGCACGGAAGTGCGCCCTGATCGTGTGGTTCGTGCAGGGGCGGCCGTGTGCCCCTACTAATCCCAGTTGGTGAGGTCGACGGTGGTGGCAAACCGGCTCAGGTTCAGCTGGCTGACGGAACGCTGGTCGCTGGCGACGTGGGTCACGCCGTCGATGGCGGTTTTGAGTTCGAAGCGGATCTTGGCGAGGTCGGACGGGCAGACGGCGCTCCCGGTGTTGAACACGCTGGATCCTTGCGTCGAGAGTCCGACGTTAAAATGAACTACGTTGCCCTTCGTCCCGCCGGTAAACGTGCCGTCTACAATCCGATTGAGCCGGTACAGGGGATAGTACTCGATGCTCGTTCCCTTATCGACCGAGGCGGAGTCGCCAACGGCTTCCAGGACATAGGTGACAATCTGGACGGGCGCATCCATGGGGTCGGCCAGGGCGGCCACGCCATCGGGGTCGGCGAGGGTGGGGAAAGTGAGCGTGAGCGTCGTGTCTCCGCTGGCCGTCATCGCACAGGAGTAGGCGCCGCCGGCGAGGACGCCGCGCGTGAGCGCCTCGGCCGTCTGGCTGTCGGTGCGCATGTTCTCCAGGTCACGCTGGAGCATGGCGCCGGCGTCCAGAGCGTCCGAGTAGACCATCTGGTGGATACTCGTCTCGCTCAGTGTCTGGGAGCCGCGGAGCTGGAGCATCGCGAAGATCACCAACACCACCGAGGCGACAAGCACGCTGGAGATATGGTCGAAGATGAACTGCATGCGGTTTAGAAGCTATTAGAAACTATCGGTGATGATGGCCACGCGCTTCATGACCACGTTGGCGCGTTTGTCGCCCACCATTGTTTCCGACTGGATGCTGGCCGTAAGCTGCTTCGCCATCGTGGGGGAGCCCGGGACGACGTTGGGCGATGATGGCGAGATGTATTCGACGACGTAGCTCACCTGGAATCGAAACGTGTCGGCGCTCATCACGTGGGTGACGGTCTCCTCGAAGCCGTCGTAGTCGTCCAGGTCGTCGAACGTGGCGAACTGGTCGGCATGTTCGGCCCCATCGGGCCCGAGTTGCGCCAGGTTGGTGAAGTCGGACGCTTCAAAGGCCATCTCCGTGGCGCCCACCACGACCTCGTCGAACGCGGTGGTGTTCATGATCTGTTCGAGCCGGCTCGCGCCAAAGTCCATGGCGGCGTTTTCCAGTTCGCGGATATAGCCCAGTTGTTGGACGCGGAAAATGGACTGCTGCTGGTTCACTGTGATCATCATCGTGATCATCAGCGCACCCAGCGCAAGAATGGTTTGCTGCATGGGGGTGGCTCGGGTAGGGAGCGCAGGCGAGGGATGGAGGGGTGCCTAGCCGGTAGTATCGGCAAATTTTTCCTACCCTTAATTCCTCCGCCGCTCCACGAAACCTTCACCCCGGAGCCCGGCGTATAGCTCGGAAACGATTCGGGTAACCTGCTCACACCATCAGAAAGCCATGACCGCCTCCGCATTTCGGGTACACATCCTATCGATTTTGCTCCTTCTGGTCGCCCTTCCGGGCTGTTCGCGGGAGTCGGACGAGCGCGAAGAGCGCCTTCAGGCCGAACGGCTGGAGCGTGAGGCGGAGGAAAAAGAGGCCGAAGAGCGCGAGGATGCCCGGCGCGACCCCGAGAACCTGGGGCAGGCCATGGAGCAGCTGGGCGCGGCGCTGGGCGAACTCGGCGAAACGATCGGTGGTGACGCGGCCGTGTCTCCGGTGGATTTTCGCGATCTGCGCGATCTGATTCCCGATCAGGTGAGTGGGATGGAGCAGACGGCCAACAGCGGCGAACGCGCCGGCGCCCTGGGCATCATGATCTCGAAGGTGGAGCGCACGTTCGAGTCGAGTGATGGGGATGAGGAGATCCAACTTACACTGATCGACCTGGGCAGCCTCAAAAACGCCGCCATGCTCGGGTTCAACTGGATGCAGTTCGAAGTCGACCGCGAAGATACCAACGGATTCGAACGCACGACGGACTTCAAGGGCTTTCCGGCCTACGAAAAAGCAACGCGGCATGGTGATTCCGAACACACGGAGCTGCACGTGGTCGTCGCCGAGCGCTTCGTCCTCCAACTCAACGGCCGCGGCGTGGACATCGACGACCTCCGCGACGTCGCCGAGGAGGTCGACCTGAAGCAGCTCGATAAGATGCGGTTCGATGGGGTGAAAGCGGTGGATTAAGTGCAAAGTGCAAAATGAAAAGTGAAAAATGTGAGCGTGTGCCACGGGAGAAAGGGGGCAGGATGCCATCATTTTTCTCTATGATGAGCCCACTTTTCACTTTTCACTTTGCACTTTTAATTTCCAGCCCGTACCACCAGTCTTCCCGAAGCCGTCCGCCCATTCGTCTCGGGCTGGTACATGGCTTCCGTGTGGGCGGGGGGGTGGACGAAGGTGCCGGCGGTGGTGGCGCGGGCCACGTACGTGTAGGTGTGTTCGCCGCGGTTGAGGTAGTCGGCGAAGAGGACCACCCGGTCGTCGCGCATCTCGGTCCGGTTAAACGACCCCCACCAGCGGTCGCTGCCGGTATCCTGCAGGTATTCCCGGTTTGTAGTGGCGAAGGCCTCGTTGACGGCCTCCAGGCCGGCCGGCAGGGCGTCGTCCACCACGACATAATTCCGGTCCGCCGGGCTCGTCACGCGGATCGTGACACGCACCAGTTCGCCGGCGTCGAGGGTGACCGTCTTCCCGCCCGTCGTCTCGGACGCGCCCACTGGCTGCCCGCCCGCATCGATGCGCTGGAAGCGCCGCTCGATGCTCAGCCCCTGGTCCACCGCGGCGACGGGGTCGCTTGTGAACGACTCGAGCCGGAGGGTGTAATACAGGTTGCCGGTACCCTCTTTCTGGATCTGTACCGGGAGCGATGCGCCGGCGGTGAGGCCCTCCAGCGTGGTAATCCCGTCGTGGGTTTCGAGCGTTCGGCCGCTGAACGAAGCGTCCAGGATGGCGCGGCCGGCGAGGGTGATGGTCGCGTTGAAGTTGGCGGCATCCTCCTCGTAGGCCTCCTGGTAGAGGCGGAGCGCGTCGATGACGGCAGCGTTTTCCTGGGTGGAGGCCCAGTGGTCGCCGCTGCGGTTTTCGAGCAGGAAGCGCACCATGCGTTCGACGAGCAGGCGGGTCTCTTCAGGCGGCCGGGTTTCGATGAGGGCGGCGAGGCCAAACGCCGTCGAGCGGGTGTCGCTCGCGAAGATCCAGCCGGCCCCTGGCCCCTGGGCGGCCGTCAGGTAAGCCGTCGTGCTCTCTACCCGCAGCGCCTGGACGATGCTGTCGATGAGTCGCTGTTTCTGGAGCTGGAAGAGGGGCGCGTTACGATGGATGAGCAGGCGGAGCAGATGGCTCCGCCCGTCCATGCTGATCGGCGCGCCGTTGGCCGTCACGCGGGTGGCAAGGTCGTTGATCTCCTGATCCAGAAACCGTCCGTGCCGGCCGAGCGCGTAGAGCATCAGCGCCCGCGTGTCGTTCCAGGAAACGTCGTTCAGGTAGGAAGGGCGCTCGCTCGCATTGACCACCGCCGCCGCGAGGGCCTCCACCGCCTGTGCGGCGATGGTTTCGGGGATGCGGAAGCCGGCGTCGCGCGCCTCGGCCAGCGCCAGGACGACATAGGCGCTCACGTAGGGGTGGACGTAGTAATCGCCACGCCAGAGGCTGAAGCCGGAGCCCATCCAGTAGCCCGGAAGGCTCTGTAGCCAGTCGGTCACCAGCGAATCCCGCTCGCCGCCGAGGACGTCGATATCAAACAAATCCAACAGGGCCCCGCCGGCGAGCAGCGGCCGGATACGCGAGGTACGCTGTTCGAGGCAGCCGTACGGGTATTCAAACAGGTATTCCGCCGCGCCCTCGAGTCCGACCAGCGCGGTGCTGGAAACACGCGCCTGGAAGCCGCCCAGCGTCGGGATGAGATTTCCAGGCAGGCGGAGAACCTCCTCGGCGGAGGACTCGGTCGAGGCGAAGGTGGCCTGGGTGGATTTAACCGTCGGAAGAGAAACCGGGAGTCCCACCTCGAACGCGTCGGTCTCTCCGCCCATCCGGGCCGTGAACCGGAGCGTGGCGTCGCCGGCAACCTCGCTGGCCCAGGCGAAACGCACCTCGCGCGTCTCGCCGGCCGCGACCGT
>JBGSPJ010000537.1:0-8529 GCA_041738655.1 Rhodothermales bacterium | reverse complement strand
CAGCGCTTCGGCGTCCCCCTCGGCTATGGTGGCCCGCACGCCGCCTTCTTCGCCACCCGCGACGCCTACAAACGCCAGGTACCCGGGCGCATCATCGGGCTTTCGATCGATGCCGCCGGCCAGCCGGCGCTGCGCATGGCGCTTCAGACCCGCGAGCAGCACATCCGACGGGATAAGGCGACCTCCAACATCTGCACGGCGCAGGTACTGCTGGCCGTCATGGCCGGCATGTACGCCGTCTATCATGGCCCCCGCGGCCTGCGCGCCATCGCCGAACGCGTCCACGGCGCCACCCGCGTTCTGGCGCTCGGGCTGGAGCGCCTGGGTTATACCCTGAAACACGCGTCGTATTTCGACACACTCTGCGTCGAACTCTCACCCGACGAACAGGAGTCCGTTCTCGGCGCGGCCGATGCCAACTGCATCAACCTGCGCGCCTACGCCGGCGGGAATATCGGCATCGCCCTGGATGAAACGGTCACCATCGACGACCTGGACACCCTGCTTGCCCTGTTCGACCGCGAGGCGTCGGGCGATCTGTTTGCCGACGAACTGGCGGAGGACGCCACGCCGGCAAACTTCGGCGCGTTTGCCCGCACCAGCCCCTACCTCACACACCCGGTATTCCACCAGTACCACTCGGAGACGGAGCTGATGCGGTACATCCACCGCCTCTCCTCGCGCGACCTTTCACTGACCACGAGCATGATCCCGCTGGGCTCGTGCACGATGAAGCTCAACGCCGCCGCCGAGTTGATGCCCGTCTCGTTCCCCGCATTCAGCAAGATGCATCCGTTCGCGCCGGCCGAGCAGGCCGCCGGCTACCGCGTAGTCATCGACGAACTGGGGGATTGGCTCGCGGAGATTACGGGCTTCGACTCGGTGTCCCTCCAGCCCAACTCCGGCGCCGCAGGCGAATACACAGGGCTCCTGGTGATCCGCGCCTACCACCTCAGCCGCGGCGACGCGCACCGCACGGTCTGTATCGTGCCCGAGTCGGCCCACGGCACCAACCCGGCCAGCGCGGTCATGGCCGGCATGCAGGTCGTGATCGTAAAAAGCACGGAGAGCGGCGACATCAACATGACGGACCTGCGCGAGAAAGCCGCCGCACATGCGGATAAGCTCGCCGCGATTATGGTCACCTACCCCTCCACCCACGGCGTGTTCGACGAGTCGATCCGCGAGATCTGCGAGGTGGTGCACAGCTTCGGAGGCCAGGTGTATCTGGACGGCGCGAACATGAACGCCCAGGTTGGCCTGTGCCGGCCGGGCGACTTCGGCGCCGACGTCTGCCACCTCAACCTGCACAAGACGTTCAGCATCCCGCATGGCGGCGGCGGCCCGGGCATGGGGCCGATCTGCGTGGCCCGCCACCTGGCACCGTTCCTCCCCGGCCATCCGGTGGTGGCCACCGGCGGTGAACAGGCCACCGGACCAGTCTCGGCCGCGCCGTTTGGCAGCGCCAGCATCCTGCTTATTTCGTGGGCCTACATCGCCATGATGGGTCCAGACGGGCTCAAACGCGCCACGCAGCTGGCCATTCTGAACGCCAATTACGTCGCGAAACGGCTCGAAGGGCACTACGCCATCCTCTACAAAGGCCGGCAGGGTTTCGTCGCGCACGAGTTTATTATGGACCTGCGCCCGTTCCGCCAGAAAGCCGGCGTGCTGGAACAGGATGTGGCCAAGCGCCTGATGGACTATAGCTACCACGCGCCGACCGTCTCCTGGCCCGTCGTCGGCACCATGATGATCGAGCCGACGGAAAGTGAGTCGAAGGCCGAGCTGGACCGCTTCGTCCAGGCCATGATCTCCATCCGCGCCGAGATCCAGGAGATCGAACTCGGCCTCGCGGACCAGACGCTCAACGTCCTCAAGCAAGCCCCGCACACCGCCGCGATGGTCACGGCCGATGAATGGGCGATGCCCTATGGCCGCGAAAAGGCCGCTTTCCCGGCGGCCTGGCTGCGCTCCGCCAAGTTCTGGCCCAGCGTCCGCCGGCTCGACGACGCCTACGGAGACCGCAACCTCATCTGCGCCTGCCCGCCGATCGAGAGTTATCAGGAGGCGTAATCGCAGTTTGCTCGGTCCTGGAAGGTACGTTTCGCCCATCTGAAACGTCTAGGTATCATAGAAGGACACCATCCATCTATGATACCATGGAGCACCCACCAAAACGCCGGCGCCGAATCATTCTTCCCTATGCCCTGTGGCTCAAGCCCTATGCCCGGAAGTTAAGGCGCCAATCGACGTTTCCCGAACGCCTCTTATGGTCGCGACTACGCCGCAAACAACTCGGCGTCACGTTTCTGCGCCAACGGTCTATCCGCCGGTACATTGTTGATTTTTACTGCCCGGACCACCTGTTGGCGATCGAAGTCGACGGCAGAAGTCATGACTTTACTGGTGAAAAAGATGCCATCCGGCAGCGCCTCATCGAGTCACTCGGAGTCACCTTTCTTCGATTTGAGAACGACGAGGTATTGAGTAACCTGGATGGCGTCGTGGAGCAGATTGCGCTCTGGTTGGAAGCTGTGCTCAAAGCACCCCCCTGTCGAGACGCGACATCCCCCTGGAGGGGGAAATCCGTAGAGAGCATCGCGATATCCCTAATGGATGCCTCCTCCGCCTCCCCAAAGCGCCGGAGCCCCCCCTCCCTCCAGGGAGGTGGCCCGAAGGGCCGGTGGGTGATAACGAATGGCTGCACCTCCCTCCAGGGAGGTGGCCCGAAGGGCCGGTGGGTGATAACGAATGGCTACACCTCCCCCCGCCCTTCCAACCGATGCATCTTCCCCGGTAGCTCCCGACCAAGAAAAGCCTCGAGCCGGCGCGTGATCGCACTCACAGCCGCCCGGTCGATCCCCGTCTCGATCCCCATGGACTCAAGCAGGTAGATCGTATCCTCTGTCGCGATATTACCCGTCGCGCCCGGAATAAACGGACATCCGCCGAGGCCGCCCATCGAGACGTCAAATCGGGTCAAGCCGGCTTGTAGCGCGGCGAGCACATTGGCCATGCCGAGCCCCCGCGTATCATGCAAATGCAGCACGACAGGTACATCGCCCACTACAGGTCGCACCGCCTCGATCACGCGCAGTAGCGATACCGGATGGGCCATCCCCGTCGTGTCCGCCAGCGAGATCGATTCGATCCCCTGGCCGGCGAACCGACGCGCCATCTCCACGACCCGCTCGAGCGGCGTATCGCCCGACGCGGCGTAGCCAAACACACACTGAAGCCCCATCTGCGCCCGGAGCCCTCGCCGGCGAGCCAACTCCAGCATCACGTCCGCTTCCGCGACGGCCTCCTCCAGGGACAGGTTGGCGTTGTCGCGGCTGTGCCGGTCGTTGGTGGAAATCGATAGATCGACATACGCCAGGCCGGCCGCGGCCGCCCGCTCTACCCCCCGTGCGTTCAACGCGAGGCCGGTATACACGGTCTCCCCCGCCGGCAATTGCGCGCAGAGCGCCTCGGCATCCGCCATCTGCGGCACCCGCGTCGGATGGACAAACGAGGTGACCTGGATCCGCGGCACGCCGGCCGCCACCAGGCCGTGCAAGACCTCGCGCTTCAGGTCGGTTGGGATCCGCTTCGCCTCGAACTGAAAACCGTCGCGCATGCCGACCTCGGCGATCGTCACATGAACAGGGAGAGACATCATGCTGGAAGCGCTGGATTACGTTGCAAGTCGACCGCGCGCGGCGTACCATAAAGACCGGATTACCCCAATATAACGCGCCGTCTGCTGGCGCCGCCGGCCTACCGCCGGCCCTCACCCAACGCGGTTTGTATGGATAAGGTTCATGGCGCCGGCATGCGCGCCTTCCCCGTCGCCCTCGCCCTGACGCTCGCCTTCTGCGCCACGGCCCGGGCCCAGACGATCTATGATTCGCCCCTCAGCGAACGACGTGTCGCCTACGACATGCAGGTCACGCTCGACCCCTCCACCCGCACCATCGAAGGCCGGCAACGCGTCACCTGGCGCAACCCCGATTCCGTCCCCGTCGGCGAACTCCAATTCCACCTCTATCTGAACGCCTTTCGCGACTCGACGAGCACGTTCATGAAGGAAAGCGGCGGCCAGCACCGCGGCTTCTCCGCCGATGGCGAGGAACGGTGGGGCGGGGTCGACATCAACCGGATGCAAATCGTCCGAAACACCCCCGGCGACGCCAGCCCGCTCGGCGCCGAACCCGAACTCATCGATCTCACCGACGCCATCCAGTTCATCCACCCGGACGACAACAACACGCAGGATCGCACGGTCGTCTCCGTACAACTCCCCGAACCCGTCGCCCCCGGCGCCGAGATCACCCTGGACATCGACTTCACGTCCCGCATGCCGCAGATCTTCGCGCGCACCGGGTGGGAACGCAAGGACAACGACAGCCTGTTCTTCATGGTCGCCCAGTGGTTCCCCAAGCTGGGGGTCTACGAGGTGCCCGGCCAGCGCTACGTGCCGGCCGATGCCCCCGCCGGCCAGTGGAATACCCACCAGTTCCACGCCAATAGCGAGTTTTATGCGGACTTCGGCACCTACCGGGTCTCCATCACGGCCCCCGAACATTATCGGATCGGCGCCACCGGCAAACAGGTCGACGAGGTGATCCAGAATGGCCAGAAACAGGTCACCTACCACGCCGACGACGTGCACGACTTCGCCTGGACGGCCAGCGGCGACCTCCTCGAATTCACCGACCAGTGGCGCCATGTCGCCATCAAACTCCTCATACAACCCGAACACCGCGCCCAGGCCCAGCGCCACTTCGACGCCGCGAAAGTCGCTCTCAAGTATTATGACAAATGGGTCGGCGAATACCCGTACGAAACGCTCACGCTGGTCGATGGCATCGGCGGCAGCAATGGCATGGAGTACCCCACACTCATCACCTGCGGCACGGTGTACATGCTCCCCGAGTGGGCCCGCCCGCTCGAACTGGTGACCATCCACGAATTCGGCCATCAATACTTCTACGGCCTGCTCGCCAGCAATGAGTTCGAAGAATCCTGGATGGACGAAGGGATGAACTCGTATATCGAAATGCGCATCATGGACACGCACTATGGCCGCGGCTCCGTGATGGATGTGCCGGGGTTCGAACTCAGCGACGGTGAGGTGCAGCGCATGAGCTACCTCAAAAACAATCCGTCCAGCGGCGCCATGTTCGCAAAGACATGGGAGATGTCGTCGTCCGAATACGGGAAGGCCTCCTATGCCAAGCCGGCGGTCGTCCTCGCCACGCTCGAGCGCTACCTCGGACAGGAGGCCATGCAGCGCATCCTCCATACCTATTATGAGCGCTGGCGCTTCAAGCACCCCACCACACGCGACTTCATCGCCATCGTCGAGGAGGTCGCCGGCCAGTCCATGACCTGGTTCTTCGAGCCCTACGTCTACGGCACCGCCGTGGTCGACTACGCGGTCGACACGATCGTCAACACCCCGCCGAGTGAAGACGGCGGGCGCTACCAGAGTGTCGCGACGGTGCTGCGGAAGGACGATGGCGTCTTCCCGCAGACAATCCGCGTGCGATTCGCCGATGGCGCCGTGGAGGACGTCGCCTGGGACGGCGTGGCCGCGAGTCATGAACTCTCGTTCGACCACGAGGCGCCCATCGCGGAGGTGTTCATCGACCCCGAACACGTCGTCTGGCTCGACATCGATCGACTGAACAATCGCCGGCTTGTCGACCCCGAAACCACCTACGCCCGCCGCCAACAGTTCAACGCGACCGTCTGGCTCCAGCAAGTGTTCTACCTGTTCGGCGGCCTGTTCTAACCTCGCCACGACCGACTCCTTCAGCTCGTTTCATCCCCTATGTCGAATCCAGTATCGACCAGCATCCGGGCCGGCCTCGACGACGCCCGCCGGCGTCCGACGCTGGTGCTGCTCGTCTACGCCGTCAACCTCGTCGGCGCGCTCCTGCTCTCGTTCCCCCTCTACCGGCTGCTGGTCGACAGCATCGGCATAAGTGGTTTTGGGGATCAAAAACTGCTCGACTTCGACATCCTCCTCTGGCAGGAAGCCCTCGCCCAGATCGGGTCCAGCCTGGGCATCGTCGCGCTCCAGTTGCTCTGGCTCATTCCGCTGTACATGGCGTGGCGCGTCATCGCCGGCGTCGGACTCGTTTACGCCCTGCAACAGGGCGGCATGTGGCCGTTCTGGCGCGGCGTCGGCCGGTATGCGCTGCGTGGGATCCTGCTGGCCCTCCTCTGGCTGTTGATTCGCCTGCTGGTCGGAAGCGCCGTCGTCGTGGCCGCCATCGCGCTCGCTTCCGCCTGGAGCGGCGAGGTCGGCGCGTTCTGGACGTTTTTTGTCATCCTCCCCACCCTGCTCATCACAGGCATGGCCATGGTGGATCTGTTCGAACGCTACGGCCGGCTCGCGCTGATCGTACGTCACGAACGTACCCTGTCGGCGTTTGCGACCGGGGCCCTGTGGCCGTTCCGGCACGGCACTGCGAGTGCGATGTACCTCTTCTGGTTTTTTGTCGCGCTGGCTATCCTGGCCGTGCCGACCCTCATCGGCGTCCAGGGGGCCTCTTCCACGGCCGGCGTCTGGATCGCGTTCCTGCTCCAGCAACTCGTTCTCCTCGTCCGGGCTGCCGTCACCGTGGCGTGGACCGGCAGCGAGGTGGCGCTATTCGAGCGCTTCTGGATGGCCGGACCTGCTTCCGCCGTTCCTACCACTCCGGAGACCCGACCGGCCATTGCCTGATTTTCATCCCCCAACCTCCCTCGCTCCGATGCGTCATCTGCTATCCGGCGCCCTACTGGCGTCGCTCCTCCTCGCCAGCTGCTCGTCCGAGCCGGCCGCCAACCTCCAGATCACCACCCTCGACCCCGCCGAGGCGAAACACGAGGCCGACTCGATCCTGGGCACCGCCAGCGTCCAGCTCGCCGATGGGCTTTCCTTCTCCCTCTGGGCTTCCGAACGGCTCATGGCCGATCCCATCGCGCTCGCCTTCGACAATCGCGGCGGCGCCTACATCACCCGCACCCACCGGATCGAACACTCCGAATTCGACATTCGTGGCTACCGCGAATGGATGCTTGAGTCGATCAGCTGGCAATCCCCGGAAGACCGGCGCGCTTTCCTGCATCGTGAACTCGCCCCGGAACGGAGCGCCGAGAACAGCTGGTTCCCCGACCTGAACGGCGATGGCTCGCACGACTGGCACGATCTGACCGTCGAGCAGGAAGAGGTCTACCGAATCGAAGATACCTCGGGGGATGGCGTCGCCGATAGGTCCCAGCGCTACGTGGCCGGCTTCAATACCGAAATCACCGACCTCGCCGGCGCCGTCACTCCGTTTCGCGACGATGTTTACCTGGGCGTCGGGCCGGACCTCTGGCGGCTGACGGACACCAACGACGATGGCCAGGCCGACGAGATGACCTCGATCAGCCACGGCTACGCCGTCCACATCGGCTTCGGCGCTCACGGCATGTCCGGACTCACGGTAGGGCCCGACGGTCGTATCTACTGGTCCATCGGTGACATCGGCTTAAACGTGACCGCACCGGATGGGAAGGTCTGGGCCTACCCCAACCAGGGCGCCATCATGCGTTCGGAACCCGATGGCAGCGGCTTCGAGGTCTTCGCCGCCGGCCTCCGGAATACCCACGAGTTTGTCTTCGACGCCTTTGGAAACGTCATCTCGGTGGACAACGACGGCGACCACCCCGGCGAGCACGAACGGCTCGTCCACATCATCGAAGGGTCGGACAGCGGATGGCGCATCAACTGGCAGTTTGGCAAATACATCGACCCGGACAACAACGACTACAAGGTCTGGATGGATGAGTCGCTCTACAAGCCCCGCTGGGAAGGCCAGGCGGCCTATATCCTCCCCCCACTCGCCGCCTACCACAGCGGGCCGGCCGGCATGGTCTACAATCCGGGCACGGGCCTCGGCGAAGCCTGGAAGGACCGGTTCTTCGTAGCCGAGTTCACGGGCTCGCCGGCGCGCTCTCGCATCTTCGCCTTCTCCCTCAAACCGCGCGGTGCCTCGTTCGAACTCGACCAGGATACCGAGATCTCGCGCGGCATCCTGACGTCCGGCCTCGATTTCGGACCGGACGGCGCCCTGTACGCCGCGGACTGGATCGACGGGTGGGGTCCCAAGGGGGCCGGCCGCATCTGGAAGATTGATACCAATGCGCCGCACCCGCTCCGGGAAGAAACCCGCGAGTTGCTCCTGGATGATTTTGAGGATCTGGATGAGGAACGCCTCGCCGGCCTCCTCGGGCATACCGACATGCGCGTTCGCCTCGAAGCTCAGTTCGCCCTGGCCGCAATGGGCAACGCCGGCTTCGAAATACTCCGCACCGCCGCCACCAGCGCCGATATGCTCCTGAGCCGCATCCACGGCATCTGGGGGATCGGGCAGATGGCACGCTCGAACGCCGCGTATGCCGAGGCCCTCGTTTCTTTACTGGGGGATGAAGACGCCGAGATCCGCGCCCAGGCCGCGAAAGCGCTCGGGGATGTCCGCCACGCGGCCGCCGCCGAAGCCCTGCGCC
>JBGSPJ010000507.1:0-14364 GCA_041738655.1 Rhodothermales bacterium | reverse complement strand
ACTGCTCCACGGCCGGATCACAGACCGGCGGGCACTCGCCCTTGTTCGGGTCGCAGGTGCCGCCATCGCCGCCGCCACCGGGAAGGGTCCCGTTGTTGAGGCGCTCGACGACGGTGGCGTCCGTCACGCGAAAGGTGAATCCCTGGACGACAAACGTCTCACCGTCAAAGTCGGTGAGCCGGCCGCGGACTTCAAGCTCCGGGCGCACCGCGCGGCGGAACTCGACGAAGTGGGCCTGGACCGAGCCGTCGTCCTGGAAATCCCCATAGACGCGGACGAGCTGGCCGACGCTCACGCCGCCATTCGTTCCATCGGGCCGGTAGCCTTCACCGCCGAAGCCCGTGAACTGCGTCACGCCGATCGTGAGGCCACGGACGACAAACGTCTGCGACGCCTCGTCGACGGACAACACGCGGCCGCTGATGTTCAGGAACCGCGGCACGTTGAACGGGCCGACGACACGCACGTGTTTCGCGACCAGTTCGCCGCTTTCGGTGCGGACGACACGGGTCTCGACGCCATAGTTCTCCTGGACATCCGCGAACGAGCCGGGGCCCTGGGGCGGCGGCTGCGGGTTGTTGGGATCGCCGGCGGCGGTGTAGAAATGAACCTCGTACTGGGTCTCGTTGTCGACGCGGACTTCCTGGCCGAGCATCACGAACGAGTCGTTGCCCTTGGACTGGACGAGGCCGCGCATCTCGAGGCCGGCGAGCTGGTCGCCGGGGTCCCCGATGCGGAGGAACACCTTCACGTTGAAGGAACGGCCCACGCGGTCGCGGATATCCGCTTCCCAGTTCCAGAAAAAGTCGACCAGATCGAGGTCGTCCACGGCGATTTTAGCCGTGTAGGAGCGGTCGAAGTGATTCACGAAGGGGCCATTGTGGAAGGCGCCCCCTTCGCGGGAAAAGAGCCTGAATTCGGCGAATTCGAGGCTGGAGTAGTCGACATCCTGGGCATCGACTTTCATGAAGATCGTGTCGCCAGGGACGAACTCACGGTCTTCCGTCGAAAAGTCAGGCTGTCGGGAAATCGTCAGGTTGCTCTGGGCCTGCACGTTGCCCGCAAAGATTGCGGTCAATAGCAGGAGCAGCGTTGCCACCTGACGAAACCATCGTAACTGGGTCGGTTTCATCATACGCCGTGTTTGGTTGAGAGAAGTGCACTCATGACTCTGGGGTCATCGGCCCAGAAGTGCATTCGATAAGCCAAGCACGGTCGATTCTCTCTCTTTGAATGGTTACGTATACCTGCCGGCTTGAGGGGTCATAGCTCCGGAGTGTCATGAAGGCACTTTTTTATTCACACAACACTCGGAGACAACTATGCACAACCCAATCGAGTCGTCCGCTCGCCGCACCCTGGTTCCCGGCTACCGGCTCACTGCCTTCGTCGTGGCGGTAACCATGCTCGGCTGTCAGGAAAACCCAGTAGACCCTGTAGACAACGCATTTTCGCCTGTTGAACGAATCCTTGAGGGGCCCAATCTCGCATCCTACAAGGTATTGAGCCTCGGTCTTTGCGCGACCGACCAGCACGCATTTACGAATGTGATCGATCAACCCATGTACCCGATGCCAGTCGGCCGGCAATGGGACTATCGAGGCATCGACGAGGGTTCGCCGGTGCGGCTCCTTGCTACCGTTCTCGATCGAACGGAAGATGTTGGGAATGTGTCTACGAGGGTCCTGCAGGAACAACACTGGGACGATGGGCAGCTGGTCGAAGAATCCTGGAACTATGTTGCACAGACGGAGGAAGGCACGATCTGCTACTTTGGCGAAATCGTGGACAACTACGTCGACGGAGTGATCGATAACCACAATGGATCGTGGCGAGCCGATGATTCCGGGAACGGGCCCGGCATTTTAATGCCCACCGCAACACAGGTCGGCGTGAGCTTTCAGCAAGAGAATGCCCCGGGTATCGCGGAAGATTCGGCGACCATCATCGCTCGTGGCGAGTCCGTCAGCGTACCGTTCGGGACCTTTTCGAGGACGATCCGGACGGAGGATGTCAACCCGCTGGATGGCGATCGCGGCGAAAAGGTATACGCCCGCGGCATTGGGTTGCTCGTAGACGGGGCGGTTCGCCTTGAGCGGATGCGCCCCTAGCAACCCCTCCTCACACACACAAAGGCCTCGCCTCCCAAACGGGAGGCGAGGCCTTTTCTAGTATGTCGATCAGGCGTTTTTCCAAGAGGGCCAATCGCGGTCAGCCGGTTACCGTACTGCGACCTCGACCAGTTCGATACGCGAATCGTCCTCCGCGTTCACCTCCAGTACGACTCCGATACCGGGGCAATACGTCTTGTACTCAAGCACGTCCGGCTCGAGCGGCGTTGTATCGGCCGTCCGGACACAGGACGAGTAATTTCCAGCAGGAACCACAGCCGATTCGTTGACCACCAGAATTTCAGCCCGATCCTCCGCCTCACCGGCGTAATATTCCAGTCGATACGCCTGTCCGACCTGAGGCAAGGCAGGCATGACGATCCCGGCTACCGCGCCATCGACCCCCGCCTCCCACGATCCCGCGGTGCTGACCAGCACCCCGTTTTCATAGTCTTTCACTTCTTCTCCGAGGTACCACACGTTGCCTTCGCTGTCCTCGGCGAACCAGTCGAACGTATCTTCGATGAGTTGGCCGTCGAGATAGACGCGATCCCGTACGACCCGAGCCGTCACACCGGCCACGACCCGTGTCGAGTCCAATACCTCGACCTCGATCGTCTCTAGTCCGTCCTCCATCTGCCCTCGGTATCGTCGAATCGAGCCGACAGTAAGCGGCAGATACGGATTCGAGATGACAGTCACAAAGGTAGACGCATCGAAAGGTCTGGTGTATGTAATTACAAAAGGTGTTTCATCTTGCGTGTTTGTATCACACGCCAGTGCAAACACGGCGGCGGCAAGCAGAGTAGCTCCCGTGCCGAACAATCGGTTGATCTTCATAGTGTGTCCGGTGGGTTATTGATCGACGGATCGATCAGGGTGGCGACGGTCAGCCAAAACTAAAAAGTCAGGTCGGGCCGGCTGATGGTGGCGCGCATGTATAACGAAGTGCGCTCCGTGGGAAATCACTCAAAATTGAGCACGCAATGACAACGAGGGATAAAAGGGGATGGCTACTCGGTCCACTTTCGTCGGCTCGGAATCCTCGGGTCGTTCCTGGATTGTCCATTCCAACACGTTGCGCCGTCCAAGGAGGTTGATCACGTTTAAACGCCCCTGTACCGCCGTCTGGCCTATCCGGCGCGTATAGGCCAGCCCGAATCCCACTTCCGAATACCCCGGCAACCGGTGAGCGTCGGGGCGTGAGAATACGCCGGCGCCCCCTGGCTCGAGATAATCGTAGTAGGCACGGCGATACCCCCATGTCCGCCCCACCGCCCCACTCCATCGGATCGACGCTGTGACAGCCTGGCGCCAGCGGTAGTCGACGGATACGTAGACCTCATGGGGTACTACCCATGGCGCAGGCAGATGGCGACCGGCAAACCGGTTGGCGATGCGCCTCCTCGCCACAGAAAAATCGTAGCGGGCCGCCAGAGCGAAAGCCTCCACATCGCGCTCCACACCGATTCCGATCCCGTAGCCGTACCCTGTAGCGACCCCGACAATATCGCTGGCCACGGGGGCGGACGGCGCCGGCCTGAGACGCGTCGTATAGTCGAGAACAGCCAGACGGGGATGATACTTGTAATAGGTTTCGAGTCGTATCCGCCAGGACATCGAAGGCATGAACAGGACACTCACCGCCGCATGATAGGCCGACGAAGCCCGCATGGTCCGGCTGACCGGGATCCAGAAGCGGAAACTGGGCAAAAACGTGCTCGGATTGTAGGAGGCGACATCGAACTGGTTGAGGTACTGCCGATACAAGCCTAACGCCATTCGGAATGCCCACTCCCCTCCCGGGCCTTCCGGCTCATCGTACCGCCAGGCAAGACGAGGCTCGGCGTAGAGCCGCATCTGGGCCGGAAGGAAGGAGAGCCGTGTCCCTGCCGTGATCGTCGTTCGCTCGTTGGGCGTCCAGGTATCTTCCACAAACGACTGTAATCGGAAACGCACAGGACGAATCAACTCGTGCGTGATGGACGGCCAGGTACCGCTCGGATCGATAGAGAGAGAGAATTCGCTTTCGGTATAGACCGCCTCCAGGGCGCTGGTAGCGACGTGTCGATCGGTGAACGCGCGGTCGACCCCGAGCCGAACGGTGTAGGTAAAAATGTCGTTAAAGTCGTCTATGTCCGTTTCGAGCGAATCCGGCGACACAGCGCCACCAAGCACGGCGAAAGGAAGTGTGTCGATCGGATGGCTGAGGCGGTATTCGCTCCGCGAGAAACCCGTATGCATGAACGTCCGGCTCCCCGCTACCCATTCATATCGCACCTGCCAGGCCTGATTCATCCATGAATACACATCGTTCGCTCGATCCGTTGCCGTCGCGGGAGGAGTGTCATACCCGAACTGATTGTGGCCCCGATACAGGGAGGCATGCAGACTATGGCCGTTGTCGAAGCGGACGCGACTTGCGGCATGGATGTCATAAAACCCGATCGTGAGGAGCGAGGACGTCAGACTGGAGTCCGCGAAAGCGGAAAAATCGGCTTCGGGCACAAGCGCCTGATGCAGAAAAACATTCGGCTCTCCCCATTCGCGAAACCTGGACGCGAGAACGGCCGGCTGAAAAAGGTCCCACAGGCCGCGTCGACCTGCCAACATCCAATCAACTCGAAGACCCTGCCTGTCCACGGTGGGGCCGTCGAGCCGCATGTTGAGGCTGAGGGGATCCACTTGTACGGCGAGCACTGACTCGCCGGCCGCCGCCACGTCATGTTCCATGTCGATCAAGCCGGCGAGGAAACTACCGTGACGGGCCTCATACCCTGCTTTGTGAACGGTGACACGCTCGATGGCGAACGGGCTGAACGAACCAAAAAACCCACCATTTCGGACGGGCATAAAGACCGTCGCTCCGTCGAGCACATACTGGTGCTCGCCGGCCTCTCCGCCCTGAATGTGCACGTCGGCCAGGGCATCCCCCACATGGACGCCTATGATCGGTCCGAGTGCATCCGCCGATGCCGCACCATCCAGGCCACGGTCGACTTCAGCGGGGTCGATGCCATCTTCGGCCAAGCGGTCGGAAGCGAGCCGGCGATACAATCCATTTACCACGATCGGCGCCGCCATGATCAGGCGCGGCTCCAGGAGGATCTGGAGCTCTGCCGTTCCGCCTGACGGTATGTCAACCTCCGTGGAGCCGTCTTCGTAGGCGACGTGTGAGATCGACACCCAATATCGTCCCGGCTTCATTCGACCGAATGAGAACCGGCCAGCACGGTTGGTGGCGGAGCCTGTCCTGGCGTCGCGCAAGAACACGGCGACATCATTGAGCGGCTCAAGCGTCTGTGTATCCATCACGATCCCGACCAATGCGCCGTACGCAGGCGCCGTTCGGGATTTCAGGGTGAGTACATACACTCCAGAGGAGAGCCGGTAATAATCAAGCGTCGTTTTGTCCAGGATGCAACCGAGTACCGCCTCCCGCGGCGCTTCCCGGATCTGGCAATACGCCAGTTGCCCCTCGACCAGCGCTTGTTCATAAAAGAGGTCGATTCGGGTATGTTCGATGAGCAGGTCGAGCGCTTCGGCCAGCGGGACGCCGAGCAAGGCAAAGGTATGCCTATCGGCCGCTGTGAGAGCCTCGCGTAGGTCCTGTGCCGGCGCCTCCGCCGCGATGAATAACCCGTAAAGGCATAAAAAAGCCCCGGCCACCGTTTCCCTATGGAAGCGCCAACGGGCTCCCCTTTTATTCGGGCGCTTCATAAAGCTCATAACCGCCTGCTGTTTCGCGATACCGAAGTCCGTTCGCCGCACTGAGGCTTTGCACGACCTGTTCGACACTCTTCGGCTCGAAAAGTGAGAACGTGACTTGTCGCCGTGCAAGGGCCTCGCTCTGCAGAGTGAGTTCGATCCCGTAACGTCGGCCTACTTCTTCGAGCACTTCCGCAAGCCCTTCGTTCCTAAAGAGTAGAGCGCCTTTCAGCCACGACAGGGCCCCCTCCACATCGGAGCTGGCTGGGGCGACGATTACCTCGGAGCCTGTCGCCAGGCTACGGATATCCCCAGGCGTCATCTCCTCACGCTCAGACGGATCGGCTAGCGCCCACATCCGAATACGCCCGGTCTGGAGCGACACGACTGTAGCCGCATTCGGGCTCGAGGCGCGTGCCCGAACGTTGAATCGAGTTCCAAGTACCTCGATCGACGTATTAAACGTCGAGACCTTGAAGGGTGAGGCGGCATCGTGCACGACATCAAAAAACGCTTCGCCCTCTAACGCGACGCTCCGCCCGCCCAGAAACCATCGTGGATAACGGATTGATGTCCCGCTGTTGAGGAAAACCCGCGAACCGTCTGGTAACAGGACTTCAGCGCGCCTTCCAGGCCCTACTTCAGTCGTTACCAATCGAAGCGACCACATGGACCAAACCATGCCCGCAACCAGGCAACCGAGAAGCATGAAGCGCGTCCATCGAATACGCGAAGCCGATCCTAGTCGCTGCACGGGTGACCGGTCGTGCATGGAGGCACTCGTTGTCTGGCGCGCGAGAGTCCCCCACAATCGGTCCAATTCCCCGTCAGGAATCGAAGGCCGTTCGTCAGCCTGGCTGGTAAGACGCCAGATTTCTTTCAACTCCTCGCGCTCGTCACTCGCAGCACATTCGAGGTGTTGATCCAGCCGTTTTTCTGGCGATTGGTCGAACGATTTCACGTGTGAACACCTCCAGTCTTGTGACGGGCGTAGCGCTCTTTCAAGAACCGCAACGCATGAACGATGTGTGTGTCGACTGTACGTTTCGATATCCCCATGATCGCGCTAATCTCCTGATTACTGAGATCGTGGAACCGGCTCAGCGCGAAGGCTTCCGCGCGACGGGGAGGCAATTCGCGAATCCACTCGCGAAACCACTGGTCGAGTTCTCGGGTCTCGTAAGCGGCATCCGGGGCATCTGACGCGGACTCCGCCGGCTGGCTCGATCCCTCAGGCATGGCCTCCAATCGCGATTCGTTGCGAATCATGTTCAGCGCACGGTTACGCGCCATGGTATACAGCAAAGCCCGAAGGGACACCTGAATGACCAGCCGATGGCGCTGCTCCCATAACTTGAGAAATATATCCTGAACCACATCCAACGCGCGGGCCTCGCTGCCGGTCAACCGGAACACATACCGAATCAAGGGCTCGTGGGTACTCCGAAACACTTCGGCATAGGCGCTATGATCCGAGGCACGTATGCGCGCGGCCAACGCCATGAGCGGTTCAACAACGGGTTGCACGATTGATCCTGCAGGTGATTAGAGATCTCCACGCGTACATCACAACGACCCGTTTTTCTGACGATATGCGTAGTCGCTTTTCGTCAGAAATAAAATTTAACCCGCCACCTCCCATTCCTTCAGTTTGTAGTGGAGCCAGCTGCGGGAAACGCCCAGGACGCGGGCCGTTTCGGAGATGTTGCCGTCGTATTCTTTCAGTGTGCGCGTGACGAGCCGGCGCTCGCTTTCCTTGAGCGTGATGCCCGGTTCGGAGGCATCCAACGATTCGGCCTCCGGCAGCTGGAGATCCTCCACCGAGATCAGGGCCTGGGGCGCCATGACGACGGCGCGCCGGATGGTATTTTCGAGCTCGCGGACGTTGCCCGGCCAGGGGAAGTTCTGAAGGGCCTGGAGCGCTTCGGGGGTAAAACCAGTGATGTAGGCCCGCTGGTTGACGGCAAACCGGCTGAGGAAAAACTGCGCGAGTAGAGGGATGTCGCTCCGGCGGTGGCGCAGCGCCGGCGTGGTGATGGCGATCGTGTTGAGCCGGTAGAAGAGATCCTCCCGAAACTCTTTGGATTTGATCAGCTCGCGCAGGGGCTTGTTCGTGGCCGAAATCACGCGCACATCCACCTTCCGCACCTCGTTTTCCCCCACTCGTTTGATCTCCCCCTCCTGCAAGACGCGCAGCAGCGAGGTCTGCATCCGAGGCGAGAGGTCGCCCACTTCGTCGAGCAGCACCGTTCCCCCGTTGGCCGCCTCGAAGAGCCCCATTTTGTCGCTTGTCGCGCCCGTGAACGAGCCTTTTTTGTGCCCGAACAACTCACTTTCGAGCAGGCTGTCCGGCAGCGACCCGCAGAAGAGGGCCACAAACGGCTTGCTTTTGCGGGTGCCGTTGTAGTGGATGGCACGGGCGACGAGCTCCTTGCCGGTGCCGCTTTCGCCCTCGATCAGCACGGATGCGTCCGTGTCTAGCACGCGCGAAATCGTCCGAAACACCTCCTGCATGCGCGGGCTCTGGCCGACGATGTTGTCGAACCCGTTGATCTGGGCGATTTCCTGGCGGAGCTGGCTGTTTTCGTTGCGCAGCGACTGGTAGAGCCGCGCGTTCTCGATGGCGATGGCGGCCTGGTTCGCGAAGGCCGTCAGGAACGGGATGCTGCCCGGTGTGAACCGACCCCGCTTTTTCACGCTGTCCAGATACACGGCGCCGATCTGGCGGTTTTTGATCCGCAAGGGGACGCAGGCGATGGACTGGAGCTGCTGCAGCACGATGCTCTCGGCGCCGGCGAACCGCTCGTCCTCCTGCGCCTCCGCCATCACGATCGGGTCACCGGATTGCAGGACGCGGTTCACCACGCTGGTCGACACCGCTATCAGATCGTCGATCTGTCGGGCACTGACATTCTTCTGCACCTTCACGGTAAACCCGCGCGGGTCGGCCGCATCCTCCAGCAACACAAAACCCCGCTCCGCCTGGAGGGTGTCCATCGCGATCTCCAGCACCGTTTCGAGCAACACCCCTGGCTCCTGGATCGAGTTGATCACCAGCGCGATCTCGGTCAGCGCCTGGAAGGAGGTTCGAGGGGATTCGGGCGATTCGCTCATGGTCTGTCTCGTATCGCCTCTAGAGCACCAGCACGCTCTTCACGCTGGCGCCGCGTACATCGAGATCGGTGTTGATGGGCTCCCGAAAGGACTTCCGGGCGCCCGGGGACACATCCTGGATGGTGACGCTCATCGTGGATACCCGCACGTTGTTGACATCGTACAACGAGATCTGGATCTGCGCGTTGTTGATCGGATCTTCGGTCGGATTAAACAGGGTGCCGGTAACGATGCGCGCGCCGCCAGGCAGCAGCGTGTATTGCACATCTTCAACCTGAACCGCGGCGTCTTCAACGGCGTCCGCCCCCTCATCCGCCGGCGCCTCGCAGGCCCCGAATAAAAGGACCAGGAGCAATACGCCGGCAACGCCCAGCCATCTATGTACGGTAGGGATATTCATCGTGGGGATAAAAACAGGTGAGGATAACCTGCACTGCAAACGACGCGCCACGGCGATTAGGTTCCAGGTGTAAGGTTCGGAGACTGTTGGGATTTGCATCAACTCATTAAAGTTTGGTCATCCTCCTGAGCCGGTCTGATGTCAATCAGACCGTGTCGAAGGACCCCTAAACTCGACCGCACCCGTGTTTTTCCCCAATGCGGTCGTTCTGTGAGGTTGTTCGACACGATGGGATGTACCATCCCATCGGCTCACAATGACTCGCGTTTTTGTTTCTGTGCAATTCCCAACAGTTTCTCAAGGTTTAAGGGCTTTGTCCTTGAACCTTGAACCTTACACCTGGAACCCTTCACCCCAGGTCTGCCAGGTTGGCGCGGAGCCGTCCGAGTTCGTCTTCGGCCTGGCTGGCTTTATCCCGCTCGCCCTGCACCACCTCAGCCGGCGCGCGGGCGACAAAGCTCTCGTTGCCGAGTTTTTTTAGCACGGCCTGTACATACTGCTCCTTCTGGGCGATCTCCTTGTTGAGGCGGTCGCGCTCGATGCTCAGATCGATCATGCCGGCCAGCGGGATGTACACCTCGTTGGCGCCCACCACGACGGACGCGCTGGCCTTCGGCTTTGCCTGGCCCACGCCCACCTTCAGGTCCTTCACCTTCGCCAACCGTTCGAAATAGCGTTTGTTGGCCTCCATGGTCTGCTGCAACCCGTTTGCGCCGGCAGGCAGGTTCAGGATCGCTTCGATCTCCTTCCCGGGAGACACATTGTATTCGTTTTTCACGTTCCGGATGCCGGAGATGAGCGCCTGCATCAACCCGAGGGCTTCGACGGCCGACGGATCGATCTCCGCCGGATTTGAGACCGGCCAGGCGGATGAGATGCACGCGTCGCCGGCCTCCCGCGTCCGCAGCCGCCACCAGAGATCCTCGGTGATAAACGGCATAAACGGGTGCAGAAGCTGGAGCAGCTTTTCGTAGATCTCGACCGCGAGCGCGATCGTCTCGGCGGCGACGGCCTGCCCCGGCGCCGGCTTGATCAGCTCCAGGTACCAGTCGCAAAAATCCCCCCAGAACAGGGTGTAGATCTTCGTGATGGCGTCGTTGAGGCGGTACCGGTCGATGTCTTCGTTCACCTCGACGATCGTCTGGTTGAGGCGCGTCAGCATCCACCGCTCCACCAGTTCGAGGTCTTCGAACCGGCGCGTGCGGCGGTACGCCACCCCTTCGTCCATGAACTGGCCGAAGACGTTAAAGGCGTTCCAGATCTTGTTCGCGAAGTTGCGCCCCATCTCGAACTTCGTCGGGTCCAGCTTGATGTCCTGCCCCTGGGCGCAGAGCACCGTCAACGAGAAGCGGACGGCGTCGGCGCCATACTGCTCGATCATCTCCAGCGGATCGATGCCGTTGCCGAGGCTCTTGGACATCCACCGGCCCTGCTTGTCCTTGATCATCCCCGTGATGAAGATGTCTCGGTACGGGATATCCCCCATGAAATACTGGCCGGCCATGATCATCCGGGCGATCCAGAAAAAGAGGATGTCGTATCCGGAGACCAGCACCTGGCCGGGGTAGAAATAGGCGAGATCCTGCTTTATGGATTCCTTTTCCTGGGGCCAGCCAAGCGTGGCGAACGGCCAGAGCCACGACGAAAACCAGGTGTCGAGCACGTCCTCGTCCTGAAGCATGCCGGGCTCGGGCTGCTCGACAGAGACGAGAAACGGCCGGCTCTCGTCGATGGCGCCCTGCGCATCCGGGTAATACCACACCGGGATGCGGTGCCCCCACCAGAGCTGCCGGCTGATGCACCAGTCGCGGATGTTCTCCAGCCAGCGGTAATACTCGTTCTCCCACCGCTTCGGGTAGAAGGTGACCTTGCCGCTGCGCACGGCCTCGACGGCCGGGTCCGCCAGGGGCTTCATGCGGACGAACCACTGCCGCGAAATGAGCGGCTCGATGACGGCTTTGGAGCGGCTGGAAATCGGGACGGTGAGTTTGTGGGGCTCCGTTTTGTCGAGCAGGCCGAGCGCCTCGAGGTCCGCCACGATCCGCTCGCGGGCGACGAACCGGTCCAGGCCGGCGTACGGCCCGCCCATCGCGTTGATCGTCGCATCCAGATTCATGATCCCGATACACTCCAACCCGTGTTTCTGGCCGATCTCGAAGTCGTTTTTGTCGTGCGCCGGAGTCACCTTGAGCGCGCCGGCGCCGAATTCGCGCTTGACGTATTCGTCCGCGATGATCGGAATCGGGCGATTGAGCAGGGGGAGGATGGCGTTTTTGCCGATGAGGTGCGCGTAGCGCTCGTCCTCCGGATGCACCGCGATGGCGGCATCCCCCAGCATGGTCTCCGGCCGCGTCGTGGCGATGGTCAGGTGGCCGCTGCCGTCTTCAAGCGGGTAGCGGATGTACCACAGGAAGCCGTCGCGCTCGACATTGTCGACCTCCTCGTCGGACAGCGCCGTCATGTCCACCGGGCACCAGTTGATCAGGTATTCGCCGCGGTAGATGAGGCCGGCGTCGTACAGCTTCACAAAGACATGCTGGACGGCCTTGACGTACGCGTCATCAAACGTGAACCGCTCGCGGCCCCAGTCGCACGAGTCGCCGAGCCGGCGTTTCTGGTCCAGGATGATATTCCCGTATTCCCCCACCCACTCCCAGCACTTCTCTACGAACGCCTCGCGCCCGAGATCGTGACGCGACTTGCCCTCGGCGGCCTTCAGGGCGCGCTCGACGACGTTCTGCGTCGCGATGCCGGCGTGGTCCTTCCCGGGCATCCAGAGGGCTTCATACCCCTGCATCCGGCGCAGACGCGTGAGGGCGTCCTGGACGGTATCCTGCAGCGCGTGGCCCATGTGCAGCCGGCCCGTCACGTTCGGGGGCGGCATGACGATTACGTGGGGCTTTTTCGAGGGGTCGCGCCGGGCGGCAAAATACCCGTTCTCCTCCCAGAAGGCGTACCACTTCGTTTCAATCGTTTGCGGGTCGTAGGCGGCTAACTTGACGGCCATGGAGGTTCACTGCGTTGGCTCTCGAACGGGAAGCTCACAAAACCGTAAGGCGATTACGCATGTTCCGGTGTACGCCCCTACGCCACGTCCGGCACCACGGTATCCAGCACCCGGGCGGACGACAACACCCCCGGCAGGCCGGCGCCCGGATGGGTGCCGGCGCCAACGCAATACAACCCTTCGATGTCCTCGCTGACATTGTGCGGGCGGAAATAGGCGCTCTGGGTCAGCACCGGCTCGATCGAAAAGGCCGCTCCTTTCAGGGAGAGATAGTCCTCCAGAAACCCCTGCGGCGTGAGCACGCGGGAGGTGACGAGGGCCTCGCCGAGGCCGGGGAGGATCGAGAGCGATAGGTATTTCTCGACAGCCTTGCGGTAGCGCTCCGTCTGTGTCGACCAGTCGACGCCGCTTTCGAGATGGGGAACGGGCGAGAGGACATAAAACGCGTCGCAGCCGGCCGGCGCCATCGACGGGTCGGTGGCGGTCGGGCGGTGGAGATACAGGCTGAAATCGTCCGCCAGCCGCTTGTTTTCGAAGATATCCTCCAGCAACCCTTTGTACCGCGGCCCCAGCAAGATCGTGTGGTGGGCGACATCCGGGTACTGGCGCTTCGTCCCGAAGTACCACACAAACAGGCTCATCGAGTACCGGGCCGATTCGATCCGCCGGTTCGTCCACCGCGTCCGGCTATGCTCCGGCAGCAGGTGCCGGTACGTCCAGCCCACATCGGCGTTGGACACCACGCGATCCGCTGCGATCGTCTCGCCGGTCGCGAGCCGGACGCCCGTGGCGCGCCGGCCCTCGAGCGTGATTTCTTTTACCTCCTCCCCGAGCCGGATCGCGACGCCCCGGTCGCGCAACAGCCCGACCATCCCGCGCACGATCGAGCCCGTGCCGCCCATCGCATAATGGACCCCCCATTTGCGCTCCAGAAACGCAATAAGGGTATAGATGGAGGTGACGTTAAACGGGTTGCCGCCCACGAGCAGCGGGTGGAACGAGAGGACCTGCCGGATTTTTTCGTGTTTGACGTACTTCGACACCAGCCCGTAGACCGTGCGATAACTTTCGAGCACCGCCATCGCCGGCGCGATCCGCGCCATGTCGGACACCTTCCCGAACGGGACGTGCGCCAGCGCCTCGAAGCCCACCTTGAAGATCTCCGCGCTTTTCTCAAAGAACCGATGGTAGCCCTCGACATCGCCCGGGCTGAAGCGCGCGATTTCGCGGCTCATCGCGTCGGGGTCCGCCGTGTAGTCGAACGACGTCCCGTCGTCAAACCGGATGCGGTAAAACGGAGTGACGGGGCGGAGGTCCACGTCGTCGGCCATGCGCCGGCCGCAGAGGGACCAGAGCTCCTCGAAGAGGAAAGGCGCGGTGATGACCGTCGGGCCGGCGTCGAACGCGAATCCATCCTGCTCGAACACCCGGCCGCGTCCGCCGGCCTGGTCGAGCCGGTCGACAACCGTAACCCGGTACCCGCGAACACTGAGCCGGATCGCCGCCGCGAGCCCACCGAAGCCCGCGCCAATAACGACGACATGCGGCGCGTCCGGGGCAACGGATAGCGGAGTGGTGCGGGTGTTCAGTTTCGCGTCTGCGCGGTGGACGAGGGCATCGATCCAGGACATGAGGGGTTTATGGGGGAAGGTTTAAGGTTCAAAGGCGGTGGAATGCCCGAAAGGTACACGCCGGGGCCGCCAGGCAACTAGCACCCCGAATCAATCCATCTATTCCGTCTCCTCCCGCACTCCTTGAACCTTAAACCTCGAACCTTGAACGGTCGAACGTCACACGTTCGAGCGTTCAAGGATCTCCGCCAGACTGTCCCCACCGAATTTTTCGAGGAAGGCATTGGCGATGGTGACGGCCACGACGGCTTCGGCGACGGTGGAGGCCGCCGGCACGCTCGTCACGTCGCTGCGTTCGTAGCGGGTTGGCAAGGACTCGCCCGAGGCGATGTCGACCGTCCCGAGGGGTTTGATGAGGGTGGGAATGGGTTTCATGAAGCCGCGGATGACGAT
>JBGSPJ010000494.1:0-13939 GCA_041738655.1 Rhodothermales bacterium | reverse complement strand
CCTGGTTGTCGCCGGCCTGGGCGACGCGGCTCGTCGGGCTGGCGGTGTTGTTGGGCGGGGCGATGGGGGCCATCGATATCATTTTTGATGGATTTGGTGGGGGATGGGCAGCCGTGCTGGCGCCGGCATCCTTCCTGGTTTCATCCCTGGGGATGGGGTGGTTTTATCGATTCAGACGACAGGATCTGATGATGCTGGCCGCCGTGTTCCTCGCCTGGATCACGGTTGGCGCGGCCGCCCTGGTTCGTGTGACGGATGAGGCGTTCTGGGGATTTCTGCTGGCCGGCGTGGTCGTGCTGGGAAGTTCCGCCCTGGCGGCGAACTGGCTACGGCGTCAGACACAACCCGAGGCCGGACCATGAAGCAGCGGCCTTCGACCTGGGCGGATCTCACCCTGACGCTGGCGGCGGAAGGGCAGCTCGATGCAGCCGGCGTCGAGCAGGTAGGTGCGGCCGTGTCGTCCTTCGAGATCCGCGATGAGAGCCCCTGGTATGTGATTGCGCTGACAACCGTGAGCGCGTGGATCGGCGCCTTGTTGTTGCTCCTGTTTCTTATCGCGGCGAAGTGGATGCGAGAGGGGCCGGAGTTCATCGGTGCCGGCGTTGTCTTCATGGCGTTTTCCGTCGCCCTCGGCCATCTCATGCGCCGTCCGTTTCCCCAGCAGATCGGCATTGCGCTTGGTGTGGCCGGCCCCGCGAGCCTGGGGTTTGGCGTTTACGACGTGTGGGAGTCTCCAGAGATGGCCTGGATGACGGTAGCGGCCTCGGCCGTCCTCCTGTTTTTTGCGCAACCGAACCGCATCCATCGCTTTCTGTCGGTCGTTGTGGCCGTTTTCGGTGCCGCGGCCCTTATCGCGGTCTCTTCGTGGCAGGATGGGCTGCATCTGCTGGTGTTGGCTCTGTTGCTGGGCGCGGTGTATCTGTTCGAGCAGGAATCGCACCTGGATGCCCGTCGCCTTGCCGGCCACACCCGCCCGCTGGCCTTCGGGATGATGCTGGCGTTGCCGGTGCTGCTGTTTGTGACGGATGCCGCCGACCTGTATCCGGAGCTGCATTCGATGTGGATCTCCTCCGCCGGCCTCTCCGCCGGGTTGCTGTATGTCGTCTGGCGTCTGGCGCCGCGGCTGGTGCTGGCGTTTGTGCCGGTGTTTTTGTTTTTCGCGTTTGATCAGCCGGGCCTCATTGCCTCCGTGGCTCTCATGCTGTTGGCGTACGCGCGGGGGCAGCGGGTGGTCGCGGTGTTGCTCCTGGCTGCGTTTGTGGCCCACGCCGGGTATCTGTTGTATGATCTGGATGTCAGCCTGCTGCATAGGTCGATGCTTCTCGCCGGCTCGGGTCTGGTGCTGCTAGCGATGAGCGCCGTCCTTCGATTAACCGCTTCCGATCGACCCGGGCAGGAGGGGGCCCTATGAAACCTACAAAGCCAATGCGCTGGCAGCAGTGGACCTTCGCGCTCGCAACGTTCGTCGCGCTGGGCATCCCCAATCTGCTCATCTATCAGAGCGAGCAGCTGCTGCGCCATGGCGAGCCCATGTTGCTGGCGCTGGACGCCCGCGAACACCGTGGCCAGATTCAAGGTCAATCGCTCCGCCTCTACTACCCGTTGTTGGGCGATCTGGCCCAGGCGGACACGCTGCTTCCGCGGTCGGGCCGGCTTGCCGTGAAACTCGATAGCAACCGAGTGGGTACCGAGTTTCGATACCTCGGCGCGGGCGATGAACTTTCGCCTGACGAGCGTATCTTGCGCTATCGGACGTGTGCCGAGCGCCTGTGCGTGGGGGCGGCGTTCTTCTTTTTTGAAGAAGGGCAGGCCGATTACTACCAGGGGGCGCGGTATGCCGAACTCCGTGTCGGGCCCGAGGGCCAGATCGCTGTAGCCGGCGTGCGAGACGCCGCCAGAAATCCGATGCCCGGCCCGCCCTGAATCATCCAACGCGAACCCCAACCGATCGTTTACCTATGTCCATGCAAGCTATCCTCCAGGTTCATTCTTCCCGGCCGGCGGTTGTCGATACCCTCCGCCAGGAACATGCGTCGGCCCTTGTTCAGGTAGTCGGCATCGTCGGGTTTGCGCTACTCACAGTGCTTGGCGCTCAGGCCCGGATCTACATCTGGGAAGTACCATACACCCTGCAGTCGCTCGCGATTTACGGCAGCGGGTTGTATCTGGGGTGGCGTGGCGGCCTGCTCTCTCAGGCGCTTTACCTCGGCCTCGGTATGGCTTTCCCGGTATTTGCCGGCGAGGGGTTTGGATTTGCCTATCTGGCGACCGCCGCGTCCGCCGGTTTTTTGATCGCCGCGCCGTTCGCCGCGGCCGTCGTTGGACGTGCGTCGCGCCCGTGGAACTCGCTCACGGGAAGCATACTCGCCATGCTCCTCGGCTCCCTGACGCTGTTCTCGTTCGGGGTGACGTGGCTCCATTTTGCCGCCGGTCATGCCACCTGGAGCGAATCCATTGTCAAGGGATGGTTGGCGTTTCTGCCGGTCGACCTTGCCAAAATCTTCTTCATCAGCCTCGTCTATACCGGCACCCGACGGTTTCGGCCGGACCATACGCGCTGATCCCTCCAGCGAGGCGCGTCGTTACTCACCGTCCTTCATGCGTATCACCCGGCTCGCCGCGCGAACGGTTTTCCTCGCAGTCCTCATGGTTGGATCCAGCGCGCCTGTATCGCGCGCCCAGTCCGGCACGGGCTCCATCCTGGACGATCCTCGGGTCCGTGCGCTCGGAAGAGAAGGGCTCGATCACCTCTACAACATGGAGGCGGACCAGGCCAACGAGGCCTTTGCCCGCATCGAGGCCCTCTACCCGGATCACCCCGTCGGGCCCTTTTTGCGAGGGTTGAATGTGTGGTGGGATATCATGGTGGACTTCAGCACCACCGTCCACGACGACGCGTTTTTTAAGGAGATGGACATCGTCCTCGAACGATCGAACCGGATGCTGAAACGGAATCGGAACGACTTCGATGCGATCTTCTTCAAAGGCGCCGCGCACGGGTTCAGCGGCCGGCTCCGTTCCAACCGTGGCCAGTGGATGAAGGCCGCGCTTGACGGGAAAAACGCGCTGGATTATGTCATGGCGATCGCCGAGAAGGATCCGTCCAAGGCGGACTACGTGTTCGGCAAGGGGATCTACGATTACTTCTCCGTGATTATCCCCCGCCAGTATCCATCCGTCCGGCCCTTTACGGTCTTTATGCCGAAGGGCAATGTCGAACGCGGGATCGCCCAGTTGACGAGGACGATGAACGAAGGCCACTTCATCCGCACGGAAGCCGCGTATTTCCTCCTCCAGATCTACTATGCGTACGAAGAGGACTACGCCAAAAGCCTCGAATACGTGCAGTGGCTGCGGACCGAACATCCACAAAATTCCCTTTTTCATGCGTTCGAGGGGCGGGTCTATGTCCGCTGGGGCCGGTGGCGGCAGGCCGCGGCCATTTTTGAGGAGGTCGTCCAGAAATACGACGCCCGCCAGAACGGCTACAACGACGCCATCGCCGAGCAGGCCTTTTATTACCTCGGCCGCAGCCAGATGGCGTCTCGCGATTACGAATCCGCGCGCGCCTCGCTCGAACGGCTTGAACGCATCCTCGATCGCGACGCCACCCCATCCGGTTTCAAGGTGCTGGGGTACCTCCGCCTGGGCATGGTCCACGACGCGTTGCAGAACCGCAGCCGCGCTGAGGCATACTACCGGCAGGTCCTCAAACTCGAAGACTGGTCCGGCGCTCACGACCGCGCGGAGGACTACCTCAAAAATCCCTATCGAGGCTGAGGGATTGTTATGGACATTCGCTATACCGCATGGGATGACGCGCTCCACGGGGAGTCGCTGCCGCCATTCGACCGGCTGCTGGATATCTTCCAGCAGCTGTTGCAGCACACCGCCGGCGACGCCCGCGAGGCCCTCAACTGGCTGACGCAACTCGACCGGAAATACGGCCTCACCGACCCCTCGATGGGCATCGGCGAGTTTATTGAGGAGCTGAAAAAACGCGGTTACCTGAAGGATGACGAGCAGGGCGTGGCGAAAATAACGGCGCGGATGGAACGCTCCATCCGGTCGCGATCCCTCGAAGAAGTCTTCAAACAACTCCGCAAAGGCGGCCGGGGCGATCACAAGACGCCGCACGTGGGCCAGGGCGATGAACGGATGCCCGAGACCCGCCCCTGGCAGTTCGGCGACGACCTCAGCCTGATCGATGTCGGCGGCACGCTGTCCAATACCTTCAAACGTTGCGGCGCCGGCGAATGGGACCTGTCCGAGGACGACTTCCAGGTCTACGAAACCGACTTCCACGCGAGCATGGCGACGGTGCTCATGATCGACCTCTCGCACTCCATGATCCTCTACGGGGAGGACCGGATTACGCCGGCCCGCAAGACGGCCATGGCGCTTTCCGAACTCATCCTCACCCGGTACCCGAAGGACACGCTCGACATCGTCGCGTTTGGCAACGACGCCTGGGAGGTCTCGATCAAGGACCTGCCCTACCTCAACGTCGGCCCGTTTTACACGAATACGCGCTCGGGCCTCCAGCGCGCGCGGGACATCCTCCGCCGGCGGAAGAACCGCAACAAGCAGATCTTCATGATCACCGACGGGAAGCCGAGTTGCCACATCGAATACGGCAAGATGTACCGCAACGCGTTCGGGCTGGATCGGCGTATCGTCAACAAAGTGCTCGACGAGGCGGTCGTGTGCCGACGGGAGGGCATCGCCATCACCACCTTCATGATCGCGCGCGACCCGTATCTGCAGAACTTCGTCCGCGAGCTCACGGAGGCCAACCAGGGCCGGGCCTATTACGCGAGCCTGGATAACCTCGGCGAGTTTTTGTTCGAGGACTTCATCCGCAATCGGCGTAAACGCGTGCGGTGACGAATGACGGGCATCCAACCAAGAAAACGCCTCGGCCAGCATTTTTTACACGACCGGAATATCCAGCTCAAAATCATCGACGCCCTGCGCGCCGGCCCGGAGGCACATGTCGTCGAGATCGGGCCCGGAACGGGGGCGCTGACGACGCACCTCGCCGGCCGCTTCCCGGGGCTGACAGCCCTCGAGGTGGATGATCGGGCCGTGGTCCACCTGCGCGAGTCGCTCCCGGGGGTCGATGTGCGGCGGATGGATGTGCTGGATGCCGACTGGCCGGCCCTCGCCGGCGAAAAGGGCGCCCCGATCCATGTCGTCGGCAACCTGCCCTACAACATCACCAGCCCGATCGTATTTGCGCTGCTGGACAACGATCGCCTGATGGCTGAGGCCGTGCTCATGATGCAACGCGAAGTGGCCGAACGGATGGCGGCCGGCCCGGGGAGCAAAACGTACGGGATCCTGAGCATCGCCGTGCAACTCCACGCCCGGGTCGAGCTCCTGTTTAATGTCTCGCGGAATGTGTTCTTCCCGAAACCTGACGTAGAAAGCTCCGTTGTTCGATTGACCTTCCGGCCCCACGAGGCGCTCACGCCTGACGACGACATCGCTTTCTTGCGCTCGGTCGTACGTACGGCGTTTAACCAGCGACGGAAGACGCTTCGAAACAGTCTGCGGGCCATGACCACGGCGAGCGGCGTCGAGCTGCCCGAGCCGTTGGCCGGCCTCCGGCCCGAAACCCTGTCCCCGGCCGATTTTGTCGCCCTCGCGCGGCGGCTCGCCCTAAACTCGCTCTGAACGTTCCACAGGTATGGCGGATTCTGTGATGGAGGATAACCGAGACCGCAAGAGCGGGGCCCTGGAGGTGGACGACCAGATGGTGGACGACATCTCCGCGCTGCTCCACTCGGACGAGCGCGGGATGCTGATGAACCTGATCGCCGATCTCCACCCGGCGGACCTGGCTAATCTCATCAGCCATCTCGACCTCGAAGACGCCCAGCTGCTGTTCGACCGGCTGCCGGCTGAACTCGGCGGAGACGTGCTGGCCGAACTCGATAGCACGATCCGCACCGCCCTCCTCGAGGAGTCCCGCCCGGGCCGCATCTCCGAGATGCTGGACAACCTGGATACCGACGACGCGACGGACATCCTGGCGGACCTGCCCGACGAGATGGCGGAGCAGGTGCTGGTTGGCCTGGAGGACGCGCACCACGTCCGCGAGCTACTTTCGTACGACGAGGAGTCCGCCGGCGGTATCATGCAGCGCGAATACGTCCCGGCCTTGCGCTCGTGGACCGTCGCCGAAGTGACCGAGGAGGTGCGGCGTCTCGCCGAAACCATCGAGCCGATCTACGCCGTGTACGTCATCGACGAGGCGGGCCGGCTCCAGGGGGTTGTGTCGCTCAAGCAGCTGCTGCTTTCGCCGGCCACGGCGCGCATCGATTCGCTCATGCGGACCGACTTCGCGGCCGTGACGACCGACGTCGATCAGGAGGAGGTCGCCCGGATCATGGAGCGGTACGACCTCGTCGTGCTCCCCGTCGTCGATGCCGACGGACGGCTCATCGGACGGATCACGATCGACGACGTGGTGGACGTTATCCGCGAGGAGGCCGAGGAAGACATCCAGCTGATGAGCGGCGTGAGCGGCGGCGAGGCGGCGTCGGATTCCGTGTTTCGCATCACGCGCGGTCGTCTCCCGTGGTTGTTCGTCGGCCTGATGGGCGCCGGCCTGTCGGGCATGGTCATCGGGAATTTCGAGGCGACATTGCAATCTGCCGTCATCCTCGCTTCGTTTCTTCCGGTGATGATGGCCACGGCGGGCAACGTGGGTATCCAGTGCTCGGCGATCATCGTCCAGGGACTGGCTTCCGGCGATGTGTGGGCCAGCGATGTGCTTCGGCGCATCGGAAAGGAGACCCTGGTGGCGGCCATGAACGGACTGGCGCTGGCCGTTGCGCTTTCGGTGGCCATCGTCGTTTTCCCCATCCTTTTCCCGGCGGCTTCGGCGAGCATCGCGCATCCTTTCCATCTCGCCCTTACCGCCGGCCTGTCCCTGATGGCGATCGTGTTGCTGGCGACCGTTATTGGAACGGTCGTCCCTATCCTCTTGCATCGCGTCGGCATCGATCCCGCGCTGGCTACCGGCCCCTTTATCACCACGCTCAACGATATCCTGGGGCTGACGGTGTATTTCCTGATCGCGACGTTTGTCTATCTCTGACCGCCCGCGGCCAGGAGTCGTTCGTCGAGCCCGGCCAGGTAACGCCGCACGCGTCGCTGGTTCACCCCCAGATCGCCGCGGCCCACGCGGCTGGCGCTTCGAATGTGGAGGATGCTCCCATCATCGGTGGATTCGATCGCCACGTGTACGTCGTCCAGAAACGGTCCGATGCGATAGACGGCGTGCAGAATCGGGCCATCGGCCGTCAATTCGCGCGGATTGAGTGTCTGCAGCGCCTCGTGGGCCAGAGGCCGCAATACATCCGCTTCGATGGAGTAGGGATGGGCTTCCAGCACACAGTTCGGCGTGGGAGGGCAGGGGGGCAACAGGGGGGTATTCACGGTTGGAGCCGGTGCAATGAAAAAGCCGGCGAGCGCGAGGAGCGCCGCCGGCTGAAATCTGAAGAGGATTCGGAAAGGGATTCGAATCACGTCCCCATCACATTCGTGTCGTTGTACTTCGACGGGCACTTGACGAGGATGTGCTCCGCCATCAGGACGTCGCCCTCCACGCGGCCCTCGATCACTAGCTTCTCGGCGTCTTCGAAGTTGGCCGGCTTGGGGTTGGGGTAATGGACCTGCAGCAGCTGACCGCTCTCATCCCGCATATGAAACGAAAACACGTTCTTGTCCCGGTCGTACCCGAAGGGCAGGTCTGAAGCCCATTGCCCCACGATGTGCGCATTGGCTCCGCTGGCCTGCGCTTCCTGGAAGTTCATATATCCCCCGACCGAGCTGCCGAAGTTCATGAAGAGCACGACGACGAACACGATGCCGGCTCCGAGCGCGATGAGGTTCTTTATTTTCATGGTAGTGGTCGAATTGAGGTGGAATCCATACGCAGAGGTAGTATGCCCGCGCATCAGCTTCGTTCCTCAAGCGCACGCTCCAGGCGGGTGAGTTTTCGATCCGTCCGGAACAGGTACAGCGCGAGGCCGGCCCAGATGATCAAGACCACCGCCAGCACCACGAACAGCTTATCCTCCGCCAGCATGAATCGTTCCGAGCCCATAGGGCCCTGTTCGGGGATCTGGCTGGTTGCCCAGGTGGTGTCGTAGGCCGTGTGGATGGCGTCGTCCGCCGGCTGGCCGGCCTCCTGCGTCGCCTCCTGTACTATCGGATGATTCGTCATTTTTCCAAAGTGTTGTTGGTGACTCGGAGCAGAGACATTCGGCGCGTTAACCCTGATCCTCGCGCTGCGCGAGGCGTTCTTCCACCACCGCGGCCCGTACGCGCTGGGTGTAGATCACCCAGAAGAGCCCGATGAACCCGATCACGGCCGGGTAAAATACGAGCCGCATGATCGGGTGGGTGATCTCGCTAAACGCCGGATTACCCTCGGCCCCGGGGTGCAGGCTATCGAGCTGACGCGGCACGACATAGAGGAGAAAGGGCAGGGTGGAGGACGCGAACAGGTTGTAGACCGCCGCGATCCGTGCACGCTTTTCCGGGTCGTCGACGGACGAGCGGAGGACGAAGTACGCCCCGTAAATCAACACGCCGATAGCGGCGAGCGACTGTTTGGGGTCGAAATTCCACCAGATTGGCGTGCCCACGTACCAGGTGTACCGCGCCCACACGCTTCCGGTGATCAGGCCCATGATCCCGAATAAAACCCCCAGACGCGAGGCCTCTACGGCCCGAATGTCGTGGATGAGGTCGTTTTTTTGTAGAACCTTATAGGACTGATAGCCCGACACAAAGGCCGCCGCCAGCATCGTGAACCACATCGGCACATGGAAATACAGATTCCGCGCCGTGTGTTCGAGGATGTTGATCCGGGGGATATCGAGCAAAAAGCCCCCGAGAATGACCAGCGTCATCCATACGACTACGCCGTAGAGGGCGATACGGTAGCGCGTGAGATTGATGTTCGGGGTGAAGTTCATGGCCGGCTCAAGTAGGAATCATGTGCTCGTAGAGTACGCCGCAAATCCCGGAATCGCTCGCGATGGATGCTGAATTATGCGTCATTTTACGTTTTCAGGAGGATCCCCTCCTCGGAGAGGAGGGGAAATCCCGATCTTGATCGGGATGGGGAGGTAAAAAACTCCGGCGGAGCCTGCCCCCCTAGTCATTCCACACATACTCAAACAGCAGCACCGACATCGTGATCGTCACGCCGGCGAAGCCGACGATTACTTTGAGGTCGTCCTGCGCCGCGAGCAGCCCGGCCCCGCCTGCCATCGCGCTTTGCGTGGCGTGGACGACCGAGAGCAGCAACGGCACGAGCAGCGGAAACAACAACACGGGGAGCAGCGCCCCCTGGTTCGACGAACGGGCGATCAACGCGGCGAGCAGGGTTGTCGCGCTGGCCAGGCTGATGGCCCCGAGCACCACGGTCGAGATAAACAGCAGGGGCCGTTCTACCTGGATGCCGAGGAGAAAGATGTAGGCGACAAACGCGAGGCTGTTGACGACCAGGATAAGGAGGATGTTGAACAGCAGCTTGCCGGCGTACACCATGTCCGGCCGCGTGTTCAGCTGCAGCAACAGCACCGTCCCGCGTTCCTCCTCGCCGATAAACGACCGCCCGAGGCCGACACTTGCCGAAAACATGATCACCACCCAGATCATGGCGGATTGGACACGCGGGCTGATTTCTTCCTGGCCGATCGCGTAGACCACCATCACCAGGGTCGAGATGACGAACATCAGGAGCATGTTCAGCGCATACCGGCTCCGGAACTCCAGCCGGAGGTCCTTCATCAATACCGCCCATATGCCCGATATCCAGTCCATCAAAACGCCCCCACGAATTTGATTTCGGGTTCGAGGTGATAGCCGGTGCGTTGCGCCACGACATCCTGAACGTGTTCGATGAGCCGGCGGACATCCGCCGCCGTGCCTTCGCCCCGGTTGATCATGATGTTGGCGTGCCGGTGGGTGATCTCGATGCCGCCGAAACGCGTGCCTTTTAATCCGCACTCGTCGATCAGCCGCCCGGCCCCGATGCCTTCGATCTTCTTGAAGATCGAGCCGGCGCTGGGCTCGGTGTCGAGCGGCGGGTGGCGCGTCCGCCGCCACTCCAGGTTGGCCTCCATCACGGCCCGCATCAAGGCGTCGTCGGCCGGTGTAAGCTGGAAGGTGGCCGTCAAAACGATGTCGTCGCGGTCGTGCAAGATCGAATAATCGTAGCCGTACGCAAAATAGCCGACATCGACCTGCTTGCGCTCCCCCTCTTCCGTCAGGATGTCGGCGCCATGGAGCACCTCTTCGATGAACATCGTCCGCGCCCGCTCGGGCGGCGGCGAGAGGAAGTGCAGGTTCTGCCACAACGCGCCGCCAACGGTCGACGGAATGCCGACATAATGCTCCAGCCCCGACAACCCGTGGCCCACGACATAGTCGATCAAGGTCGGGTAGATGACCGCCCCGCTTTCGGCGGTGACGCGGGCGTTGGGTGCGTCGAGCGTGATGCGGCGCGCCTCGTTGTGGATGACAAGCCCTCGAAAGCCGGCGTCGGCGACGAGGATGTTGGCCCCCAGGCCCAGCAGGAAATAGGGAATGCCGAGTTGACGTGCCGTGCGCACGGCGTCGGCCAGCTCATCCGCCGACCGGGCTGCGAGGAAGAAGTCCGCCGGCCCGCCGATCCTGAAGGTCGTGTAGGGCGCCAGAGACACATGGGTCTGGAGATGTGCGCCAAAGACGTCCCTCAGGCTGGCGGTTCTGGTGTCCATGGTGGGGTAGTAAGAAAACGACACGATAACGCGGAGACCTCAACTAGATCCGGCATCTTCCGTAAAGGCGGTCATGCAACGGCCGCCCAACGTACGTCCGGGTCTTGCGCTCGAACTTTTGAAGGCGCGGTTGGTTCACAGAAATGAGTTGATCGGTCGCGTTGAAGGTGTCAGTATGCGGCCGGCAACGGCAAATTTCACGGTAACACCGCTCAGGATATATGGCCAGTAACTACCCCAACCTCACCCAGGCGGCCGCTCGGCTGATTCTTGGCGCTTCCATCTTTTTGATTCTGGTGCTCGTAGCCGGCGGTTGCCTGGCGACGAGCATCGACTCGGGCTACGCCGGCGTACGCTACAGCCGAATCAGCGGCACGGATCTCGGGGCAACGGTACCGGAAGGCCTCGTGATTCACGCCCCGTGGGTGGATATCATCCGGTATGATGGGCGCGTGCAGGAGCAGATTGAAGAGATAACAGCCCTCTCCTCGAACGGCCTCCAGATCGGCATGGACGCCTCGATCCGCTGGCGGCCCGACGCGGCCAGACTCCCGCAATTGCACCAGGATTATGGCACCGACTACTACCGTAAGCTCGTCCAGCCCGAGTTGCGCAGTGCCGTCCGTGAGGTCGTGGGCCAGTTCACGCCCGAGGAGTTGTACTCCTCGCGCCGGCAGGAATTGCAGGATCAGATCATCGAGCGCGTCCGCCGCGGCGTAGAGACGCAGTACGTTCAGATCGACGCCGTGCTCATCCGCAACGTGCTCCTTCCGGAACAGATCCAACGGGCCATCGAGCGGAAGTTGACGGAGGAGCAGGAGGTCGAGCGCTACTTCTTCACCCTCCAGAAAGACAGCCTCGAAGCCCAGCGCAAAAAAATCGAGGCGGAGGGCCAGGCGGAATACCAGCGGATCATCACATCGAGCCTCTCGCCGGCGTTCCTCCAGTTTAAAGGGATCGAGGCCACCCAGCAGCTGGCGCTCTCCCCGAACTCGAAAACGGTCATCGTCGGTGGCGGCCAGGGTGGTCTTCCGGTCATCCTTGGCAATCAATAGTGCCGGAAATGCACGCGCCGGAACGACATGTTCCGGCCCGGGCGCTTCGCATGGACGATCGCCTCGCCTTGCGTTCCTTGATCGCTGAACCCGGCTCGGTCCTGCTCGATACGGCCAAACCGGGGATGGGCGAGGGGGCTCTGCTCTTCGCCCATCCCCGGCGCGTGCTCGAATCGCAAGCCGGCTCGGACGTGCTCCCGGTCCTCGAAGCTGCACACGCGGCCGTCGACGCCGGCTATCACGTTGCCGGCTTCGTGAGTTACGAGGCCGGCGCGGCCTGCGTCGGCCTCCCCACACCGAGGCTCGGCCCCGAGCCGCTCGTCTGGCTGGGGGTCTATGACCGGCCGCTCGCCATCGAGCTGCCTGAATGGGATGCGCCCACACACATCGGCGAACGCCGGCTGGCCATCGATCGCGTCGCCTACGAAGAGGCCATCCGCCATGTCAAACACCACATCCGCGAAGGAGATGTCTACCAGGTGAACCTGACTACCTCGCTCGGATTCGACTACGCCGGCGACCCGTACGCCCTCTTCCTGCGGCTCCGCGCCCGACAACGCGTCGCCTACGGTGCCTTCATCCCGCGACCCGACGGGGCCATTCTCAGCTTTTCTCCGGAGTTGTTCTTTCGGATCGATGGCGAGATCATCACCTCCCGCCCGATGAAAGGCACTGTCCGCCGCGGCGCTTCCGCCGGCGACGACGCGCGCCTCGGGCAGTGGCTCGTGGCAGACGAGAAAAACCGCGCGGAAAATCTGATGATCGTGGACCTCATCCGGAACGACCTCTCCCGGATCTGCGAGGTGGGTTCGGTTCAAGTGCCGGCCCTGTTCTCCCTCGAACCCTACGAGACACTCTACCAGATGACCTCCACCGTCACCGGTCTATTGATGTCCGGCGTGACGCTGCCGGCGCTTTTCCAGGCCCTCTTCCCCTGCGGCTCGATCACCGGAGCGCCCAAGATCAGCGCCATACAACGCATCAACGCCATCGAACCCGAACCCCGCGGGGTCTATTGCGGCGCCATCGGGTACGTCTCGCCCGGCGGCAAGGCGGCGTTTAACGTCGCCATCCGCACCCTCGAACTCCGCGGTGGACACGGGCGGATGGGGATTGGTAGTGGGATTGTGTGGGACTCTGACCCCCGGGCCGAATACGAGGAATGCCTCTTGAAAGGGGCGTTTCTGGGAGGATGAAATGATGGGTAACGGGGATGGATCGTTCGAGTTGATCGAGACCATGCGGTGGGCCGGCGGCGTTCGCCTCCTGGGCTTCCACCTGGATCGCCTGAAGCGATCCGCCGGCGCGCTCGGATTCGTTTTCGACCCGGCTGCCGTTGAAGCTGCCATTCAAAAGGCACTGCGGGAAACCACCGCCGCGTTGCCCCCAAAGCGCCCCCATCGCCTCCGGCTCCTCGCCGGCGCCGACGGCCCCGTTTCCTGCACCGCCACGCCCCTTGATCCACCTCCCACCCAACCCCTGAAGGTCTGCATCGCGCAGACCGTCGCGCTAGACGCTTCCGATCCCCTCACCATCCACAAGACCACGCGCCGGGCCCTCTACGACGCCGCCTGGGCCGAGGCGCGGTCTGCCGGCTGCGACGAAGCCCTCCTGCTGGATACCGAAGGCCGCGTCTGCGAGGGCTCCCGATCCAACCTCTTCGCCACCATCCACGGCCAGCTCGTCACCCCGCCGGCCTCGCTGGGCATCCTGCCCGGCGTCTACCGCCGCTACCTTCTGAAAAAGCACCCCGCCATCGTTGAACGCCACCTCACCCCGGCCGATCTTGTTACGGCAGACGCGATCTACCTCACCAACGCCGTTTGGGAGGTTAGATTAGCGATTAGCGAATAGCGATTAGCGATGGGGATGGTTGTCAGGGTTTGTGCCCATTGCCCACTTTTTACTTTTCCTTTTGCCCTTTTCATTTTGCCTTCTGCCCCAATGTCTTCTTTCTTCGAACGCGTCTGGGATGTCGTTGCTGAAATCCCACTCGGGCGGGTGACGACGTACGGGCATATTGCGGCCAGCCTGGGGTCGCCGCGGGCGGCGCGGACGGTGGGGTGGGCGATGCAGGCGGCCGGCGACAAAGCGCTG
>JBGSPJ010000481.1:0-1950 GCA_041738655.1 Rhodothermales bacterium | reverse complement strand
GCGCTGCTGTCGCCGCGGCCGGTGTGGCGGCGGCCGTTCTGCTGAGCGGGGGTGGCGATGAACCGCCGCCGGTAGATTCGGCATTTCCTCTGCCACCCAATCCCCGGGGGCAGTGAGGGGGCCGTAGAGACGCTCCTGTGGAGCGTCTCCTGACGGCGTCCGACTTCCGGATAACATGTTACAGAGCGGAATCCTCGCTGAGACGCCCCGATGTCACCCTGAGCGTCAGCGAGGGGTCTTCGAGCGGTAGGGGACAAAAGGATGATGCTATAGATTGGGATCGTATCGGTCGGAGCTGGTGTGCGGTCTATCAGGATATGCCGGTTAAAGATTCCTCGCTGTCGCTCAGAATGACATTTTCTGTAGAGACGCCCCACCGGGGCGTCTCTACATACGATGACATAAAAACTATCCTACAAGCTTGCGCCCCACGCTTAAGAATCGGACGTGCGGCGCCGATACTCCCTTCGAGGTCACCTGCTCCGGCAGGTGTCAATAGCATGAGAACACCCGCAAGGGTGGACCTCTTTCTGTGGTGGGTCAACGCCCGGTCTTCGGATCGGGCGTTGTTTTTTATGGGGATAGGTCAGAGCCCGGCGTAGTCGTCGAGCATCACTTTCAGCCGGATCAGGAGGCGCATGGCGCGCATGGCGCCCTCGGCGAAGTCCTCCTGCGAAATAGACGGGTCTTGCAGCCCGTTTTCCAGGTACTCTTTCGTGTCCTCGTAGAGCCGATTCAACGCATCGATCTCGGCGATGAGGCGATCGCGGTCCTGCTGCGAAACCATGGTATGTGTCATATAAGGCGGCGCGACAACGGCGCACATAGTCGACAGAGTGGGATGAACATACGAACATCCGGGGCCGATTAAAAGCGCCGGCGGCACAGCGTTGGCGAACTCCACGTCGAACGCCGCTTCTGGCCGCCAGAAGCCCGTCGGCCGGCACGGTTTTCCGCCCGCTTGTTCGCCTTTGCCGCCAACCGGCGGTTGAGCCCGGGCGAACGGCCTCGTGCATCGTCCATGCCTTTTCCCATCTGAACGTCCGCTCGCGGGCGATCGACCACCACCATGAGCGAATCCCGAACGTTATCGCGCGCCCCGGGCGGACTGCTGGCTGAGGCCGACAGTGCGCTCGAGCCGTTGCGGGCGCTGCGGGACGCCGTCGCCCATCTGGAGCGCGAAGCCGCCTCGCTCGGCGCAAAACTCGACGGGATGGGCGAGTCGCTCCAGCGTGAGAAGGCCAAGAACCTGGCGTTAACCGAACAGCTGACGCAGCTCCGGGCCGGCCATACGGACGCGTATGAGGCCAAGCAGGATTTCCTGGCGATCATGAGCCACGAACTCCGCACCCCGCTTAACGGCATCCTCGGCATGGCCGAGCTGCTCTCGGGCACGCCCCTCAGCGAGGAGCAGCTAGAGTACGTGCACACCGTCCGAGAGAGCGGGACCCAGCTGCTGGCGATTATCCAGAACGTGCTGGACTACAGCGAGCTCAACTCCGAGCGATCGGCGCCGAACCGGGTATGGATCTACCTCGAGCCTCTGCTCGCAGAGGTCTCGGCGGACGCGTTTCGCGAGGCGCAGCAGAAAAAGCTGCACGTCTACGTCGACCTCGACCCGCGGCTGCCGGCCGCCATCGAGACCGATCCGGTCCGCCTCCAGAAGATCATCGAGTGTTTGCTCAGTAACGCCGTCAAGTTCACCGCCAGCGGATCGATCACCCTGCATGTGGCCGTCGCACGGGAAACCGCAACCTCGACTCGGCTACACATCGAGGTGCGTGATACGGGCGTCGGGATCGCGCCGGCGCAACAGGAGCGGATATTCGACCTCTTTTACCAGGCCGACACCTCCGATACCCGCGCCTATGGCGGCACCGGCATCGGGCTGGCGCTCGCCCGGCAGCTTGTGCGCACGATGGGCGGCGAGCTGGTGGTGCATAGCGCACC
>JBGSPJ010000467.1:0-6578 GCA_041738655.1 Rhodothermales bacterium | reverse complement strand
GTACCGCCGCGTCGCGGCCGTAGCCGAGTCGGCCGGCACGTCGTCATCCGCCACCCGACGGATGCGGAAGCCCTCCTGGTCGGACAGGAAGCGGACGGCGCTTTCCAGCGCGATCAGCCTTCCGCCCTGCTCCACCCACTCCTTGATGCCGGCCATCGTCGCGGCCGGAAGCGCGCTGCCGTAGCTGCCCCCGGGCAGGATCAAGACGTGGTAACCGTCCAGTTCGTCCGAATCGAAGCCATCAGCCTCGATCAGCGAGACCGGGTAACCGAGTTGTTGATCGAAGTAGTGCCACACCTCGCCCATAGCGCTGGATCGCACTGGCTCGCCGGCCAACACCGCCACCTTCGGCCGCTCCGCGTAAACCACATCGGAGGACCCCAGATCCGCCCCGTCCGTGGCGAAACCGGTCCGAACCGGCCGCACATCCCGCTCGAACGACACGGCCGCCGCGCGGACGATCGCATCGAAGCGCGCGCCAGGGTGCTCGTTGCCAGCACGGGTGAGGATGAGGGCGCCGGCTTCGTACCACTGACCCTCAAGCATAAACGGCTTCTCGGCATAACGCATCTTCACGCCCTGCCGCAGGACGTCGGCCAGGAAGCGCGCGTCGTCAAACCCGCGCCAGGGAAGCACGTAGGCGTAGGGCCTATCGATAATGGGCGATAGCGCGGCCGGCGACGGGTGGTGCGCCGATGCCGGCTCGATCCGCTCCGTCGTGGCGTAGGCCTCGACGCCGTAGACGTAGGGCATTGCCCAGGCCGTCATATCGTAGGTGAGCGAGTCGGAAAGTGCCGTTCGAGGTTCAAAAAGTACCTGGAGGAGGGCCGATTTCGTCTGATATGCGCTGAGGATCATGTCTCCTTCCTCGACCGAAAAACGTCCCTGGACCCCGTCGCTATAGCGATACCCCGTGGCCTGCCGGCGCTCGGTCGCGTACCCGAATCGGATGCCCTGGCTTTCAAGATGCGCTTCGAGGGCACGGCGGGTGTCCGAGCGATCCATGTTTTTGAGGACGTAGGTCCGATACAGGCCGGCGGGGTTGGTCAGCGCCCGGTCAAAAAACCCCTCGAACTCCATCAGCAACCGGTCGCGATTCTCGACGGACGATTCGATGGTGGCCATGCCCGTGGTGTAGTGATGGTCGATCCGATCGCCGAGTGTAAGCGTATCGCCCTCGGAGGTAAGGATGCCCAATCCAGCACGGCCACTGCCGCCCTGCTCATACGTCATCCCAATGGACCCATTGTAAGTGGGCCACGAATCGCCGTATCCAGGGTAGAGCAAATCGAACACCTGCCCCGTGAAATAGAGCCAGCCGTTCTGGTCGAAGTAGCGAGCGTTGTTCAGCCCGATCGTCTCCTGGAAGGTCCGTTGCCAGGGCGTGACGGCTTCGTGGTACGGCTCGGCCGCCGGCGCGAAGTAGTAGGGTTGATCCACCCCTTGTTCGTGGAAATCCACGTGGACCTGCGGCATCCAGCGGCTGTAGTGGGCGACCCTCGCCTGCACCTCTTGCTGCGTCAGCCAGGACCAATCCCGGTTGAGATCGAAGTAATAATGATTCGTTCGAGCGCCTGGCCAGGGCTCGTGGTGCTCCCACGATTCGGGCAGAACGTTGGGATAGCGGCCGAGGCGCTGGTTGTACCAGACCGCGTACCGGTCGCGTCCGTCCGGGTTGAGGCAGGGATCGATGACGACCACCGTGCCGGCGAGCCAGGCGCCCGTTCGGGTGTTGGCCGGATCCGCCAGTTCATAAAGCGTCTGCATGGCGGCCTCCATGCTCACGGCCTCGTTCCCATGGACGTTGTACCCCAGCCAGACGATGGCGGCTGCCGCGCCGGTTTCGGGTCCATCGAGCAGGCCGGCCTTGCGCAGGTTGTTCTGTCGGATGCTATCCAGGTCATCGACCTGTTCTGGGTCCGTGACAAAGGCCGTGAGGAGCGGCCGGCCCTCATACGTCTCGCCATAAGTTTCGAGCCGGACCCGCGGAGAGTGGGCAGCGACATGCTCGAAATACGCCACCATGCGGTGGTGCGGTGTGAACCGATCGCCGAGTTCGTACCCGAGGAAGTCGGCCGGGGCAAGAAGCCCGGGCGGGGTCTGGGCGCCGGCGAGCAGCGGTATGGACACCAGCAGGAGGAGAGCCGGCACCGAACGAATGGTATACCAATGCATGGTTTCTGTTTTTCATGGCGAGGATGCGGCTGCAAAGTACAGCCGTCACGAGGGTCGTGCAACGTCGGAGCGTGCACCACCATCCCACGCGTAACCGGAAAATGAATCGTTCCCGGTCTCACTTTGAGCCGTCGCGCCGTTCGGCGCATGCGGGGCTTCCGAAACGGCGCACGGGGGTGAAAGGAAAAGCGCTTTTATAATCGAGCCAACAGAAAAGCGCTTTTCCGAATACACCGACTATTGCCAAGCCTTAAAGTTTTCTTTACAATCCAACCGCCCGGAATACTACGACGAGGAACATGACCGGAGAGGTTAGCCCCAGTCCTTTCACGACCTCTCCCTTCTTTTCTGCCCCTCGCACTCGCACTTGTTATTCAGGCGCGTATCCCCCCATCCTGGACATACCGGAATCGGTATGGTTTTTTCCTATGGTCGCCGGTCCTGTATCCAGGATTTCCTCAATCCCATTCAAAGAGATCTGTATGAATCGATTCTCTACCGCAGCGCTGGGCGTACTCCTGGCGGCCTCGATGGTGCCGGGCTCCGATGCGCTGGCGCAGCAAGGCCCTCAGGTGGTCCCGGCGGAACGCCACAACACCTCCGTCCCCCTCCGTGAAATGCAAGCGCCGACCGCGTCCAAGACCGGCCGTGCACCCTTCGAAGTACCCAACCGCTTTACCAAGTTCGGCTTGCCGGCCGAAGGTGTCGACAAATCCGGCAACTTTATCGATCCCGTCCACCAGGTGCAGAGCGGCGCTTTTGCTCCGACCGTGGGCCTGAGCTTCGACGGCTCCTCCGACGATGATAACTCCGCCGTACTCGGCTTCCGCGTCGTTCCTCCGGATACGGATGGCGACGTAGGACCGAACCACTACGTCCAGTGGATCAACTCCGTTACGGAGATCTTCGACAAGAACGGCAATACACTGCTCGGTCCTGTCGCCGGCAACATCTACTTCCAGGGCCTCGGCGGCGACTGCGAAGCGGATAACGACGGCGACCCGGTCGTGCTCTACGACGAACTGGCCGACCGCTGGCTCGTGAGCCAGTTCGCGGTGTCCGCGGCGCCGTACTACATGTGTATCGCTATTTCGGAGACGAGCGACCCGACCGGCGCGTACCACCAGTATGCGTTCCCTTTCGGCAACGACGGGCCGGACTATCCGAAGCTTGGCATCTGGGGCGATAGCTACACGATGACCACGCGCGACTTCCTCAACTTTACCTCGTTCGTAGGCATCAGCGCTGTGGCCATGGACCGCGACGCCATGCTCGCCGGCCAGCCGACGACGATGGTCCGCTTCCCCAACGCCTTCGCTGCGATCAGCGACGGTCCGTTGCCGGCCGACGCCGACAACGCCGTTACCGGGCCGGCCCTCTTCGCCGCGCATGGCAACGACAGCGACGCCACGTTTGAATTCTGGCAGCTGAACGTCGACTGGAACAACCCGGCCGCGGCAACCTTCGCGGCCCTGCCCGGCGTTACCATCCCGTCGTACGACGGCATCGTGCCTTCGGCCAACCAGCCGAACGGCCAGGTGCTCGACGACCTGTCCAACTTCACGATGCACCGCGCGAACGTGCGGAACTTCGGGACGTACCAATCGATGGTGGCCAACCACTCCGTGGAAGTCAGCACGGGCGTCATTGGCGTTCGCTGGTACGAGTTCCGCAATACGGGCGCCAACTGGACGCTCCATCAGTCCGGCACGTACAGCCCGAACGGGGACGACCGCTGGATGAGCTCGATCTCGATCAACGCCAACGGCGATATCGCCCTCGGCTACTCCCGCTCCAGCAGCACGATGTTCCCGTCGATCTACATGACGGGCCAGACGGCTGACCAGAGCGGCACGGGTGTGATGAACGTCGCCGAGACGCTCCTCCACGCCGGCGGTGGTTCGCAGAGCGGCGCGAGCCGCTGGGGCGACTACAGCATGATGTCGGTCGACCCGTCCGACGATACGTCGTTCTGGTTCACGACCGAATACTACGCGGCGACCGGGAGCTTCGACTTCAACACCCGTATCGTGAAGTTCGACCTGGGCGGCGGCGGCACCGGCAACATCCCGCCGGTAGCCAGCTTCTCGTCGTCCTGCACGAGCCTCGTCTGTAACTTTACCGACGCCAGCTCGGACTCCGATGGCAGCATCGTTTCCCGCAGCTGGACCTTCGGCGACGGCGGCACCTCGACGTCGACGAACCCGAGCCACACCTACGCCGTGGCCGGCACCTACACGGTTGGCCTGACGGTTACGGATAACGGTGGCGCTTCGGCCTCGACCTCGCAGTCTGTCACGGTGACGGGCGGCGGCACGGGCGGCGGCACGATGCACATCGCGAGCATCACCATCGCGGCCGTTAAAGTGCCTGGTGTTAGCGGACGCGCCGGTCGCGCCACGATCAATGTGGTGGACAACACCGGTGCGCCGGTTAACCTGGCCACTGTTTCGGGCGAATTCTACGCTCTCTTCGCCGAGACGCCGGCGCCTGCCGCAACGAACGCCAGCGGCAACGCTGTCTTCACGTCGACGAATGGCTCGACCCAGCGCAAGATCCAGAACAACCTCGAGTTCTGCGTGAACACGATCACGCATGCGTCGCTGACCTATGTGCCGGCCGACAACGTCGATCCGATCTTCGACTGTACGGTAGCGCCGGATGCGCCGCAGACGGAAGCTGCCTCCTTCGCCTCGAACAGCGCGACGTCGGAGACGCCGGAAGACTTCGAGATCGCGCAGAACTACCCGAACCCGTTCAACCCGACGACGATCATCGCCTACGCGGTGCCTGAGGCGACGGATGTGACGGTGAAGGTGTTCAACATGCTCGGTCAGGAAGTGGCCACGCTGGCCGCCGGCTACCACGACGCCGGCCGCTATGAAGTCGCCTTCAACGCGAACGACCTCAGCGCGGGCATCTACCTCTACACGATTAAGGCCGGTAGCGTCGCAATCACGAAGCGCATGACGCTGCTCAAGTAACGTTAAACGTTAAACGTTCAAGGTTTAAGGGCGGGCGCCGACGGCGTCCGCCCTTTTTTTATGGGGTCAACCCGAGACGCTCCATCACCGCCCCAAAATCCTCCGGCAAACGCGCCTCCAGGGTGAGGCGGTGCCCTGTAAATGGCTGCTCGACCGACAGCCAGGCAGCATGCAGCAGCAACCGATCCGATCCCAGATGCTCCCGGAAATAGCGGTTGTGCCGATAGTCCCCGTGTTTCTGATCGCCGATGATCGGGTGATGGATGTGGTCCAGATGCCGGCGCACCTGGTGGTAGCGCCCGGTCTCGGTCTCCGCCTCTACCAGGGCATACCGAGAGGTGGGGTAGCGGCTGATGGCAAACGGCTGTTCGGTTCGCGACAGCGTGCGATACCTCGTCACAGCCGGCTGGGGCGGGGTCGAAACATCCCTCGGCGCCTGGAAACGCTTGTCGCGGATCTGCTTCAAGGGATAATCGATACAGCCCACATCCTCCGGATGCCCCCGGACAAGGGCGAGGTAACGCTTGCCTACTGATTTCTCCATGAACTGAGCCCCCATCTGCCGCGCGGCGTCCGCGTTGAGGGCAAACAACAGGATGCCGGAGGCCGACTTATCCAGGCGGTGGACCGGGTACACCGGCCGGCCGAGCCGATCGGCGAGCAGCTGCATCGCGGTCGTGTGTTCGTGCCGATCGAGATACGTGCGATGAACCAGCAGCCCCGACGGCTTGTCGATGGCCACAAACGCGTCATCCTGGTAGAGAAGCACCAGCGATTCGGGAGTCATGCCGGGCGTCAAAGCTTCGCGAGGTAGCCGCCGTCGATCGCCAGGTCGATCCCCGTGATCCACGACGCGTCGTCGGAAGCCAGAAACAGGGCGCCGCCGGCTATGTCCTCCGGCCGGCCGAGACGACCCAGGGGGTAGTTCGGGATCCATTCCCGCGCCGCGCGCTCGTCCCAATCTTCGCCCGGCTTTAGCCGCGTCCGCGCCATGGCGGTATCTATCATGGCCGGCGAAATCGAGTTGACCCGGATGCCCCGCGCGCCATAATCGACGGCCAGCGAACGGGTGAGATTCAGGATGGCGCCTTTGGTGGTGCTGTACGCGGCGTTCGCGGGCTGCCCCCGGTGGCCGGCCACGGATGCGATGTTGATGATCGAGCCACCGCCCCGGGCCGCAAGCACGGGCAAGGCTGCGCGGCACACGAGGAATACGCCGCGTACGTTGATGGCGGTCATCCCATCCCAGGCTTCCACGGGCGTTTCGTGCAACGCCGTGCGGCTGAGGATCGTCGCGGCGTTATTCACCACGATGTCGAGCCCACCCCAGTGATCCACGACATCACGCACGATGCGGTCGGCGTCCGCCTCGACGGAGACATCGCCCTCGATGCCGATCGCTTCGCCGCCGGCCGTGGC
>JBGSPJ010000433.1:0-2441 GCA_041738655.1 Rhodothermales bacterium | reverse complement strand
CTGACCACCAGCGGCCTCAACCTGACCGGCGACGACATCGACGAGCGCCGGCTGGAGCCGGTGGGGCTGCGGCCCGAGCTGGCGTCGCTGGACATCGGATCGGTCAACTTCAGCACGCGCGTCTTCGAAAACGCGCCGGCGTTTGGCCTCCTCGCGGCCGAGCGGATGCGGGCGATGGGCGTCAAGCCCGAGATCGAGGTGTTCGACATCGGCCATATCGCGCAAGCGCGCGACATGATCGAAAACGGGCACTTCGACGATCCCCCGTATTTCCAGCTATGCATGGGCATCCGCTGGGGGATCCCCGCGACCCCCGAAAACCTGCTCGCCATGTATCACGCCCTGCCGGCCGGCGTGCCATGGTCGGTGCTCGGCGTCGGCCGGATGCAGCTTCCGATGATCACCATGGCCTTGATCCTGGGCGGGCATGTACGGGTCGGGTTCGAGGACAACCTGTACCTCCGCAAGGGCGTCCTCGCCCGGAGCAACGCCGAGTTCGTGGACCAGGCCGCGCAGCTCGCGCGCCAGTTGCAGCGGGAGGTAGCCACGCCGGCGGACGCGCGGGAGATGCTGCGGCTGCGGTAGCGCAAGCGTCAGAGCGGCGCGACAGGAATGCAGATGTCGCACTCAAAAACGCCTGTGGCCGGGTCGTAGCCGGCATCGGGGGGATAAAATTCAAAGCTGGGGCGGTTGTCGAGCTGGTAGCCGCTGGCCGGCAGCCACTCACGCAGGAGGCGAGTCCACGATCCAAAGATTTCCTGGTCCGTCCCCTTAAACCGGTGCAGGGCGTATTTCCCGGCAGGAAGCGTCGTTTTAAAGGCGGCGCCCTGGACGTTAAAATCAGCCGGCACCTCCGCGCAGGCGTCGTACCGGCATTGATCCGGGGCCGTGATGAAGGGGTCGTCGTGGCTAATGCCGTAGCGGGGCCGGTCGAGCAGCTGGTTCGTCACAGCCCAGGGGTAGTAACGCTCCTGCCAGAAGCGGGCGACAGCGGGTCCATACGGACCTGTGTAGCGGAGGTAGGCGATGGCGACTTCAGGGCGGTCAATGAGGGTAACGATCATGGGCGTATCCGAGGTTTGGTTGAGGATGCGCTCAAGATCCGGAAGGCCGGCCGGCGGTGCCTGACCGTCCTTGCTGTCCGTCTGATCGATCTTGCGGAATGTCGCCAGCCCCCCGCGACGCCGCCAGACCGAAGGCGCCGCGCCGAACCGCGCCCTGAAGGCCCGCGAAAAGGCCTCAGCGGAGCCAAATCCGACCCCAAGGGCGATCTGAAAGACCGAAACCTCCGGCTGGACGGCCAGGCGCATCGCCGCGACCTCGAGCCGGCGGCGGCGGAGGTAGTCCCCCACCGTCTCCCCCATGATCGCCGTGAAGAGACGGTGGAAGTGGAAGGGGGAAAAGTGCGCCACCTCGGCCAGCTCGTGCAGGTCGTGCGGGGCATCCAGGTGCCGGTCGATGTGCGCCAGGACGCGGTGCAGGCGGAGGGCGTATTCGTGGAGGCCGGGGTTGGAAGGCATGGCGGTGGCTGGTTGCCGCACGGGAACACCCGAGGCCGGCGGCTGATCCCCGAGGGGTGTTGCGGGCCGGCATAAACAGTGGCGGAGGGGTGGCTGGAGGGCGTATTATCACAGGCCCAGAAACCACGGAACAATGCCGACAGTACTCAGGATAGGTCCCTATCGCTTCTTCTTCTACGTGAACGAAGGGCATGAGCCCAGGCACATTCATGTTGAACGCGACGGTCTTTCATCGAAATTCTGGCTGGACCCCATCAAACTTGCACGGAGAGGCAAAATGCGCAGCCGGGATCTTGATGAAATCATGGGCCTCATTCGCGAACATCACACGCACTTGATCACGAGTTGGGATGAGTACTTCAGCCATTGACATCCGACAGTGCAGGGCGATACACGTCCGATTCGAACCCTCGACACTGGTTGTCGATCTGAAGGACGGACGTACCCTCATGGTCCCGCTGGACTGGTTTCCCCGACTCGCCCACGGCAGCCCGGATGAACGGGCTCACTGGCGCTTTATTGACGAAGGGGCCGGCGTCCACTGGCCGGATCTCGACGAGGACCTCAGCATCCAGGGTCTGCTCGATGGGAGGCCCTCCGCCGAACGACTGGAGTCTGTTCAGCAGTGGATCGCGGGGCGGGAGATACGTTAACACTTTAGGTGTAGCGACGCAATAAATTGGTCGGGCGCAGTAGGATTACAGTCATTCAGCGCGCAGTAGAGTTATACATGGCTCAATAGATCGCACAAACCCCTCGATTTCGTCATCCCCGACTTGATCGCATGGGCGTCAAGGAAATGCAACGACATGATAATACGGCAGCATTCGCACCACAAAACGCATTGTCATCCCGCACTTGATGCGGGATCCAGCAGGGTTGCAATTCAGCTGGATCCCCGATCGGGGTCGGGGATGACAA
>JBGSPJ010000423.1:0-2553 GCA_041738655.1 Rhodothermales bacterium | reverse complement strand
GCCCCGGCCGGCCGGCCCATCCGGGTGCGCGGACGCGTCCGCGCGGGTCGGACGAACCTGGGCGGGGTCTCGGTGACCGACGGGGTGTCGGTCGTAAAGACGGCTTCCGATGGGCGCTACGAGCTGTTTTCGACCGACCTCCAGCCGTTTGTGCACATCAGCCTGCCCGACGGCTACCAGATCCCCGTCAACCAGCCCGGCACGGCCCGCTTCTACCAGCCCCTCGCCCCGAACGCACGCGGCGAGATGGAGGCCAGCTTCGACCTCGAGGCCACCGACAGCGTCGGCCGGCACACGTTCGTTGTCCTCGCGGATACGCAGACGCAGACGCCCTACGAAATGGGCCTGCTGCACGACCAGACCGTGCCGGACGTGATGAGCACCGTCAGCCAGCTCGGGACGGTCGCCTTCGGCGTCGCCTGTGGCGACATTATGTTCGACGACTTGTCGCTGTACCCCGAGTACGAACGCGCCGTCAGCCGGATGGGGGTGCCGTTTTTTCAGGTAGTCGGCAATCACGACCTCGATTTTTCGGGAGGATCGGATGGGGCGTCGACCGAGACGTTCAGCCGGCATTTCGGCCCCCGCTATTACTCGTTCGAGCGCGGCGAGGTGCACTACGTGGTGCTGGATGACGTGTTCTACCACGCGAAAGGCTACATCGGCTACCTGGACGACCACCAGCTCCTGTGGCTCGCGAACGACCTCGCGACCGTCGAAACCGGCCGGACGGTGATCGTCTTCACCCACATCCCCGGCCTCGGTACCGCGCCCATGCGCGAGGGCGAAGGCGGCCCCAGCATCAGCGGCTCCATCACCAACCGCGAACGCCTCTACCGCCTCCTCGAACCCTACAACGCCCATCTCATCACGGGCCACACCCACGAAAACGAGCACGTGTTCGAGGGCGGCGTCCACGAGCACATCCTCGGCACGGCCTGCGGCGCCTGGTGGAGCGGCCCGATTTGTTACGACGGGACCCCGAGCGGCTACGCGGTGTTCGACATCGACGGATCGAACGTGTCCTGGCGCTACAAAAGCACCGGGATGCCGTTCGAGCACCAGCTGCGGGTATACCCCCGCGGCTCGGAGCCCACGGCGCCCAACGAGATCGTCGCCAACGTGTGGGATGCCGACCCGAGCTGGGAGGTCGTCTGGTACGAAGACGGCGAGCGCAAGGGCCCGATGGCCCGCCGGCTCGGTCGGGATCCGCTGTCCGTAGAACTCCACACCGGCCCCGAACTCCCCAGCCACCGCCCGTGGGTAGACCCGCAGACACGGTACCTGTTCTACGCCCCGGTGTCGGACACGGCGAAATCGATCCGTGTCGAGGCGCGGGATGGGATGGGGAGGGTGTATTCGGCGGAGATGTAGGTTTTTGACCGTAGAGACGCTCCGCTCTCGTCATCCCGCACTTGAAGCGAAAACGAGCGAAGCGACTTACGAAGTGATGTTACGCAGGTGCCGTGATCTTGTCATGCTGAGCCCCGCGCAGCATCTGTCTGAAACGCGATATTGAGTGAAAAACGACATCGTCTGCGTCTTAGAAAGATCCCTCACTACGTTCAGGATGACATGCACCCGGCCTATCGCGTAACATCACTTACGAAGTAATCCAGCCGAATTGCTAAACGACTGGATCCCCGATCGGAGTCGGGGATGACAAGCTATACACGTGACGACAACCCCGTAAACCATGCAACACCGCACCCTCGGCGCTACCTCCCTTTCCGTTTCCGCCCTCAGCTTTGGCGCCTGGGGCATCGTCGGCGGCCTCAACTGGGGGCACCAGGATAAGGCCGACTCGCTCGCAGCGCTGCGCGCGGCGTACGACGCCGGCATGACCACCATCGACACCGCCGAGATGTACGGCAACGGGTACTCGGAACAGCTGATCGGTGAGGCGCTGGGCGATGTGCGGGACAAGCTCGTGATCGCGTCCAAGGTAGTGCCGGCCAACTTCGCCGAGGCCGACCTCCGGGCCGCGTGCGAGCGGAGCCTCAAGAACCTCGGCACGACGTGGATCGACCTCTACCAGCTCCACTGGCCGAACTGGGAGATGCCGATCGACGTCCCGATGCGGACGCTCGAAGCGCTCAAGCAGGAGGGCAAGATCCGGGAATACGGGGTGTCGAACTTCGGGCCGCTGGATCTGCGGGATGCGCTCCGCGCCGGCTTCACCCCGGCCAGCAATCAGGTCGCCTACAGCCTCCTCTTCCGGGCCGCCGAATACGCCATCCAGCCGGCCTGCCTGGACGCCGGCGTGTCCATCCTCTGTTATTCCCCCCTCCTGCACGGCCTGCTGACCGGCAAGTTTACCCAGCCCTCCGAAGTCCCCGAGGACCGGGCGCGGACGCGCCACTTTTCGTCTGGCCGCTGGGCGCAGGTCCGCCACGGCCAGCGCGGGTTCGAGGACCTCGTGTTCAACACCATCCAGGACATCCGAACGCTGGCCGAGGAAGCCGGTGAGCCCATGGCCGACCTCGCGCTGGCCTGGCTGCTGACCCAGCCCGGTGTGGCGTCTGTCGTCGTGGGCGGCCGCAACGCCGAGCA
>JBGSPJ010000420.1:0-8230 GCA_041738655.1 Rhodothermales bacterium | reverse complement strand
CCGAGGCCGGCACGGGCAGCGCCACACGGATCGTCCGCGCCGTCATCGCCCACGACCCGCCGTCGATCGACCTTGGCGAGATTACCGACAAGGGATCGCTCAATCAACGCGTCATCCTGCGCCAGCGCGCGGCGCTGGTGGAAGCCCTGTATGCCTCACCGGCGACGCCGGACGTATTCATCACTCGAATCGATCCATGAAAACCCTCTTCTTACTGCTCTTCGTGCTGGCCCTGACGGCGCACCGTGCCACAGCGCAGGCCACCCTGCCCGAGCCGGCGTTGGAGTTTCTGTTCGAAGCCCGCGTCACCCTCGACCCACCCCTCGAGCTGGGCGTGACCACCTACGGCAAACGACGCATCATCCCCATCACGGGCGGCACGTTCGAAGGCCCCGGGATGCGCGGGACGATCCTGGCCGGCGGGGCCGACTGGCAGACGGTGCGGACCGACGGGACGGCCGACCTCGAAGCCCGCTACACCCTGAAAACCGACGACGGCGCGCTGATCTACATCTCGAACCGGGGCATCCGGACGGCCCCGCCCGAGATTCTGGCGCGGCTGGCGAAGGGCGAGGCCCTCGACCCCTCGCTGTATTACATGCGCACCGCCGCGACTTTCGAGGTGGCGTCCGGGGACTACGACTGGCTGACGAGGGCGGTCGTGATCTCCACCGGGGCGCGGATGGCCGATCACGTCGTGCTGCGATTTTACAGGCTTTTGTGAGGATAGAGGTATGGGAATCGATTTAATCGCGATCGTCGCCATCGACGTACACACCCACGCCGAGGTGTCGTGCCGGCAGCCGCACGATGCCTTTCGGCCGGAGTTCGACGAGGCGTTTGCGCGGTATTTTAAGTCGACCGAACGGCCCACCATCGCCGAAACCGTCGCCTATTACCGCGAGCGCAAGATCGCTCTGGTGATGTTTTGCATCGACGCCGAGCACGAACTCGGCCGGCGGCGGATTCCGAACGAAGAAGTGGCCGAGGCGGCGATGGAGAACCCGGACATCTTGATCGCCTTCGCCAGCATCGACCCGCACAAGGGGCGGATGGGGGCCCGGGAAGCGCGCCGGCTGATCGCCGACTTCGGGGTGAAGGGGTTCAAATTTCACCCCACCGTCCAGGGCTTTTACCCGAACGACCGGATGGCGTACCCGCTCTACGAGGCCATCGCCGAGGCCGGCCTGCCGATGCTGTTCCACTCAGGCCACTCCGGCTTCGGCAGCGGCGTCCGCGCCGGCGGCGGGCTGCGACTCGACTATTCGAACCCGATCCATCTGGACGATGTCGCCATCGACTTCCCCGACAGCCCCCTCGTGATTGCCCACCCGTCGTGGCCCTGGCAGGATGAGGCGCTGTCCGTGTGCCTGCACAAGCCGAACGTGTACATCGACCTTTCGGGCTGGTCGCCGAAGTATTTCCCACCACAACTCATCCAGTACGCCAACACCCTGCTCAAGGACCGGATGCTGTTCGGCACCGACTTCCCCCTGATCACCCCCGACCGCTGGCTGCTGGATTTCGAGGAAGCCGGCTTCAAGCCGGACGTGCGCCCCCTCATCCTGAAAGACAACGCCGCCCGAATGCTGGGGCTGGCGCCTCGGGGCATTGTCATCCCGGACTTGATCCGGGATCCAGCAGATTGAGCCATTCGACGGGACCCCGGATCGAGTCCGGGGTGACAGCTTTCGTTTGAGGCCGGGGCGAAGATCTGCCGGTGCATCACTCGTCAGATCAAATCGTCGCTTAAATCCTTCCATTCAGGGTTATGGGCCTCGATCAGCGCAAATTTCCAGGTCCGCTTCCACCGTTTGATCTGCTTTTCGCGTTCCAATGCATTCCATACCTGCTGATGTATTTCGTAGTATACCAGGCGATATAGACGGTAACGCGCCGTGAAACTACCGGGCTGTCCAGCCCTGTGTTCGGTCATGCGCCTAGCCAGGTCGTTCGTGACACCCGTATAAATCGTGCCCCGACGGCAATTCGCCGCGATGTAAACGAAATAGGTTTTCTCCATTCGGGCATCGTCTTTCTTTAATAGACGATTTCCGACGATTTGACATACCCTCGTCCAGCAAACCTGTTGGGCCCCGGATCAAGTCCGAGGTGACAAACTCTTACGCACTATGACCTTCATCGACCTCTCCGTCACCATCTCCGAGGCCATCCAGGAGCCGCTACCCACCACCATCGTCTACGAAGACCACCGGGAGGGGGCCCGCAAGATGGGCGGCAAGCTCTTCGAAGGGCTCGGCCCCGAAGTCTTTATCGACGGCAACGGACCCGCCGGCGAATTCCTCACCGTCACCAGCCACTGCGGCACCCATGTCGACGCCCCCTGGCACTACTTCCCCACCTGCGCCGGCCAGCCCTCCCGCACCATCGACCAGATGCCGCTCGACTGGTTCTTCCGCGACGGCGTCGTGCTCGACTTCACGGACAAACCCGACGGCTATATGTTCGAGCCGGCCGACCTTCAGGAAAAACTCGCGGCCATCGGGTACACGCTCAAGCCGTTCGACATCGTCCTCATCCGTTGCGACGCCGACAAGCGGCTGCACGACCCGGACTACGCCCGCATCCACGTCGGCGCCTCGGCCGCGGCTACCCACTGGCTCATCGACCAGGGCATCCGCGTGATGGGCACCGACGGCTGGGGGTGGGACATCCCGCTCCACCTGCAGGTAGAAGACTACAAACGCAATCCGCGCCCCGGCGTCATCTGGCAGGCCCATTATGTGGGGATCGAAAAAGAGTACTGCCAGATCGAGAAGCTTGCTCATCTGGACCAACTCCCCCCATTCGGCTTCACTGTCGCCTGTTTTCCGGCGAAGATCGCCGGCGGCAGCGGCGGCTGGACGCGCGCCGTAGCCCTCCTCCCCTGACCACCATGAAGCCCCGCATCGACATCCCCACCTTGCTCCCCGGGACGATGGATGACTTCCATTTCTCCGGGGGCGAGTGGCCGCTGCCGGCGGACAAGCCGCATCACCTCTTTCACATCAACCGCATCGAAGCCTATCGCGATAAGCTCTCCTTCCCTCTTCCGCCGCACCGCAAGACCGTACACGACCTCCTCTTCCTCACGGCCGGCCACTCCGTGCGTAGCAAGGGGCTCAACACCTACGCGTTCGAAAAACACCAGCTCTTTTTCCTGCCGGCCTACGAGATCACCTCGCACGAGTCGATGAGCATGGACGCCGCCGGGTTCTACCTCCACTTCGACGACGAAATCTTCCACGGCCTCCCGATCCAGGGCATCCTCCGCGCCTTCCCATTGCTCGATAGCTGGAGTACCCCGGTGATCAGCGTCCCGCCTGACGGGGTCGCGCCGATTTTGAATAGCCTGGAACGCCTGTTGACCCTGTACGGGCGAGACACAGAAGCCGAGCGCTCGCTGGTCGCCGCCCATATTCTTACCACACTCACCGAGGCCAGCCAGTATACGCCGGCCGAGGAATCCTACCCCCGAAACACTGCCGCACACCTCTCCAGGCAGTATAAAGACGCCCTCTCCCAACACATCTATCAGAAAAAGACGGTGCAGGATTATGCGGATTTTCTCTGCGTGACACCCAATCATCTCAACAAGTGCGTCAAAAACACCTTTAACAAAACCGCCCAGGAGCTGCTCAAAGAAATGCAGATCCTCGAAGCCCGACGGCTGCTCCGCTACTCGCCCATGACCATCGCCGCCATCGCGGACACGCTGTGCGATCAATCACCCAGCAACTTCGCGCGCTTCTTCAAAAGCCGCACGGGACAAACGCCGCGAGATTACCTGGAGAGCGTCCGGCGTAATCCTGGCGATTGATTATGAATAGCATTGGCTGCTTTTTGATAAAAGCGCTTTCAGGATATTGATGGGTAGAGCCGGCGGGTTCTCCCGATGGCGCCCCACACCCAGCCCGATATCCCCGTGGAAACTCTTCTACAGGAGCGCAAAGCCGGCATTCCCCAGGGCAGCGTCATCGTCCTGATCAGCTTGCTGCCCATGATGGCCATCGTGGCGCTGATGCCCGTGGTGCCGGCCATCGTCCAGAACTTCCAGGACATCCCCAACATCATGACCCTTGCCCCGCTGGTGCTGTCGGCGCCGGGGCTGTGTGTGGCGCTGTTTTCGCCGTTTGCCGGCTATCTGACCGATCGGTTGGGCCGGAGGAATCTGCTCCTGATCTTTTCGCTTCTGTACGGGGTCGGCGGCATCCTGCCGTTTTTCCAGACCGCCTTTCCGATGCTCATGGCCGGCCGGCTCATTCTGGGCATCGGCGAAGCGTTTATCCTGACAATCGCCAACACCCTGTATGGTGACTACTTCTCCGTCGAGGGCCGCACGCGCTGGCTGATGATCCAGGGGATCGTCGGATCGGTAGCCGGGACTGGGGTCTTGGCCCTCAGCGGGACGTTGGCCACGTTCGGGTGGAACTATCCGTTCCTGTCGTACAGTATCGCGTTTATCGTCACCATCGGCACGCTCCTCTTCATCTTCGAGCCCCAGAAGCTCGCCCCGCCCGTGCGCACCGCGGCCTCGCCGGCGCCGGCCGGGTGGCCGGTCTTCACCATCGTCCGCCTCTGCCTCATCACGCTGGTGGCCGCCATTCTCTACTTCGTCTACACCCTTCACTTTTCGCTTGCGCTCGACGCCATCGGGATCACCAACCGGCAGCAGATCGGCAACATCAGCGCCATCGCGAGCATCGCCGTGCCGGTGGGAGCGCTGTTGTTTAAATGGTCGTCCCGCTACACCATCCGCATCCAGCTATCGCTCGTGGCGGCGCTGCTGGGCACAGGGCTCGTCGGCATCGGGCTCAATACGACCACGGTGGGCCTCACCGCGTTTGCATGGATCCAGCAGCTGGGGGCCGGCATGGCCATCCCCACCCTCATCGCCTGGGCGCTGAACTGCCTGCCGGCGGAGTTTCGTGGCCGGGGGATGGGGTTCTGGACGAGCGCGTTTTTCTTCGGCCAGTTCGTCTCCCCGTTTGTCGTCGGCGCCGTCCGGGGCTGGACGGGCGGCATCCTGCCGGCGTTCCTGGCGCTGGGCGCCGTCTGCCTCGTCCTCGCCGTCGTGAACTTCGTTCTCAACACCGGCGCCCAGGCGGGGGACCATGGGCGATGACACCCATTAAACCCCGAACATTGACCATTAAACCCAGCCACCCATGAGCGCCATCAAGCGAGGCGTCAGCCTCTACAGCTATCAGGAGGAGTACTTCCTGCGGAAGATGTCGCTGGAGGACTGCATCGCCGCGGCCGCCGCCGCCGGGGCGACCGGCATCGAGATCATCGGCGAACAGAGCGTGCCCGGTTTCCCGAAACTACCCGACGCCTTCGTAGATCAGTGGTTTGGGTGGATGGAGCGGTATGGCGTCACCCCCGTCTGTCACGACCTCTTTCTCGACACCAGGCAGTTCAAAGGCCGGCTGCTGACCCCGGACGAGCAGCTTGCCTCCATCGTGCGCGATATCCAGTTCGCCCACCGGCTCGGCTGCAAGATCGCCCGCGTCATCGTGAGCGTCTCGCCCGAGCTGATGCGCCGGGCCGCTCCGTATGCCGAGAAATACGACGTCAGGCTGGGCATCGAGGTCCATTCCCCGTGGCACATCAACAACGCCTGGATGACAAAGCACCTCGAGGTGATGGAGCAGACCGGCTCGACCCACCTGGGGTTTATTCCGGATATGGGGATGTTCACGAAGCGCCTCCCCCGGGTGATGGTGGAGCGGATGATCCGCAACGGGGCCGACGAGAAGATCGCCGAGTTTGTCTGCACCCAGTACGAAGCCGGCGTGATGCAGGAATACATCGTCGCCGAGGTGCGCCAGATGAGCCAGCGGCCCATCGACAATGCCCTCGCCGAGCAGACGCGGCACAACGTCTACAGCAACCCCCGGAGCCTCCTGCCTTTCATGGACCGCATCTTCCACATCCACGCCAAATTTTACGAGATGCTGGATGATGGGACCGAATACAGCATCCCCTACGCCGATGTGATTGCGGTGCTGAAGGAGGGCGGCTATTCGGGGTATTTATCCAGCGAATACGAAGGCAACCGCCACATCCAGGATATCATGGAGGTGGACAGCGTCGAGCAGGTCCGCCGGCAACAGGCGATGTTTGCGCGGTTGCTGGCATAACAGAGCGCATATGTTCGAAAAATACATGATCGTCGCCGAGGAGGCGCAAAACACGGTCAATAACGACGCCGTCACCGGCTTCCGCTTTGGCGCCCGACTTCCCTATTACCGGGGGCTTGGGCTTTCGATGGTGGAGGATATCGGCGTCACCGTGGACGGCGCCGCCGTGCCGCGCGAGGCGATCACGCTCAGCGTACACGGCAACACCTACAGCCTGGCCCAGATGGAATCGGAGCCGGAGGACCGGTGGGAGATGGGCGAGGTGGCGCATATCGGCGTGGCCCGGCCCGGAGGCCTGGCGAAAGGCGCCCATAGGCTCGGCCTCATGATTCACCTGCGGATCTCCTACCTGCCCTTCCCGGCCATCCGCACCGCCGAAAAAACGATCCACGTATAACCATGGGACCTCTCGACGCCCACATCTTGCAAGACGACGCCCTCGCGTGCACCCGGACCGGCTATACGCTGGCGTTCCGGTCGCACTGGTACCGCTCGCTGCCGATGTCGTGCATGGACATCGCGCTGACCATCGACGGGGTGGACATCCCGCGCGAACGACTGTCGGTCGAGGCCAACGGCCGGCGGTTTCCGGCGGACATGCTCCTCAAGCAGACCGATCACTGCCTCTTCATCCAGGACGCCGCCCGGCTCCACATCGATCACCCGCCGGCCCCCAAAGGGCAACCGGTCGCCGTCGAGTTCCGGCTCGATCTCTACATCCCCTACATCCTCATCGGCCCCGAGGCCCAGCCCCTGCTCGCCTCGACCACGATCCGCAAGACGTTTACCTGCCCCTGAGCCATGCCCAACATCCAGCTTGCGACGTCCCTGTTTTCGTTCGCGCTCGAGTGGAACGCGCGGCAATACACCCTCGACTCCCTGCTCGCCGAGACGCAGCGACGGGGTCTGGGGCCGGGTCTTGAGATCATTGGCTTCCAGAGCCTGCCGCGGTTTCCGCACCTGAGCGAGACCGAGGTGTCCGATGTGCGCCGGCTGATGGACCGGTACGGGTTCGAGCCGGCGTGCCTGGATGCTAACGTGGACGTCCGCATCCGCCGCGACCGGATGATGAGCGTGGACGAGACGGTGGACTACCTCCTCCCCCAGATCCTGCTCGGCGCGCGGCTCGGCTTCCCCGTGGTGCGCGTCCAGATGACGGCGAAACCCGAAGTCTTGCGCCGCCTCGTGGGGCCGGCGGAGAAGGCCGGCGTCAGCCTCGGGATGGAGTTGCACACTCCGTACGACATGTTCCACCCCGCGGTGATCGCGCTACGGGAATTGTATGAGGAAATCGACTCGCCGGCGCTTGGCTTCATCCCCGACTTCGGCACGTCGATGCGCGCCATCCCGGATGCGTTGCTGCACAGCTTCCGGGAGGTTGGCGTCACCGACGTGATGATCGCCATCACCCGCGTTATCTGGCAGAGTGATGCACCGATCCCGGAGAAATTCGGGGCGCTGCGCGAGCGTGTCGGCGCCCTCGGCGCCACCCCCGCGCAGATCGGCCGGCTCAACATGGCCTTCAGCATGAACGGCCGGCAGCCCGTCGACGCCTGGCGGGAGATCGTGCCTCGGACGGTCCACCTCCACGGCAAATTCTACGGGTTCGACGACGCCGGCGACGAGCCGGCGATCGACTACGCCGGCATCCTGAAGGTATTCCACGACGGCGGCTTCCGGGGGTACGTGTCGAGCGAGTACGAGGGGACCGCCTTTACTGACGCGTTCACCGGCTTCGAGATGGTGGAGAAGCACCACGCCCTGTGCCGCCGCATCCTGAACGAGCTGGGTGGGTGATGAACGTCGATGTCCTCATCATAGGCAGCGGCCCGGTCGGGGCCACGTTTGCGCGAGAGATTACCGAACGCACGCCGTCGGCGTCGGTGCTGATGGTTGATCTGGGGCCGCGGCTATCCAAACGCGCCGGCCAGCACGTCAAGAACATGCCGACCACCGTGCGGGAAAAGGCCCAGATCGCTTCGCAAGGCCCGTTTCGGGAGTCGTATCCCCTGGTGACCGTGGCCGAGCGCGCGGCGGCGGCGCGTGCCGGCACGATGGACGCCCGGATGCTGGCCCGCCCCGGCACC
>JBGSPJ010000410.1:0-1993 GCA_041738655.1 Rhodothermales bacterium | reverse complement strand
GGCCGGGCACACCGCGCAGGCTGAGCAGAGCGGCCGGCGCCATGAAGCCAACGTTCATCAGCACGCCGACGAACGTGCCGCCGGCGACGACGGTCGCTTCTTCCTGCAGTTCGGCGCGCAAGCCCAGCGCCTCGTCCAGCGAGGTGGGGGCCAGCCACCGGGGGCCGTTTCCTTCCATGTGGGTGCTCTCAGGTATCGGGGTGCGAATCAATCCTCGATGATCGCGACCGCGCGGATCGGCGCCGCCGTCGTCCCCATCCACTTCACGGGGAAGACGGAGAGCTTAAAGCCGTGCGGGGGCAATTTATCGAGATGCATCAGGTTCTCGATGTGCCAGTAGTCCTCGTCGATCATGACGCGGTGGGCCTCCCAGAATTTCTTGCGCTCGAACATGGCCCAGACGGGCGGGTCGAACGTGACGGCGTCGGTGCCCATCATCCGCACACCCTTCGAGATCAGGTACCGCGTGGCCTCGCCGGTCATGCCGACATGGTCCGTCAGATACCGCTGCTCGTGGTTGTAGGCCGAGGCACCGGTCTGGATCAGCACGATGTCCTTCTCCTTGAGCGTGTAATTGATCTTTTTGAGCGCCTCGTCGATGTCGGCGACGGTGATCCCGTAGCCCTTTTCCTTGTGGCGAAAATCGAGCACCACGCCGTCCGAAAAACAGTACTCCAGGGGGATCCCTTCCGGACCCGGCGCATCCGGCCCGCGCAGGTGCTTCACGGCGTCGACATGCGTCCCGACGTGGTCGCTCGTGGCGATGTAGTAACTGGCCGTAAGCCAGGTCGCCCCATGCGCGGCGGCACCGATACGTTCGGCGAATTGCTCCCAACTCTCATAGACCAGCATCACCGGCGGCGGAACGCGCGGAAACGTGACCATGTTGGGATGGACGGGCATCGATAGATCGACAAGTCGACTCATGAATGATTACCTCTATTGGCAAAACAGTGGTCTGGAGTGAAAAATGCAAAGTGAAAAATGAAAAATGATTCTTCACTCCCCACATCACTTTGCACTTTTCACTTTGCACTTATTTCCCCATCATCGCCAGCAGGCCCTGGGCCATGGCGTCGGCGAAGACGGGGTCGTTGATGGTGGTATCGAATTCGTACACCGGGATGTCTTTGCGCAGGCGGGAGCGCAGGGTGTCGAACAGGGCGGCGTCGGCTTCGGGCCAGTGGTAGGGGCCGCCGGGTTCGGAGATCACGGAAACGGCTTTCAGGGGGAGGTAGACGGCGACGGGGCCGGTGGAGGCGTTGAATTTCTCGGCGAAGATCCTCCCCAGTTTCGCGTTGTCGTCGATGTCCGTGCGGACCAGCGTCTGTTTCGCGTTGTGGTGGTAGATCCGCCGGCTCCGGAGCGCCACGGGCACGCTCTCCGGCTCCCAGAAGTTGACGATATCGACGCACCCGGGCGCGTACACGGCCGGCGTTCCGGTCTTCGCCGCGGCGTCGAGGCGGGTGGGGCCGGCGGACATGACGCCGCCCAGCAGCTCATCCGCCCATTCGGTGAGGGTGGCATCGAACACGCCGTCCACTTCGCCGGCTTCGATGAGGCTCTCCATCGTCATCCCCCCCGACCCCACAGCGTGAAATACCAGCAGCTCGTAGCCGGCCGCTTCAAGATGGGTACGCGCCCGCTCGACACATTTCGTCGTGTTGCCGAACATCGACGCGGTGATGGTGGGTTTGTCGTCGGCCGGCGGCACTTCGGCCTCAACCATCCCGCAGACAGCCGCGGCGGCGCGGGTGAAGACGCCGCGCGCAATCCCATTCAGGCCGCTGATGTCGACGATCGAGGGGACCATCACGATGTCCTTCACCCCGACAAACGGCCGTGTGTCGCCGCTGGCGAGGGTGGAAACCATCACCTTCGGGATGCCCAGCGGCAGGGCCCGCATGGCGGCCGTGCCAACAGTGGTCCCGGCGCCGCCTCCCATCCCGATGATGGCATCGAGCCGTCCCTCGCGGTACAGGCGCTGGACGAC
>JBGSPJ010000397.1:0-3503 GCA_041738655.1 Rhodothermales bacterium | reverse complement strand
TGGCGGACATCGACGCCGTGACGTTGCGGGCGCACCGGGCGATGTCCGGCGCGGCATCCGCCGGCACGATGGAGGGCAACAGCGGCTTCGCGTCGACGGAAAAAGCCTGCAGGATGCTCCGAATCGAACGCTGCATTTTTTCGGTCTGGCTCAGGCTGATGCGGAGGAGTTCGTCGCCATCCGACGAGACCATGGACTCCTGCTCCATGAGCTTGAGGCTGCCCCGTATGCCGGCGAGCGGGTTCGAGAGGTCGTGCACGATGCAATGGAGCAGGATCTCCCGCTTATTGATCTCGTCCAGCAAGTGCTCGTACGCCAGGCGCTGCTCGCGGGCCTGCTGGTAGATGCCGCGCGTCTGTTGTTCGGATGGGATGTGGATCAGGAGGAGGCGCCGGCCTTCGATCAGGCGCGCGGTAGCTTCGAGCAGGATCTCCACGCCATCCGCGCGGGTCTCGGTCCATAGCCCGGAAGCCAGAGGCGCATGGCTTCCGCCTTCCCAGTGGGCCAGCGCGCGATCGATGAAATCATCCAGGAAGAGAAACGACTCACCCGGCCGCAGTGCTTCGCCCGAGACCTTCGCCGCCGGCCAGAGCGCCTCCAGCCAGTCCGGTATCGCACTCATCGGGACGAAGGCGCGGCCACCCGTGTGTTCCAGGACAACGATGGAAAGATCGGAAAGCAGGCGGGAGAGGACGGCGCTCATACCATGGGTTCGCTACAGGCGTTCGGAAGGTTGGAAGCGGCGGGCGGCGGTCACTCGATGAGCCGGCCGGCAAGATTCATGAAAGCTTCGTCAACACCTGTGCCCGTTTTTGCGCTGGTTTCGACGAACATCCAGCCGCCGGCGCGCAGAGCATCGAGATCGCCCGGCTGACGGTCCCAGTGACCGGGCAGGTCCGCCTTGTTGATGAGGACAACGAAGGGCAGGCGGCCGATAACGTGTTCGACCTTCTGCTGCAGCGCGTGCGCCACCTCCAGGGTGGCCGGCCGCGTGCGGTCGATCACGAGCAGATACCCGGCGGCGCCGCGCACGTATTCCATCGAAAGCGCCTGGAATCGGTCTTCTCCGTTTAAATCCCACAACAACAGGTCAACCCCGACATCGCCGACGCGCAGACTCTTTTTATCGACTTTCGCACCCATCGTCGTCAGATACTTTTCGTCGAACACGCCCCGCACATACCGGCGGACCAGGCTCGTCTTGCCGACGGCGAACGTGCCAAGCATGCACACTTTGCGTTTGATCGTCCGGCCCGGTTCGGGAGCCGGCGGTTCCAGTGAATCCACGGAAACGGTGTAAATGAGGGTGGATGGGCCCCATGTCCAGGGGTGTATGTCGCGTTCTGCGACACAAACCCGAACAATTCGTTCCTGGAATCCTCCACGCGGCGGCGCCGGGTCGTGACGATAGAAAGGTCCGTGCCGGCGATCGCGAACCCACGAAAGGGCGTGAAATCGTGGTGCGCCTTGTGGGATAGTAGCACGCCATGCCGGCGATGCCTTATTTTGGCGCCGGCTGCGACCCACAGCGCACATTCTGGCGAGTTAAGAAGCCCTGATCTTGGGAGCTCTACGTTCTGGATATCGCTCGGCCCTTTCTTCCGATCTAACCGGTACTCCCTGTGCCGGATGCTCCAACGAATTTTCGATCTCACCTTCACCGCGCACCAGGTAATGGCAACGAAGACGAAATCAGGCGAACCCGACGCGCCTGCCCCGGTCGCCCCAAGGGCCGCCGAAGAAGGGATGGGAGGCGAACTCGACAAGGTCCGCAGCATTCTTTTTGGCGAACAGATCCGGGCCTATGAAACGCGACTGCGGCAGATCGAAGCCGCGTTCGCCGGCCAGATCGGCGCGCTCCGCGAAGAGATGGCCGACCGGTTTGGCTCCGTCGATCAGGTGCTCAACGCGATGATGACGCGGATAGAGGAGCATATGGCAAAGGACCGCCTGGCCAACGCCGACCGCGACGCGGATCGCCAGGCGGATATCGCCGGCCTCCAGGAGCGGCTCGACGCCGCGGAACGCGCGTTTGCGGACCGGATGCAGACGCTTGAGCAAGAGTATCGCGCCAGCCTCGCCGCCCGCGCTGATGCCTTGATGGCTACGCTGCACACCCAGGTGGAGGCGCTCACACAGCAGGCCCAATCCGCCCAGGCCCGGCTCGATTCAGATAAAGTCGATCGCCGGCAGCTGGCGTCGTTCATGAACCAGCTGGCCGACCAGTTAAACGGCGCCGGCGCCTGACGGCCCCATCCCCATCGCTCCTATGAACGAGCCCTCACCGTCGTCGCCCCCTGGGGCGAGCGACGACGCGCCGGCCCACGCGGACGAGCTGCTGGAGTTGCGCCGGATCTTGATCGGCGAGGAAGCCGAACAGGTCGACCGCCTCGAACGGCGCGTCGATCGGGTGGCGGCCATGGAAGAGGACGGACAGATCCCCGCCATGAGCCGGTCGCTGCCCGAAGCCATCGCGCTGCATGGCGAGGATTCCAGGCTGCTGGCCAATGCTCTCGGACCGACGATCGAAAAAACGATCCACTTCTCCATTCGCCGGAATCCGAAACCTTTCGTCGACGCCCTCTTCCCGATCATCGGTCCTGCTATCCGACGCAGCATCGCGGAGGCCCTGCGCGGGATGGTGGAGACGATCAACCGCACCCTCGAACACAGCCTGTCGGTACGGAGCCTGCAATGGCGGCTCGAGGCGGCGCGCACGGGCCGGCCGTTTTCCGAGGTTGTCATCAGCCACACCCTCGCCTACCGGGTGGAGCATCTCTTCCTCATCGAGCGGATCAGCGGGCTCCCGATCCAGCACGTGACCTCCGAACAGGCCGCGGAGCTGGATCCGGATGTGATATCGGGGATGATGAGCGCCGTGCAGGACTTTATGCGCGAGTCGTTCGGGGCCACGCGCGAGCAGAACTTGAACCGGGTGGAGATCGGCGACCTCACCCTGCTCATCGAGCCGGGGCCCCGCGCCGTGCTGGCGGCGGTCGTGCGGGGCGTTCTGACGCGTGAGCTGAGCGAGCGGCTGCGGGACCTGATCGAGGCCATCCATCTCCAGCATGGCCAGGAGTTTCAGGGTTTTTCCGGGGATATGGCCGCGTTCGAACACCTGCGGCCACTGCTGTTTGCCGGCCTCCACATGGAAACCCGACCGGTCGCGTCGAGCGGGCGCTGGGTATGGATCGGGCTCGGTGTCTTTTTTCTCGGCAGCGCCATCTGGCTGGCCCTGATCGTGATGGAGTACCAGCGATTCCAGGGCTATGTGGATCGATTGCGCGAAGAGCCGGGGATCATGGTGGTCGACGCCGGCCGGGGCGAAGGAGGCTGGTACGTGCGCGGCCTGCGCGATCCCTATGCCATGACCCCGCCGGCCGATGCCTTCGACGCCGACCAGATCACCTTTCACTGGCAGCCCTACATCGCGCTCGACACCACGGTGCTCCTCCGCCGCATCGAGGCCCACTGGGAGGTGCCGGCCACCGCCCGGCTCTATC
>JBGSPJ010000388.1:0-5150 GCA_041738655.1 Rhodothermales bacterium | reverse complement strand
GGGTGCGCCGGCATCGGCAACTCGCCCCAGACGCCGCTGCCGCCGGCTACTATCTTGTGCGCCAGATAGTCGGGCGCCGTGTCGTCCCCTAGATACTTCCGCGCGATAGCCCGAAACGCCGGCCCTGCGCTCGGGGTGTCGATCTGGTGGCATGTCCGGCAGTCACTTCCAGCGATAATCGTCTCCGCCTTCACATGCCGCACCGACACCTCCGGAGCCAGCTCCGCGGCCTCTTCGAACTCAGCGGGCGTCATCCCCGCCGGCACATACTCATACGTCACATCTGGAAGCACGGCAGTCCCATCCTCTAGGTCCGAAGCCGAGGCCCGCACCGAAACCGATGACCCCGGGAAATAAAACGTCTGATTCCCCACCACCTCCAATGCCACCTCGGGCGTCTCGTTGCCGGCGATGAGCTGGATCGAATCCCGTCCGACGGCGCCGGCCGGATCGGTGGCGGTGAGGACGACTGTATAGACGCCGGGCTGGCCCAAGGTCATCAACATGCTGTCTTGATGGGAGTTCGCGCGCGGTAATCCCGAGGTAGACGCTAACGCCCAGGCATACTGGAGGCTGTCCCCATCGTAGTCGACCGTCCCTTCGGCGGATAATTCGAGCTGAAACGGCACGGCGCCGGCTGTACGTTTGGCCGCTATGGATACGACAGGCGCCCGGTTGCCGGCGTTGTACGAAATCCGGGAGACCCGCGCGTCGGCGTTCCGCTGGAACCACTGGGTGCCATATTCGAGGACGTACAGCTCGCCGTTGGGGCCGAAGTCCATGTCGATCGGACTGCTATACCGCTCTCCCGGCAGGAAACGCTCCATGGCCGCCACCTGCGTCCGCGCCTCGTCCATCGCGACGGTCATGATCCAGTTGCGGACGAAATCGACGATGAACCACCGATCCTCGAAGTACTCTGGAAAGAGGCTCGTTGCGCCGGCGGGGAAGTCGCCCCGGTGGAAGATCGGCCCGCCGACGGCGTTCCGCCCGCCGCTGTTCATCTGGGGATACTCCTCGGAGACACCGTACGGATACGCGATAAACGCCGGCTGCGCGGGGGGGAGCTCGCGGAGTCCGTTATTGTTTGGGGAGGGATTAACGGGCGCCGAGAGGTCAAACGGCGCGCCGTGGGTCCGGGCGGCGTAGTCGAAGGAGTGGTAGGGGAGGTTGTACCCGATGCCGTAAGGCCAGCCGAAGTTGCCGGCGGACTTCGCGATGTTGAACTCGTCGTACCCGCGTGGGCCGATGCCCGTAGAGTCCGCGCCGGCGTCCGGGCCGACCTCACCCCAGTGCAAATAGCCTGTCTTCGAATCGACCGCCAGCCGCCAGGGATTTCGGTTGCCCATGATGTAAATCTCGGGGCGTGCCTGAGGGGTACCAGGCGGGAAAAGATTCCCTTCGGGGATGGTGTACGTACCGTCGGATGCGGGATGAATACGTAGAATCTTGCCTCGGAGGTCGTTGGTGTTGGCGGCAGAGCGCTGCGCGTCCTGGCCGGCCCCGCCTTCGGCCGTCCAGTGGATGGGAGTGTACTGGGTGGCGTCTGAGTTGTCGCCGGTGGAGAGGTAGAGGTTGCCGGCGGCGTCCCACGTCATCCCGCCGCCCATGTGGGAGCCTCGTTCGTAGGGGATCCGGAGGAAGATGACTTCCGAGTCCAGGTCGAGGGCATCATCGGGGCCAAGCGTGAGCCGGGAGAGGTGCATGGTCATCTCGCCGGGTGCGCCGAAATACAGGTACAGCTGCCGGCTCGTTGCGAAGTCACGCGCCAGCAGGATCCCCATCAACCCGCCCTCGCCGCCATCGTCCACCGGCACGATACCGAGGGTCTCGACACCCCCCGTCTCGCCATCAAACCGCCGCACCCCGCCCTTGCGCTCCACCCAGTACACCCGGTTCTGCCCGTCGATCTCAAGCTGCATCGGCTCGTCGATGTCCTCGACGAGGATGTCCCGCGAGAACCGATTTTCCTCGGGCGGGGGGACGGGGTCGAGGCCCTGCGGCGTCGCGCAGCCGGTGAGGAGAAAAAGGAACGTTCCTGTTAGTAGGCGCATATATTTTTTCGCGAAGGCAACGGGTGTCAACGCGGCTATCGAGTACGAGTACCTCTTAAAAAATAGCGATTTGTCATCCCGCACTCGATGCGGGATCCAGACGGATTGCAAGACTACGGGTCCCCGGATCAAGTCCGGGGTGACAAAAGGCCCCGGATCAAGTCCGGAGCCTGCGCGGGGCTTGAACGGGGGATGAGCGTTCCCGCTGTGCGGCATCGCTCACTCCGGCAGCGTAAACGCCACGATCCTCCCCGTTCCGCCCGGGGCTTTCGACTTCCAGCCGGCGGCGGAGATCACGACGTACTGCTTCCCATCCACCCGGTAGGTGCTCGGCGTCGCCGTCCCGCTGAAGGGCAGCTTTGTTTGCCACAGGATCTCTCCGGTCTTTTTGTCGAATGCTCTGAACATCCCGTCGGCCGTGGCGCCAATAAACAGGAGGCCGCTGGCGGTGACGACGGGGCCGCCGTAGTTCTCGGTGCCGGTGGGGGGGATGCCGCGGGCGGTGAGCTCGGGGTACTCGCCGAGAGGGACTTTCCACAGCAGCTCACCGGTGTTGAGATCGACGGCATTCAGCGTCCCCCAGGGTGGTTTGATGGCGGGATACCCTTCGGCGTCGAACCAGCGCTTAAAGCCGGCGAACGTGTAGGGCACCGCGTCGTCAAGCTGTTCGTGAGGATCGAGGGGTTGATCGGCGGGCCGTGGCGGAGGAGGTACTTCGACGCCATAGAGGAAATCGAGCAGCACTTTTTGCTGGTTTTCCCGCAGGGTGAACGCCGGCATCCGTCCGAGGCCGCTCGTCAAAATTGCCGTCACCTCCTCACGCGTCTTCCGTCCCTCAAGATCCAGAAGCCCCGGAAACCCGCTGGCGGTCGAGCCGGCGCGGTCGAGCCCGTGGCACGACGCGCAGTTGGCCATATAGGTCATCTCGCCCGGTGTGACGGGGCTGCCGTCGGGCCGCTTCGTTTCGATCATCTGCAAGAACCAGGGGATCTCGTTGACATTCGTGTAGAGCACCCCGTCGAGGTCGGCCGCGGAGCCGCCCCACTCGAAACCGCCGTCATAGCCCGGGAAAAAGATCGACTCCTTCAGATCGGGCGCGGCGAAGGGGCCAAACGAACCCGAGTGGGCGAGGCGTTCCGCCGTGAGCGCCGTCGCTTCGGGGGAGATGTTCGAGATGTCGTCGGCCGTATACGCCTGGCGCATGAGGGGCGCCGGCTTCGTCGGGAACGGCTGCGTGGGCCAGAGCTGCTCGCCGGGGAGGGTGCTCTGGGGGACGGGGCGTTCCTCGATGGGCCACAGCGGCTCACCGGTCACCCGGTCGAATACAAACAACAGCCCGTGTTTGGTGCCCTGGGCGAGGGCGTCGATCCGCCGGCCCTCGTGGGTGACGGTGAGCAGGGTCGGCGGCGTCGGCAGGTCCTTGTCGAGCACGTCGTGGTGGACCACCTGGAAGTGCCACAGCCGCTTACCGGTCCGGGCGTCGAGGGCGACGATCGAGTTGGCGAACAGGTTCATCCCATGGCGCTCGCCCCCGTAGAAGTCGGGGCCGGCGGTTTCGTTGGACGCGTACAGGATGCCGCGCACCTCGTCGAGGGCGGAGCCCGACCAGTCGGATGCGCCGCCGATCACTTTGTACGCCTCGGCCGGCCAGCTCCGGTACCCGTATTCGCCGGGGCGCGGGATCAGGTTAAAATGCCACACCTTCTCCCCGGTCCGCGCGTCGTAGGCCTGGACGGAGCCCGGCGAACGCTCGCTGACCGTGGGGGAGACGATGAGCAGGTCGCCAAAGATGACGCCCGGGGTGTTCTGGGTGAACGGGATGGCGCCGTTCTCGCCAAATTCGGAAACGAGCGTGCCCGTCCGCGCATCGAGCGCATACAGATGGCCGCCGGCGGAAGAGAAGATCCGTCCGTTCGCGCCGTCGTTGTAATACACGACGCCACGCTGCCGGAAGCCGAGTGGGCCAGGGTGGATGGTGTTCGGATCGAAGCGCCAGAGCTCCGCCCCCGTCGCGGCGTTCAGCGCCTGCACCTTCCGGGCGGGCGTCGCCGTGTAGAGCACCCCGTCAATGACGATGGGGTTTGCCTGGAATTCGCTCTGCTCACCGGTGTCGAACGACCAGGCTACTTCCAGGCTGGCGACGTTTTGCGGGGTGATCTGGTCGAGCGGAGAGTAGTGCGTCCGACCTTTATCGCCCAGATATACGGCCCAATCGTCGGCGTGGGGCATCAGGACCTTCGTGTGAAGCGCGCGTTTTTCGGCGTCCGGCAACGCCATCGGGCCGGTGGTCGTGGCAAGGCGCTGGAACGGGGTCTCGGAAGCGCCATAAGGCGCCCACGCCGGCAGACCGCGGCCGTTGGGGTTGCCGGTCTTGACGAAGTTCACCCAGTAGGACGACACCTGGTCCGCCACCTGGCGGTCGACGGCCTCCCACGGCCGCTTTACACGGTCCAGGTTGTTAAACACATAGGGCATCTCGCCGGTGTGGTAGGCCCCGAACCGGGGAAACTCGGGCCAGGGCATCGCGCGGTCGAAGTAATACAGATAGGCCGGCGTGGTTGCCGTCTTCGCCCGCTGTTCGGCCCAGAGGTACATGGCCATCACACCCTGGTCGCGGCTGCTGGCGAGTTGCATGGCGCCGGCTTCGGCGTCGTTCGAAAAGGGATACAGCGCCATGAACGCGTCGGCGCGGCTGCGATAGCGGTTTCGGAGCTGGGTGCGCCAGTCGGCGGCGGGGATGCGGCCGTACGTCGGGGAAGCGCTTCCTTCGTCGGCGTTGAGGCCGGTGAGGGTCGGGACATCGTTCTGCAGGCCGCGGGCGAAGGCGGTGGGGATGTCATCCACGATAAACCGCCCGTCGACCACGGGGCGGAAGCGGATGGGCGGCGCGCCTTCATCCACCTTCATCAATTCCTCGGCGGTCAGGGCACGGAGCCGGGCGAGTGAACGGACGCCTTTCGATTCGGCGAAGCGCATTCCCTGTTCCTCGCCGTCCGCCAGCGAGCCACTACTCGTCCCCACGCGCGACCCGCTCTGGGCGATCGCGCGCTGGAAGAGGCCGCTCGCCATGGGCGAGGCGGTGAGGTAGTGGACGGC
>JBGSPJ010000274.1:0-6606 GCA_041738655.1 Rhodothermales bacterium | reverse complement strand
GCGCTGCGGCTTCCCATCGCCCGGGTGACGCGGCTGGCCGATGCGCTCTACCAGATGAAAGAAAGGGGCTACTGGATCGTCGGCGCGGAGGCGGGTGGGGATGCGACGATCTGGTCGTACGACTGGCGGCGGCCCGTGGTGATCGTGGTCGGGAGCGAAGGCGCCGGCCTCCATCCGTCTGTGCGGGAGCAGTGCGACGCACTGGTGTCGATCCCACTGTATGGACCGATGGAATCCCTGAACGTGTCGGTGGCGAGCGCGCTCACCGTGTATGCGGCCGCGAAGCAGCGGCACGAAGGGTGAGGGGAGCGTGCGGCGACGGTTGGGCGGGTTGGAGCTAAGCCGCGAAATACAACGGCGTCATTTCCGAGTGTTCAGGCGGTAGACGATCTTCCGGATGGTGTCGAACTGGAGATACGGATACTCGTGCCGCAGCTGCTCGATAGCGTCGCAGGCCGGCACCTCGCGCTCCCTGAGTTGCCGGAATTTGATGCGGATATGGTAGTCGCGGATCCCTTTGTCGCTCAGCAACGAGTGGCTGGCCAGCATATCGTACATCTCATCGCTGAGTAGTTCGGATAGCGGATTTTGAGTATCCTCGCGGGTTTCTGTCAGGAGATACATCGCTTTCGGAGTCTTCGGTTGGCAGGATCGGGCGAGAACGGGTCCCTGCTTGCAAGGTGCATACGCCGAGGGTCGCTGACGTAATCCTAACCGATTAGGCCCCTAGGCTCACGCCAATTTCTGGTGAACCGTCCGGCTTACTCGGCGAACCGTTTTATTGCAAAGGCGAACGGCCAGCCCGATCTGCGAGTTGGTTGAAGCCGCCGGCTCAGGGGCTGAGTCGCGCTTCGCGCCGGAGGTGGGGCAACGCGAGGTGGAGGTCGAGCATCTCCTCGTCGCCATTCGCATCGAGTGTTGCGAGCGCGATACGCGCCGCCGTGCGGATGAGCGGGGAGGGGTCGTCTACCAGAGAGGTGAGGGTCGAGGCCGCGGTTTTGTTGTCCATCCGCGCATACGAGGCGAGTAGCCGGATCGCGCCGAGGCGGAGTTCAGCCGGCTGATTGGCGGAGGTGTAGGACGAAGCCAGCTGCACCCCCTCCCGCGTCGTGATGCCCACCTGCGGTACGGCGCTCAGGCCGGCAAGCCGTACGCGTTCGGCGTGGGACGGCGTGATCAGAGCCGAGCGCACGATGTTTTCGGCCGAGGGGGCCTTTACGGTGGCAAGCACGCTCACGGCGGTAGCCTGAAGCGCATAACTCATAGCCGTCTCGGCCGTCTCGAGCGCCATGATGGTGGTATTGGCGGTGTCCGTCCGGCGGGCAAGCCCCTCCAGCACGGCCTGGCGGACGCGAGGGCTCTCGTCCTCGAAGGCGTTCATGAGCATGCGGTCCCCGTTGTCGGAGGGCGGCAAGGCAGCAAGGAGGGTGACGATGGCGGTATAGACCGCCTCGGGCGGCCGGCTCTGGACCGCCGGCTGCAGTCCAATCGCCAGCGCGGGATCGTTTCGGGATGCCCCGAGCGCATCCACGGCCGCGAGGCGATCCAGAATATTCGGGGCATACCGCAACTGGGCGACCCACGCCGTGAGGCTCTGCTCCATCGCGACACGCATCAGATACCGATGATCGGGATCGACGAGCACGAACCGAGGGGCAAATGTGAGCGGGAACGAGGCGGAGGTCTCTGCTTTGTTCACGGCGAGGCTGAAACGCTGGCTGCTGCCGAGCGTGTGGACCTCGAGGTCTAGCGCGAGGTCAAAGGCCCCGGGCACAAGATAGCCGCTTTGTTGCTGGGAGAGGGAGACGTACAGGGACTCGGCCACGGGGTCGTACCGGTACCGAACGTCCAACTCGGGATGGCCGGCGCTGTACACCCACTGGTCGAAGAAGCTCTCGAACGAGGTTTTAGACCATGTCGCGAGCGACTGTTTGAGCTGGTCCGCATTGACAGGGGTGAACGCGCGGGCGCGCCGGAACGCCTGCAGGAATCCCCAGAACGACGCATCGCCGAGCTGCTGGTGGAAGGTGTGAAAGATCCAGGCCCCCTTTGCCCGGGCGTGCGCATCGGTCAGTTGCGCCGGCTGTTCCCACTGGTTCCAGACGAGCGGGCGGCGATACGTGTCCGCCTCGTCGAAGTAGGACTCGGCCAGTCGGTGGAGGCCGGCGTAAAACGCCTCATCGCCTTCACGCTCTCGGATGTACAGGAGGCCGAGGTAACTGGACAGGCCCGTCGCGATCCAGGCGTCCGACCAGAAGTCGGGGGGGAGCATCGCGCCTACCCATTGGTGCGCGAGCGCCGTGGCGAGGGGAGCAACGGGGGACTCGTCCAGCCGTGCGCGTTCGTCGAGCAGGAAGCGGTCGTTGAACAGCGTGTAGCCGGTATAATTCAGGGTGTCGATAAGCAGGTCGTTGGCCAGTACCTGCGTATACCGGGGCCAGGGGTAGACGGCATCGAATTTGGCGGAGAAGAAGTTGAGGATCGATCCCGTTTCCTGAAAGGTTCGCGCTACATCCGCCGTTCGTTCATCGGCCACCCATTGGGCAAACGGAACGGTGTAGCCGTTGTAGAGGCGCACGGATTGTTCGTACTTGTAGAATCGCCCCACGACAAGCCCGATGGCGTATGTGGCGTGTTGCTGATCCTGCACGTAGTGGAATTGCATGAGGCCGTCTTCCGTAGGCATCGTTTCTGTGAGGAGCCCGTTGGCGAGGGCCTCCATGTCGGGCGGGACGGAGACGAGGACCTCGGACGTGGTGAGATCCGCCGGGCTGAAAGGCAACGGCAGCCAGAATCGGTGGCTCTCCGGCGTGGCGTCCGTCCATACGAGCGTCGGCGTGCGCGAGCCAGCGGGGCGGTGCAGGTACAATCCGTTCGAGGGGGTGGCGGCGTAGGTGATCTGCACCTCGATGGGGCCGTCGGGCGCGGCAAGCGAATCGAGCCCAACGAGGAGGGTGTCGGCGCCGGCGAAGGCAAAGGTCGCCCCCGTTTTTTCGCCATCCAAAGCGCCCATCCGGACGCTGAATACCTCGATGGCCTCCGCGCGGAAGGGCAAAGCGGCCACTGAATCCTCGATCAGACGGATCCGGTAGGTGGCCACGCCGAAGATGCGGCCGGCGTCCATCTCGACGCGAAGGGACACCCGCAGATGCTCCAGGTCGAACGGCTGCGCCGGCATCTCGTGCGCGGGGCTGGTAAACAGCGGATGGGCATAAACGGGATCGGCCGGCGTGCCTGGTGATTCGATCGGCTGCGCGGACACAGCGTGCGCAGCGACGAGCATCACAGACGACAGCAGAAGGAGGCGGAGCGCTACGGTCGAGTTCATGTCGGATCCGGGAAACCGAGGTTCGCGAGGAGATGGGAGCTTACAGCGCTTTACGCGGAGTTTCAACCACATCCGTGCGAAGTACCTGCCAAGATACCCCTTGCAGCACCAGTGCCGCCGCACCAAGAAGGGTGTACAATACAAGCTGGATACCGTGGGACAACACCGCGTAGACGACGGCATCGCCGGCGTCGATTCCAAACACGTGCATCAGGGCGAGCTTGATGATGTAATGGTAGGAGCCGGTGCCACCCGGCGCCGGTACGGCGATACCGAGCGAGCCAAATACCATGATGGCAAAGGCGTCGATCAGGCCGAGGTCATACCGCGCCGTCATGTCGAGCATGAGCAATGGGATATAGGCCATCATCACGTACGCGCCCCACATCGCCACAGTGGTCGTGAGGAGTGTCAACCGGTGGGGAGAGCGGTGGAGCGTATACATCCCATCGCGAAACGAGAGCGCGGCGTCTCGCAGTCGGCGCATGAAGCGGTGCTCGCTTCGCCGTGCGGCGCGCACGGCCAGTATGCCGGCGCCGAGGCAGAGGGTGATCACAAGTGCGTAGCTGCCGGCTGAAAATCGCCCGAGGGTACCGAACAGCGGTCGCCACAGGGTTTCTTCCAGGAAATCCAGCTGGTCGAGATATAACCCGAATGTGACCACAAGCGCCACCAGCAGCACGAGGCTATCCAACAGGCGTTCAATCACGACCGTGCCAAGCACGCCGCTGATGCGTTGCTTTTCCTGCCGGGCCAGGTTGGCGGAACGGACCACTTCGCCCAGCCGCGGCGTGGCCAGGTTGACGAGGTAACCGATCAGCACCGAAAGGAACGCGTTTCGGAAGGAGATCCTGGCCGGCGCGGCAGCGTCGCGCGCAGGAAGCGCTTCGATGAGCAGCTTCCATCGATAGGCGCGCAGCGCATGGGCGATGACGATGACGACGATCAGCGGCAAAAGCCATGCGTAGTGCGCTCGGGCCAGGGCCTCGCCCAGCTCGGCGAGCGACACGCCCCGCAACGCCAGATACAACAGGACACCGCCGAGCAGCAGGCTGATACTATACGACAGAAAACGCTTCATGGGCGAGGTACAAACGAGGGGCTGAAGCCAGATGGCCTATTCGGCGCGATGATCGATGATTTCGACGCCTTCAGGCGGCTCGAACGTAAAGGGGTCGCCGGCCAGGCGTGGATCGAACTCGAGGTGCTCGAGGCCAAAGTCGAGCTCGGCCTCGTTTACATCCAGCACACGCAGCCGCGTGATCACGCTGTCTGTATCTCGCATCCAGAGGGTGACCTCCCGGAAAAACGACTCCTCGGCGCGCGGACGCAGCGTAAGCACCTGGTGTCGAACCCCGTCCAGATACTTCAGATTCGTCTCGAGGATTTCGTAATGCTCGTCGAAGGCAAACAGGAAATTGCTCAGCGAAAACGTGGAGGGGTCGTCGATGTAGTCGTTGACGAGCACCTGATTCTCGTAGCGGTTTAGAATCCAGGTCGTTTCGCCGTTTGTGACGAACGTCTGCCCATCGGTTTCTACCCGATACTGGTCGCCCAGAAGTACAATCGTCCCTTCAACGCCTGGCAGACGCTCGCCGTCAGGCGACGTGAGATGCTGGTTGAAGTCGGCCTGGATCGCCACATCATCGCGGTACGTGGCTTTGAGCCGGCCGAGCATCTCCTCGGGCGACTGGGCGTGGAGGGCCGGCACATACAGCATGAGGTGTCCTGTAAACACTACAAGCAGGACGACGAAGGGGATGCGGCGAAGACGCATGAATCGGTGCATGGATGCTACGCCCGGCAGGCCGGACGTCGATGCTGATGGTGAAAAGCGGCATTTTGGGTGCCGGCCGGCGGATTGCGGTATCAGCCGGCGCCCGGAGGCCCTGAACGTTGAACCGATACGTCCAAGGACCGTGCCCTCGCGTTCAGACCTGTTTTGCGAAGAACGTCTCCAGGGAATCCGTGAAGGCCTCGACGTCCCGCGCGTCGTTATACACGTGGGGCGAGATCCGGATCGCCGTGCCGCGTTCGGATACGCTGATGGCGCGGGTGCGGAGCAGCGCCGCAAGCTCCGAGATGGATCGATCGGGCGGGATGCGGAGGCCAAACAGGTGATGCGCGCGGCCGTCGGCGTCATCTACGAATCCACCCAGGGCGCGCACGCGTTCGATCAGAGGGGTCATCAACGCCCGGGTGTATTCCTGGATGGCCGGCGCGCCCCAGGCGATGATCTGGCCGAGCGCCGCGTGCAGCATGGGGAGGAGGATAAAATTCGAACGCTCGCCGATATCGTACCGGAGCGCGCCGGGCTGATAGGCATCGCGGTAGCGGACGAGCCCGCCGAACTGCTCGCTCTCCGCGCGGCCGATCCAGTTTTCCTCGAGCGGCACGCCGTCGTCGAACCGGGGCCCAAAGTAGGCCAGTCCGGTGCTGTACGGGCCCATCAGCCACTTATAGCCGGCGCACACCACGGCGTCTGGCTGGATGCGGGCGACATCGATCGGGAGGGCGCCGATCGACTGTGTCCCATCGATGACCAGCGCGGCCCCGACATCGCGGCAGCGCCGGCCTATGGCCTCGAGGTCGAACATCGTCCCATCCGCCCAGTGGACGTGCGGCATGGCGACGATAGCCGTCCCCGGTACGATGGCCTCCAGCACCCGCTCGTTCCACCGCCGGCCACGGCCAGGCGCCACGGGCGGTGCCTCGACGGTGTGGATGGTCCCTCTGCGCTCATTCGCCAGCCGGCGCCAGCTATAAATGTTGCTGGGGAACTGCTCTTCAAGCACAACAATCCGCTCCCCGGCGCTCACGGGCAGATTCCGCGCCGCCGTCGCGATGCCGTAGGAGGCGGAGCCGACGAGGGCGATCCGCTGTGGATCCGCCGCGCCGATCAATCCTGCAAACCGCTCGCGGACGGCCCGCGCCGGCTCAAAAAAATCCTCCGCCGCGATCTGATGCGGCGCCCGCTTCTTCCGCATTCCGACCATGCCGGCCTCCTCCACCTCGCGCAACAGGGGCGACATGTAGGCGCAGTTGAAGTAGTGGCTGTCTTCCGGTAATGCGAAGAGGGATTTCTGGCAGGAAAGCATGGGGGAAGTGAATAGTGAAAAGTGAAAAGTGAAAAACAGGACGTCATCCTGAGACGCGGAGCCCAGCTGCGCGGGGCTTTCTTATCGGGCATGACATTGGGCGTATGTTGATGATCGCATGTTGAAACTGAAGTCCGTAGAGACGCTCCTGTGGAGCGTCTCCTGACGGCTTCCGTCTTC
>JBGSPJ010000272.1:0-3852 GCA_041738655.1 Rhodothermales bacterium | reverse complement strand
GAAGACGGAAGCCGTCAGGAGACGCTCCACAGGAGCGTCTCTACGGACTTCAGTTTCAACATGCGATCATCAACATACGCCCAATGTCATGCCCGATAAGAAAGCCCCGCGCAGCTGGGCTCCGCGTCTCAGGATGACGTCGAGCTGTATGTGAGCATGCCTCCAAATAGGGTAACTCACCTCGATTGGGCATGGAATCACAATAGCAGTTCAACATTCACCGCGCCAACGCCATCCGGTACTGATACGGATCCGTCTTGCGCAGCTGGTCGCCGGCGCGTTCGAGGAAGCGCTGGCGCTGGAGGACGCCCACGATCTGCTGGCTGCGCTCGATGCTGTAGCCGAGGTCGTTCGCGATCTTGAAGTAGGCGATCTGGGAGAAGGCCTCCGGGAGGACGAAGTAGAGCTTCCGGGCGTCGGAGGGTAGGGGAGGGTCGGACTCCTCCGCTTCGGTTTCCGCCGGTACTTCGAGCGCCTGGAAGAGGCGGAGGCGCGTGATTTCGCCGCGGAGCGTCTGGTTTTCGCGCTGGAGCTGGTCGACCTGCGCCCGCAGCTGCTCGAATTCGCCGGCGGACGGACGCGTTCGCGAACGCGGGGCGCCGGACGAGACACTGGGGTGCGGACGGAGCATCGGGCTGAAATCGCCCATCGAAAATGCCTTCATGAAGTCACCTTTCGGAAAGGACGTGAAGTAGAGCAGACCTCTACGGCGACGAGAAAGGAACGAGACACAACGCAGGGTCGGTCGCCCGGGGAGAATCCCCTTACGCGGAGTGCGTCTGGCCGGCGATCGATTCGATTGGATGCGGGGTTATATGTAAGCGATCACGTACGGATCCCGAATAGCCATTATTATTTTTTCCACAATCCATCCCCAGGCCGTGGAAACCCTGTTTTGAAACGAATGGCTGTTATTGATTCGTTTCGCGTTTCGCGTTGAACGTTGAACGTTCATCCCTCAACCATCGCCGTCGGCAGCCGGAAGTTGAACGTCGTGCCTTTATCCACCACGCTGCGGACCCCGAGCGGGCTGCCGTGGAGTTCGAAGATCTTCTGCGCGATGGCGAGGCCGAGGCCGGCGCCGCCAGTTTCTTCCGGCGCGCGGCTTTTTTCGACCCGGTAGAAGCGGTCGAACACCCGCGGCAGGTCCTCGGCGGGGATGCCGGACCCCGTGTCGGCGATCTCGACCTGCACGTAGCCGGCGTCATTCGTCGGGACGATGCGGACGGATCCGCCGGCGGGCGTGTGGCGCAGTGCGTTGTCGATGAGGTTTGAAATCGCGCGCTCGACGAGGGCGATATCGGCGTAAACGAGCGGGAGTGGGGAGGCGACGTCGGCCGTGAGGCGGATGTGCTTGCGCTCGGCGATGGGGCGGAAATGCATGACGAGGTCTTGCGCCAGCTCGGCGATCGAGAACTGTTCGATCTGGGGCTCGATCTGCCGGGCGTCGAGCTTGGAAAGCTCGAACAGCGATTCGATCAATACGCCCAGCCGGCGAGTGTTTTTGATCCCTACCTCCAGGTACGCCTGGCGTTCGTCGGGGGACAGCGCGGGGTCTTTGATGAGGATGGTTTCGAGGTAGCCCTGGATGGAGGCGAGGGGGCTCCGAAGGTCGTGCGACACGTTGGCGATCAGCTCGCGCCGGAGGCGGTCCGACTGCTTCAACTGGTCGATGTTCGCGACGATCGTATCCGCCATCTGGTTAAACGCGACCCCGAGATCGCCCAGCTCGTCGGGCGCGCCGGGTTGGATGCGGCGTTGCAACTGGCCGCCTTCGAAGGCCCGCACGGTCTCGCGCATCCGGCGGAGGCGCTGGGTCAGCAGCGCGAACAACAGCATCCCGATGATGGCTGTGACGAGGAGCGCGAGCCCGATCCCGAGCGCGGCCGTGCGCATGATGTAGCTGTTCGTGAGCATGTTGGCGACGGAATCGTACCGCTCGCCGCCGAGGATCACGTAGAGGTAGCAGCCCTCCTCGCCCATGATGGTGATGGGGGCAACGCTGAACGGCTTTTTCCGGCCGGCGCCCAGCGGGTCGTCACCGAGGAGCGGCAATTCGGCGCCGGCGAGGTAGGCGTCCAGCGGCGCGAGGTCCACCGTTGGCATCATCAGTGCCTGGCCTTCCGGGACAAAATGGGCCTTGATCATCCCATTCGATCCCATCAAATAGATATCGATCCGGCGATTGATGCCCTTCAGGTTGTCGATCTCCATCCGGATCATCTTGTCGTCGATGTTATCGATCAGCCAGGGCTGGAAGAGCCCGGCGAGCGTGCCGGCGAGGGTGCGGTTGAGCTTCTGGTCGGTCTCAATTTCCAGTTGCAGCGCCGCCCGGAAGCCCAGGATCGACACGATCACCACGACGGTGAGCATGAGCAGGAGAAAGAGGGCCGAGAGCTTGGCGTAAAAGCTGCGCATGGCGGGTCAAGGGATGAGGGTGTCGGCCTCGGTGAACCGGTAGCCGTGGCCCCAGACGGTCTGGATGAACCGCGGGTCGGCCGGGTCGGCCTCGATCTTGTTGCGCAGCCGGTTGATGTGGGTGTTCACCGTGTGGCTGTAGCCGCTGTACTGGTAGCCCCAGACGAGATCCAGCAGCTCCTGCCGACTATACGCCCGGCCCGGGTTGCGGGCGAACAACATCAACAGCTCAAACTCTTTTGACGTCAGCTCCAGCGCCTCGTCCCGCAGCGTCACTTTTCGTTTATCGACATCCACCATCAACTCCCCGAACACGAGCACCGAGGCTTCGGCCGGCTTTGCGATCTCGCTCGAAACGTCGAACCGCCGCAGCAGCGCCTTCACTCGGGCCAGCAGCTCGCGGATGCTAAACGGTTTGGTGAGATAGTCGTCGGCCCCAAGTTCGAGGCCGAGCACCTTGTCCAGCTCTTCGGACTTGGCCGTGAGTATGAGGATTGGCAGCGCGCGGTTTTCGGCGCGGATGCGTTTGCAGACCTCGAGTCCGTCCAGCCCTGGCAGCATGATATCGAGGATGAGGAGCGCATAGGGGTCGCGGAGCGCCCGTTCGAGTCCGCCGCGGCCATCGCGGGCGACATCCGTGTGGAAGCCGAGGTCGCCCAGGTGGATCTGGAGCAGGCCGGCGAGGTCCGGGTCGTCCTCAACGATCAGAATCGAGGGGGTATCGAGGGCGGGCGGCGCCATGGCGATGGGCTCGGCTAAATGGGATGTCATGCGGCGGTAGGATCAGGATGGTATACTCGAGGGTTCACGGGGATCCGTGGGATGATCGCCGCGACGCCACAGGATACCGCATTCGGTAGCGCGCATTCATCACGGAAACATAACAAAACACAAGGCCACCCCACCGCTGGCGCAATCCCCGATGGTCATCAACCCGGTTACACATCCTGAAACGACGGCCTGGACGCCGGCCAGCTGGCGCGCCCGCAAGGCGCTCCAACAACCCACCTACCCTGACGCTGAAGCGCTCGATGCCGTCTTGTCCCGCCTCTCCCGCGTGACGCCGCTCGTGACGTCGTGGGAATCCAACACCCTCCGCGCGCAACTCCGCGAGGCGGCGGCCGGCAAACGCTTCGTGCTCCAGGGCGGCGACTGCGCGGAGAGCTTCGACGAGTGTGAATCCGACATCATCGCCCGCCGGCTCAAGGTGCTGCTCCAGATGAGCGTCGTGCTCATCTTCGGCCTCAAGATGCCGGTCATCCGCATCGGCCGTTTCGCCGGTCAGTACGCCAAGCCCCGCTCGGAGGACACCGAGACGATCGAAGGGGTGACGCTGCCAACGTATCGGGGCGACATGATCAACGGGCTGCCGTTCACGGCCGCCGCGCGGGTGCCGGCGCCCGAGCGCCAGGTCGTCAATGGCGAGGCGATCAC
>JBGSPJ010000362.1:0-14234 GCA_041738655.1 Rhodothermales bacterium | reverse complement strand
GGTGCGGAGTTGGGGGAGCATGGCACGCGCGGCGACCTCGCCGCGGCGGATGATTTCGCGGGCGTCGCCGAAGCTGAGCACCGTGAGCCCGGTAAGATCGGGATCGATGAGGAGATCGGCGAGCGCGCGCTGGCGATCGGTCGACGCCTGTTCGGGGAAGCTGGCGACCTGATCCATGATTTCGACGAGGGACGCGAGGCTGTCGGCCGGCCGGAGGCCGCGGCCCACATCCACCCCGATGACGAACGTCGCGCCGAGATCAAACGCATCCTCGACCGGCAGATTGCGGGAAGCGTCGCCGTCGACATAATACCGATCGCCGACCCGCGCCGGCAGGAGCACACTGGGCACCGACATGCTCGCGCGTAGCGCTTCCGGGAGGTAGCCGCTGGAGAAGCGCCGGGCCGCGCCGGTTTCGAGGTCCGTGGCGATGCAGGCGAACGGGATCGGGAAACGGGTAAAATCCGATTCATTGTGGATGTTATGCGTCAGGCGCGTGAGCATCATCACCACCTGATGCCCGCTGATGAGGCCGGCCGGCAGCCCCACCCGGGCGCCGCGTAGGGGCAGCGAGAGCAGGTACCGATCCTGCTCGCCGCGGCGTTCGAAGGGAATGGCGTTGCGAGGCGGGCGTTCGTTGAACAACTGGGACCAGGCCTGCGACACCGCAATGGTATCCAGGTCTGCCGGCGAGTACCCGATCGCATACAAGGCGCCAACAATGGAGCCCATGCTGGTACCGGTGACAACCTCCACGTGAACGCCGGCCTCCTCCAGCACTTTGAGGACGCCGATGTGCGCCAGCCCCTTGGCGCCGCCACCGCTCAGGGCGACGCCCACCTTAAGCTGTCCGCGCGGGGCAAAGGGGGCGGGCTGGGCGGCCGCCAGGTAAGGCCCGGGTCCGCCGGCGAGGAGGATCGCGAGGACAAGTCCGCCCGCCAGGAGATTACGTGATTTCAAACGATTCGCCATGTTCGGGGACAACCACTTCCCGGTAGCCCTCGCGGTCGAGCGTGGCCTTGAAGGCGTCCTGCCGTTCCGGCGCGCCGTGGACCAGGAAGATTCTTTTGAGCCGGCTTTTATCCTGCGAGCCAATCACCGAGAGCAGACCGGGCTCGTCGGCATGGGCCGAGTAGGCATTCATCACCACCACCTCCGCGCGGAGCGGGTACTCCTCACCAAATATCCGCACCTCCGGCAGCTTATCGATCAGCTTTTTGCCCAGCGTATGCTCGGCGCAGAAGCCCACCATGAGCACCGTCGTTCGGGGATCCCCGATGTTATTGCGCAGGTGATGGAGCACCCGGCCGGCCTCGCACATGCCGGAAGCGGAGATGATGACCATCGGCATCCGCGTGTCGTTGAGCTTTTTGGAGTCCTGGACATCGCGGATATACGATAGTTTTTCAAACCCGAAGGGGTTTGGGTCATCGCGCATGTAGGCGCGCAGTTCACGGTCGAAGCACTCCGGATGCGCCATAAAAACCCCCGTGGCGCTCACCGCGAGCGGGCTGTCCACATAAATCGGGATGGGCGGCAACCGGTCTTCGTTCTGCAGCTGGTCGAGCGCATACACGATTTCCTGGGTTCGGCCGACAGCGAAGGCCGGGATGATCAATTTGCCGCCGCGTTTGGCGGTGCGGGCGACGACATCCGCCAGCCGGCCGCGGGCTTCCTCGGCCCCTTCGTGGACCTTGCCGCCGTAGGTGGATTCCGAAATCAGGTAGTCGCACGCATCCATCGGCTGGGGATCCCGCAGGATGGGGCGATTGGGGGAGCCGACATCGCCGGTGAACCCGAAGCGAATCGTCTTCCCCCGCTCCTGGATCGAAAGCACCATCGTGGCCGACCCGAGGATGTGGCCGGCGTCGCGGTAGACGACCTGGACGCCGTCGCAGGGAGAGAACGTATCGCCGTAGCTGATGGTGACGAACCGGTTGAGGATGCCCTCCACGTCGTCCTCGTCATACAGCGGTTCGACCGGCTCCTGCTCCTTGCGAGCGCGGATACGGTTGACGAATTCGACGTCTTTTTCCTGGATGTGGGCGCTATCGTACAGGAGGAGGCTCGCGAGGTCGTACGTGGCGTGTGTCGCGTAGACGCGGCCCCGGAAGCCGTCGCGGTAGAGTTTGGGGAGGAGGCCGGCGTGGTCGATGTGTGCATGGGACAGCAGCACCGCGTCGAGGGTGGCGGGGTCAAACCCGAACGACCGATTCATCGTCTCCGCCTCCGCGCGGCGACCCTGGAAAAGGCCGCAATCCAGCAGCAGCCGTTTGCCGTTTTCGAGTTCAAGAAGATGTTTGGACCCTGTGACGGTACGGGCCGCCCCCCAGAAGGTCAATTTCATGCGATGGGTGTCTGAGGCTCGATGGAATACGGATATGGAATGACGAATGAAGAACCGGGGGTGGGTGGAAACTCATAACACCGGGATCCCCCTGCGTTCCGCTCGCAGCACCGAGTATAGCAAAACCTACCGTCGGATACGAGTTAAAAAACGCCGGTGAACGATACCATCGGCGCATGGACGTGTAGACAAAAACCCTTCCTCCAGGTCCCGAGACGGTTCTATCTTGCCTGCGGTTTGACCAAGTCCGTCCGTGCCCACACTATCCGGCGCCGTCGAGCCCCAGAAACAGCCCTTACAAGGCTGCGCCGTTTCCGGCTCTTTGTGACGGGAGCATCTAGAAAGACCCACTTCTCAGAAGAAATTCCGCCCTGGCGCGAATATTCTCGCTCAATCTCGACCCGGATTGGTGCGCACGCCACTTCGTTCGCTACGAGTGATGAGTGATGCGCCAACGGGAGCGTTGCATCCTCCGACCCTCCAAACGGTCTCGCACGAACGGTGCGGCAGTCGCCCGTTTCATCCTCCCTTGAGACGTTAACCTACTGACAACCATGCACCGCGCGGTTTTTATAACGCTGTTTATCCTGCTCGTAGCGGCCCCCCGGACCGCAAGAGAATCGAGCGCCCAGGAAATGCGACTGGGCGATGGCGTACGCATCACGCTATTTAATGTCGACGACGCCATCAGCGGCGACTACTTCGTTATGACGGACTGGACGGTTCAGCTTCCGTACATCGGGCAGGTGGGGGTCCAGTCCCGCGAATTTCCCGCCGTCCGCCAGGAGATTGAAGATCGGTACCGGGGTATCTACCGCGACCCCGAGCTATCCATCCAGCCCCTGTACCGCGTGAGCGTGCTTGGCGAGGTGCAGTCCCCGGGAATCTATTTCGTGACCGGTTTCGAGCGGCTTACGGATCTGATGGCCATGGCCGGCGGAGAAACGCTCGACGCGAACCTCGACAGAGTCTATCTGCAGCGCGAGGGGGAGAAGATCGACATCAATGCCCGTGAGATCCTCAAGCGCGGGGACACGCTGTCGGACTTCGGCCTCCTCTCGGGCGACCAGTTGTACGTTTCGCGCGTCGGTCTGGTGAGTTACCGCAATGCGTCGCTGCTGATTTCCGGCGCCGGCGTGCTGGCCACCCTGGCCGCCATTTTTATCGTTCGCCGCTAACGGCGTCATCCTCCCCTTTTTTCTCGTCACCATGGGCACTCCATTACTCGAAAGCGGCAACGCCTACAACCCCTTCTCGCAGGGCGCCCGGAAGGAGCCGGCGTTGACGTTCAACGACCTGATCCAGATCATCCTCCGGCACAAACATGTGCTGATCCTGACGACGATTCTGTTCGTCGCCCTCGCGGTGGCCTATACCATGCTTTCCGCGCCGGTCTACGAAGCGAGCGCGACGCTGAAAAAAGAGCAAAACGCCACGCGGGGTGGCCCCGTGGACGAGTTCAGCCGCATCATGTTCGCCCAGCAGGCCGTCGACCAGATCGAAACCGAGCTGCAGCTGCTCCGCTCCCGCGAGGTGCTCGAACGGGTGATTCTTGAGTTGGATCTGCTGGTGACCGTGGGTGAGATCGAGGTACCCGGGGTGATCGACTACCGGTTCGACATGTCGCTTGCCGAGTACCTCCACGAGTTGGACCGCCACCCCGAGAGCGGGGCGCCGCGTATTCGGATCGAGGAGTACGACGTGAAGCCCGGGTTTCGCACCATCGCCGGCGGCGCCTACGCCATCCGCGTCAACCAGCGCCAGCAGCTCGAACTCCACGACACCGAACTGGACAGCCTCCTCGCCAGCGCCCCGGGCGCCTCCGAGGTCTCCTTTGCCCTGCCCCTCTTCACCATGCTCGTCGACTGGCCGAATCCCGTGCCGGGCAGCGAGCTGCGGTTCACGACCGGCACCCCCGAAAACGTCGTCAGCGACCTGTCCGACCGGCTCGAGATCGAAAATCCCACCAACACGACGCTGATGAAGGTGAATGTGCGCTCCAGCTCGCCGTTTATGGCCCAGCTGACCGCGAACACCATCGCCTCGTCGTTCCAGGCTTCGCGTTTTGAGCACAAGCGCGAGGCGATCCGGTATTCCGCCCGGTTCATCGACGACCAGCTGGGCGAGATCACCGCCAGCCTGCGGCAGTCCGAAGACAGCCTCAGCCTCTTCCGCGGCCGCAATCGGATCACGAGCATCGACGAAGGGACGCGGGAGACGATCGCGTTTATCGGCAACCTCGAGGCCGAAAAGATCCAGACGGAACTGGAGCTCGCGCAGTACGAAAGCCGGCATGAGACGCTCCAGAATCAGTTCAACGTCAACGGCTACTTCGACCAGACCTACCTCACACCCCAGACGGACCAGAGCAGCAACTACACCCCGTTTTCCACCCTGCTCGACCAGCTGACGCGCGCCGAACTCGAACGCCTCGAGCTGCTGCAGCGCCGGACGGCAAGCCACCCGGACGTCGTCGCGATCGACGAGCGCATCGCCGAGATCCGCGCCAATCTCTCCGAATATAACCAGAACACGATCACGGCCTACGAGGTCATCATCCAATCCCTGAAGCGCAAGCGCGACGACCTCGGGCGGCTTATCGGGACGTACAACTCGCGCGTGGCCAACATCGCAAACAACGAGGGCCAACTGATGGCGCTCATGCGGGAGCGGGATCTGAATGAAAAGATGTACCTCCTGCTGGCCGACAAGCGCGAGGAAATGCGGATCGCGGAGCTGTCCAACCTCCAGGATATTATCATCGTCGAAAGCGCCGTGTTGCCGATGGAGCCCATCCTCCCCCGGCGCACGGTCACGGTGCTGATTGGCCTGGTGCTCGGAGGGCTCGCCGGCCTCACCCTCGTGTTCCTTGTCGAGTTCCAGGGCAAGACAATCATGAGCATCCGCGAGGTAGAAGAAGGCCTGATGCTGCCCGTGCTGGCCATCATGCCCACCTTCCCCTCCGAGTACCGCGAGCGGATCCGACGCGGCTATCACCTCCGCAATCACCTCGACCTGCTGACAGACACCCGGTACGGATTCAAGGAGTCCTACCGCATGCTCCGCACCAAGCTCTCGTTCACCCTCTCCACCAAGCGCAGCCCGACCAAGAACAACATCCTCTTCACCAGCTGCGAGGAGAATACGGGCAAGACGACCATCGTAACCAACTTCTCGCTGCTGCTTGCGCTGGCCGGCAAACGGGTGCTCGTCATCGACTGCGACCTCAAAAACCCCAGCGTAGGGCGCTTCTTCGGCATCCCGTTCAACGCGCCGGGGCTCATCGACTTTATCCTGCACGACTACATCACCGTGCCGGACATCTACCGCCCGCTGGATGACCAGGCCACTCGCGACGCGCCGCTCTTTAACCCGACGATCCGGATGGTGGACCAGGAGCTCAGCCTCACGGCCCCGTCCCTCCACCTGGATGTGATCCCCGCCGGCGGGTCCGTCGAACACTCGAGCGAGTTGCTCGATTCCGAGAAGTTCAAGGACTTCCTCTTCGAGATCTCGGCCGCGTACGACTACGTTTTGATCGACACCCCGCCCGTCACACGCACCGTCGACGCGATGACGATCGGCAGCTTCATCAAAAACGCCGTCATCGTCGTCCGCCCCAACCATACCCGCAAGGACAACCTGAGCCGCGCCATCCAGGACTTCCGGCAGTTTAACGTCCACCTCCTGGGCAGCGTGATCAACGCGTGCGACATCAAGAGCTTCGCCACCGATTACGGCTACGGCTATGGCTACGGCTACAATTACCGTTACGAATCCGAGCTGCCGCGGCTGCCGGCGGCGCAGACCGCCGGATGACCGTTTCTTGAATCACAAATAAGCCATTGGAGCAAGCGACCTGCTCCACAACGACCTGCGCGCCGCCCGCGAATCTGCGTATCGTAGTGACATTCGATTCGACCCTCATAGACCCACTTTACCCCCCCGAAGGCCCCCCACGCCACTCCTGTGATGTCGACATTTTTACACCTATCGCCATGAGTTTGCAAGAGTTAAGTGGGATCTCCGAGGAACGGCCGTTTGACCCGCTCCCCATCCTGATTCAGCAGATCAGGCTGGAGGAACAGTCGCGGTTGATGTATCGAATGGGCAAACGGGTGATCGATTTTACGGTCGCCCTGTTTCTGATCGTACTGTCGCTTCCCCTGATGATCATCATCGGGATCGCGGTTAAGCTCACCTCGCCCGGCCCGATTTTATTCCGCCAGGAGCGCGTGGGCAAAGGCGGCGAGCCGTTTACGTTTGTCAAGTTTCGCTCCATGACGCATAAGGCCGACACGGCCATCCATGAAGCGTACATGCGGAAGCTGATCCGGGGCGAAGTGGGCTCGGGCGCCGGCGACGAGGGCGCTGATGGATCGCTCTATAAATTAAACAACGACCCGCGGGTGACCGAGTTTGGCCGGTTCCTGCGGAAAACCAGCCTCGACGAGCTGCCGCAGCTCCTGAACGTCCTCGCCGGCTCAATGAGCCTGGTGGGGCCTCGTCCGCCGATCGCGTACGAGGTCAGCGCCTATAGGAGCTGGCACATGCAGCGGCTTCGCATCAAGCCGGGCGTCACCGGGCTCTGGCAGGTCAGCGGCCGCAGCGCCACCACGTTCGACGAAATGGTGCGGCTCGACATCGAATATATTCAGAAGCGCTCCTTTGCGCTGGATATGCAGATCCTGCTGCGGACTATTCCCGCCGCGTTGAATACTCGTACGGCCGCCTGAACGGCCCCGGTACCTGTCATCTGAACGGAGCACCCCCGGCCTTCGGGCCGTCCGTTCCCCACGTCCCACGGGACGCTCTACGCTTTCGCTCGACCCATTGCATCTCCTGGCCCACCCCTGCCGGCGCATCCCCCGGCCGCAGGGCCCATCGCCAGGGCTGTATGCGGATAGCCACGCTCACTCCGTCTATTCGCCACTGAAATACATCTATACGAATGATCACCATCGGCGTCATTGGATGCGGCTACTGGGGTCCCAACCTCATCCGCAACTTCAAAAAAACGGCCGGCTGCCAGGTAGCCATCTGCTGCGACCGAGATGAAAGCCGTCTCGCGCGAATCTCCCATCTGTTTCCGGACATCCCGACCACGACCAACTACGAGGAGTTGCTGGCCTCCGACCTCGATGCTGTCGTGATCGCCACGCCGGTGCGCACGCATTACCCCCTCGCGAAGGCGTTCCTGGAGCGGGGTAAACACGTGTTTGTCGAGAAACCCCTCACCCCGTCGAGTGCGGAGTGCCAGGACCTGATCGACATCGCCGAATCCCGCGGACTGGCCCTCATGGTGGGCCACACGTTCGAGTACACGGCGGCCGTCAACAAGATCAAACAGATCGTCCAGAGCGGCGAGATCGGCGAGGTGCTCTACATCAACAGCACCCGCGTCAACCTCGGGCTTTTCCAGAAAGACATCAACGTCATCTGGGACCTTGCGCCGCATGACATCTCCATCATCTCCTACGTGCTCGGCAAGGAGCCCATCTCCGTCAATGCCCAGGGCCGAAGCCACTTCGCCGAAGGCATCGAGGATGTGGCGATGACCACCCTCCAGTACCAGGACGGCCCCATCGCGTTTATCCGCAACAGCTGGATCGACCCGAACAAGGTGCGCTCGATGATTTTTGTGGGCTCTAAGAAAATGCTGGAATACGACGATATCAGCCCCAACGAGAAGGTCAAAATTTACGACAAGGGGGTGGAGAAGCCGGCGTATTACGACGACTTCGGCGCCTTCCAGTTCTCCTACCGGTACGGCGATATCTACATCCCGCGCATCGAGGAATACGAGGCGCTGGGGGTCGAATGCGCCCACTTCGTCGAGTGCATCCAGACCGGCGAGACGCCTCGGAGCGACGGCCACAGCGGCATGCGCGTCACGCGCGCGATCGAAGCCGCCTGTGCCTCCCTGAAATCCGGCGGCGTCTCGATTCCCATCGTTCAGACCCGCGAACGCGCCCTCCAATCCGTCCCCTCCTGACCCCTGCTCGCACCATGGATTACTCCCGCATCGCTGATGACGTCGTGCTCGGCGAAGACGTCAAAATCTACGGCTTCGTCAACCTCTACGGCTGCACGATCGGCTCCCATTCGAAGATCGGCACGTTCGTCGAGATCCAGAAAGGCGCCCGCATCGGCCAGAACTGTAAGATTTCCAGCCACTCGTTTGTCTGCGAGGGTGTGTCGATTGAAGACGGAGTCTTTGTCGGGCAGGGCGTGATGTTCATCAACGACCGCTACCCGCGCGCCACCACCGAGGGCGGCGCGCTGCAAACCGAGGCCGACTGGGCCTGCACGACGACACGGGTGCGCGAGGGCGCCTCGATTGGATCCAATGCGACCATCCTTTGCGGCGTGACCATCGGCGAGCACGCGCTCGTTGGCGCCGGCAGCGTCGTGACGAAAGACGTGCCGCCCTACACGGTGGTCGCCGGCAACCCGGCCCGTTTTATTAAAAAAACTAACGATAGATCGAATCATGGAAGTACCCTTCTTGAATCTTAAGGCGCAGTATCTGGCGATCCAGGACGAAGTCCAGGACGCCATGCAGCGCGTCATCGAAAAGACGGCCTTCGCGGGAGGGCCCTTTGTACAGCAGTTCGAGCAGGAATTTGCGACCTACTGCCAGACGAAACACGCGATGGGCGTGGGCAGCGGCACGTCCGCCCTCTGGCTGGCCCTCGCGGGGCTGGGCGTGGGCGAGGGCGACGAGGTGATCACCACCCCGAATACCTTTATCGCCACGGCCGAAGCCATCACATTCGCCGGCGCGACGCCGGTCTTCGTCGATGTCGACGAGCGCACCTACAACATCGACCCATCGCTCATCGAGGCGAAAATCACCCCGCGCACCCGCGCCATTATCCCCGTGCACCTCTTCGGGCAGACGGCGGACCTCGCGCCCATCCTCGCCATCGCCCGCAAACACGGCCTCTACGTCATCGAAGACGCGAGCCAGGCGCACGGCGCCCTCTACCAGGGCCAGCCCGCCGGCTCGCTTGGCGATGTCGGCTGCTTCAGCTTCTACCCGGGCAAAAACCTGGGCGCCTACGGCGAGGCCGGCGGCGTGGTCACGAACAACACGGACCTGACCCGCTACATCCAGATGATGAAGGACCACGGGCAGTCCACCAAGTACTACCACGACATCGTCGGCTGGAACGACCGGATGGACGGCCTCCAGGGTGCCGTGTTGTCGGTTAAGCTCAAGTACATCGACCAGTGGAACGAACAGCGCCGGCAGCATGCACGGACGTATACGAGCCTGCTGAGCGACGTGCCGGGCATCGTACTGCCGGCAACGGCAGACTACGGCACCCACGTCTTCCACATCTACGCGATCAGGGTCAGCCAGCGCGATCAGGTCAAGGCCGAGATGGAAAAACGCGGCGTGCACTGCGGCATCCACTATCCGCTCCCGCTCCACCTCCAGAAAGCCTACGCCGACCTCGGATATGCGCAGGGCGACTTTCCGGTGACCGAGCGTTGCGCCGAGACGTATCTCTCGCTGCCCATGTACCCGGAGCTCACGCACGAGCAGATCGAACATGTCGCCCGGGTGCTGAAACAGAGCCTCGCGGCCGTCGATGGCCTCGATATCGAGGGAGACGGCCACGCCTCACCCGCTGCGCCGGCGTACCGAAAAACGTCGATCATTTCGTGATTCGCTGCCATGTAAGAAACCTCAGGGGTTGTTGAGACCCCTGAGGTTTCTAGTTTAAGGGTGCGTCTAAAGAATACTTCCCGACCGAGCTTGCGCGGCGACGGCCATTGCAATGTCACCCCGGACTCGATCCGGGGTCCAGACAAATTGCAAACCGACGGGACCCCGCATCAAGTGCGGGGTGACACAACAGTTCTGTGTTTGAACAGAGTAGTAGCCCTCCAAAAGGGAGGTTATTTTTGGACGCGCCCTAAGACCGATTTCCCCGTCCGGGCCGCTCGGCGGAGCGATATTCCCCAAAACCCGAATCACCATCCTCTCGGTTTGTCCGCGCGGGTTTTCCTCCGTAGTGAGGGAATAGCCAGACAGGGTCCACCACCCTACCCGTCCAGCTTCTTCGATTACGTCCGACACCGCCATGCTTCGGGAGGTCTTTTACAGGCTCAAGCCCCTTATCCCCCGCTCTATGCAGATCGGGCTGCGCCGGCAACTGATCCAGTGGCAGCGCCGCAGGGTGGCTGATGTGTGGCCGATCGACCCGAATTCGGCCGAGCCGCCCGCCGGATGGACCGGCTGGCCGGATGGCGCCGACTTCGCGTTTGTCCTGACGCACGATGTCGAAAAACCCATCGGGCAGTCGCGTTGCCTCGCGCTCGCCGAGATGGAGCGCGAGCGTGGATTCCGGTCGTCCTTTAACTTCGTTCCCGAACGGTACACCGACAACCCCGATCTCCGCCGGCGCCTCGGCGAGATGGGCTTCGAAGTGGGCGTACACGGCCTCAACCACGACGGCAAGCTGTACAGCTCCCACGAGGAATTCCTGCGCCGCGCCGTACGCATCAACCAGTATATCGCCGACTGGGGCGCCCGCGGCTTTCGCTCGCCGGCCATGCACCACAACCTCGAGTGGCTCGGCACCCTCGATTGCGACTACGACGCCTCGACGTTCGACACGGACCCCTTCGAGCCTCAGCCCGATGGTGTGGGCACCATCTTCCCCTTCCTAGTACCCCGTTCCGACGGCCGCGAGCCGTACGTCGAACTCCCGTATACACTCGCGCAGGACTTCACGCTCTTTGTGCTGATGGGTGAACCCTCGCCCATCACGTGGAAGCGAAAGCTGGACTGGCTGGCCGCGCGGGGCGGCATGGTGCTCCTCAACGTCCACCCCGACTACATGCACTTCGGCGATGGCCGGCCCGGCCTCGAGGAATACCGCGCCTCCATTTACGCCGACTTCCTGGACTTCGTCGCGACCTCCTACAGCGGCCGCTACTGGCACGTCCTGCCCCGCGACCTCGCCACGTTCTGGCGTAGCGTGGATAGATTGAATATTAAAACATTGAACATTGAACATTGAACGCATCACCGTTCAACACTCCCCGCCAGCGCCACAAGTAGCCACCCCAGGTGTTCGGGCCGGCACTCTTCGATCACCGAGGCCTTAATCGACAGGCCGGCCCGGCGCGCCAGCAGGCGTGTCCGCGGCAACTGGAGCCCATCCCACACCACCTTTCGCTTCGCGTCGACGAGGTCCACCTTCCGCTCGTTCCCAAAACGGACCCAGGCCAGGCTCGCGGTGAGCGCCTCCGCGTGGTCGGCCCCCGAGAGCTGGCTGTGTTCGATGAGCGCCATCGGCGCGAGGGCATACTGGTGCACCGACATCACCGGATAATGGGCCGCGACCTGGCCGGTGGCGGGGTCGAACCTCCACCACCACTGCCCCGTCGGTCCCTGGCTGCGGACGAGCCGATCCGCCACGTCGCGCGCGACGCGCAGCGACGATTCGTCTCCATAGGCCCGCGCATACCGGCAGAAGGCGTACAGCGCAAAGGCCTGGTCTGCGAGATACCCCTTGGGGCTGAGTAATCCTTTTCGCCCCTGGTGCGCGAAGATGCCGTGGCCACCGTAGTTCACGAAGAGCAGCTGGCGGGTGAGATGCGCGACATCGTCCAGCGTGATGGGCGCCGGGGCGCCGGCGAGGCGGACCTCGCACAGCCCGGTGAGCAGCCACGCAAGCGACCGCGATGAGGCGCGCCGGCCGTCTGCAAAGGCATCCACGGCGAGGCGGAGGTCAAACCCCTCGTAGATCCGATCCAGCCAATGTGGTGACGTCCGAGCGGTCATCCACAGGAGCAACCCCAACTCGGCGGTGGACCGGACGGAGGTGCGTCGCTGGATCAGCTCCTGCGCGAGCGCGTCCGTGGAAAAGGCCGTCCAATGCCCCCGCCGGCCGCTCTCAGCGAGTCCGAGTGTGGCCACCAGACTTCCCGCGAACGAGTGGCCCTGCCGGCGCAGGCCCTGGCCGCTGCGCGAGACACGCGCACAGAAAATCCCCTCGCGATCGTCGTACATCGACCGCAACCCCTCGGCCGCGAGACCGACGAGCTGGGCCACGTCGTTTTGCCTGACCGGAATCGACTCGGTCACCATCTCCTGCTGCATACGTTGCCGGGAATACCGATACGCGGCGAAACAACCCCTGGCGGGGTGATCCGGCGCCGGCGCATCGCGCCATGGAAAACGGAGGAAGCGACACCACGGGATGACGGCGGCGTGGGACGTGTGGGGCGCGGTCATCACTGTGTGGCTGTGAAACCCCTCGTCACGCTCCCGGCCGTTTCGGAAATTCAGCAGGCGATCCCCCGAGCGCTGCTTCATCCGCCTGACTCCGGGCCCGTCGCGTTTGAAACGACCGTATCCTAACGCACCGCTGCCTCCGGCTCACCGGTAGCCTGATGTCCGGCGGTGGACGATCCAACGGCACGGCCGGCATGCGCCAAAAGTGCTAGCCATCCGCCGGCCCATTGAGCGACCTTTCAGGGCTCTATGTGAACTTCCTGACGCTCTGCCTGGCATACACTTCCCACGGCCTCGGTCGCGCTTCGTCCCGGACGACCCCTCGGGTCTCCGCTCCTTGAAGGACCGAGGCGTCTGTCCGCCGAGCTCGCGCGACCCACGCGGCCTGCTTGCCTTGCCGAGTTTTGTATCAGACCACGTGATTCTTCGTCCTCCGCTATGGACGAACCCCGGTTTATGCACGCCGATCCAGCACCTACGTCGGGGGCCCGTATTGCCCTTGCCGCCACCTTCACCGCCGAACCGATCGCCCGCCCCCTCCAGTTCTGGATGGAGCAACTCGGGCTGGCCGGCTCGGTCGCGTTTGCGCCCTACAACCAGGTGCTCCAGCACCTGTATGGCGTAAACGGGCAGGCCACGGCCCTGCACGTGCTCCTCGTGCGATTGGAAGACTGGATGCCCGAAGCGGCCAGCGCCGCGGGCGACCTCCCCCTGCCTGCCCGGTTGCTTCAAAATATCGACGAGTTCATCGCCGCCGTGCGGCGCACCGCCGGCCAGAGCCCATCGCCGTTCCTGATCGTCCTGTGCCCGCCCAGCCCCGACGTCATGGCCGTCCCCTCCCTCGCCACCGCGCTGTCCCTGGCCGAGGCCTCAATCGCCGAGCAGCTCAACACCCTGCCGACCGTCGATGTCGTCCGTTCCGAAACCTGGGTCGAGCGGTATCGGGTTTCCGCGTACCACAACCACTTCGCGGACCACTCCGCGCATATCCCTTACACCGACGCCGCCTTCGCGGCCATCGCCACCTGCGTCGCCCGCCGGCTCAGCGCGCTCCGCCGCAAGCCGTTCAAGGTGATCGTGGCCGACTGTGACAACACGATCTGGCAGGGCGTGTGCGGCGAAGTGGGGCCCCAGGGGGTAACGGTGGATGCGCCGTTTGCCGTGTTTCAGGACCTGCTCATCCGCCAGCAGGCCGAGGGCATGCTGCTGTGTCTGTGCAGCAAAAACAGCGAATCGGATGTCTGGGCTGTGTTTGACGAGCAGCCGGCCATGCGGCTGAAGCGCGAGCACCTGGTGTCGTGGCGGATCAACTGGCGGCCGAAGTCGGAAAACCTGCGCGCGCTCGCCGCCGAGCTCGACCTCGGGCTGGACAGCTTCATCTTCATCGACGACAACCCCGTCGAATGCGCCGAGGTGGCCGCCCAGTGCCCGGAGGTGCTGACCGTTCAGGTGCCGGCCGACGCCAGCCGGCTGCCGGTATTGCTCGATCACCTCTGGGTGCTCGACCGCTTCCAGGTGACCGACGAGGACCGCCGGCGCGCCGAACACTACCGCTCGAACGTACAGCGCTCCCAGCTCCAGGAAGCCGCCCCGACCCTCGCCGGCTTTCTCGAGCGCCTCGACCTGCGC
>JBGSPJ010000269.1:0-13144 GCA_041738655.1 Rhodothermales bacterium | reverse complement strand
CACCACCGCCACCGCGACGATCGCCACCGCGATCACCACCACGGTCGCCCCGGTCGCTGCTGCGCTCCCGTTCGGGCCGCTCGGCGCCATTCTCCGGCTTGGGCATGAACGGTTTGCGGCTGAGACGGAGTTTACCGTCGTCGCGGACTTCGATCAGCTTGACGCGGATCTTGTCGCCGACCTGCACATAGTCTTCGGGGCGTTCCACGTACACGTGGTCCATCTCGGAAACGTGCAGCATGCCTTCCTTACCCGGCATGATCTCGATGATCGCGCCGAAGCTCAGGATGTCGCGCACGGTGCCTTCGTATTCTTCGCCCTCTTCAGGGACGGTTACGATACCCTTAATGATGCGCAGCGCGGCTTCAGCATTTTCCTGATTGGTAGCGGCCACCGTCACGTAGCCGACGCCATCGCGTTCTTCGATCTCGATCTGCGTGCTCGTCTCCCGCTGGATGCCCTGGATGATCTTGCCACCCGGGCCGATGACCGCGCCGATGAACTCGGAGTCGATCGTGATCTGGGTGAGGCGAGGCGCGTAGGGCGACATTTCGCCGCGCGGCTTGTCGAGCACCTCGGCCATCTTATCGAGGATGTAGAGCCGGCCTTCGCGGGCCTGGTCGAGGGCGCTCTTGAGGATCTCTTTGGTCAGACCGGACACCTTGATGTCCATCTGGCAGGCGGTGATCCCGGCGCGACTTCCCGTCACCTTGAAGTCCATGTCGCCGAGATGATCCTCGGTGCCCAGGATGTCGCTGAGAACGGCGACGCGCTTTCCGTCCGTGATGAGCCCCATCGCCACGCCGGCAACCGGCGCTTTAATGGGCACGCCGGCGTCCATCATCGCCAGGGCGCCGGAGCACACCGACGCCATGGAGGACGAGCCGTTGGACTCCAGCACGTCCGCATTGATGCGGACCGTGTAGGGGAAGTCCGCATCCGCCGGCATGATGGCCGACAGGGCGCGTTCCGCGAGGTAGCCGTGGCCGATCTCTCGCCGGCTGGTGCCGCGAAGCATCTTGGCCTCGCCGGTACAGAACGGCGGGAAGTTGTAGTGGAGGAAGAACCGGCGATCCGTGGTGTCGAACACCTGGTCGACCGCCTGGGCGTCTTTCCGGGTACCGAGCGTGACGGAAGCCAGCACCTGCGTTTCGCCGCGGGTGAAGATGGACGAGCCGTGGACGCGGGGCAGGTAGCCCACTTCCGCCCAGATGTTGCGGATCTCCGTGAGATTGCGGCCGTCGAGCCGGCGGCCTTCCGCGAGGATCATCTCGCGCATCACATTGCTCTCGACATCACCGACGGCCGCCTTGATCTGGGAGGCCGTATAGCCCTCCGCCGTAGCTTCAGCGCGCGACTCGCCCGTCTCCGGATTGTCGTTACCGAGGAGCGTGCTCAGTGCAAACTCCTTGATTTCGTCAATGCTGCTGTAGAAGACTTCCTTCTGATAGGGCTGGAGGAGCACCGAGCGCACCTTTTCGCTGATCAGGGCCGCCACGGTATCAATGAGCGGCTTCGGGGTGACAATAGGCTCGAAGGTAATCGGCTCCGGCTTCCCGAAGGCTTCGACGAGCGCCGTCTGCCCCTGGCACAGCTTCTTGATGGCCTCATGGCCGACCGCGAAGGCCTCGAGCATGGTTTCTTCCGAAACCTCCTTCATCTCGCCTTCGACCATCATGATCGCGTCGGCCTTGCCGGCGATGATCAGGTTGATCTCACTCTCCGCCATCTGCTGGAGGGTGGGGTTGACGATGAACTCGCCATTCACGAGCCCGACACGCACGCCGGCCGTCGGGCCGTCGCACGGAGCGCCGGCGAGCGCCAGGGTGGCCGATGCTGCAACGCCCGTCAGGACGTCCGCATCATACTCGTCGTCCGCGGAGATGACATAAATGATGATCTGAACTTCGTGCCGGTAGCCGTCGGCAAACAGCGGACGGATCGTTCGATCGACCAGGCGGCTCGTCAGGGTTTCCTTATCGTTCAGGCGGCCTTCGCGCTTGATGAACCCACCAGGGATCTTGCCGCCGGCCGAGAATTTCTCCTTGTATTCGACGGTCAGCGGGAAGAAATCCGCTCCTTCACGTGGTTTCGGGGCTAATACGGCCGTAGCCAGCACCATGGTATCGCCCAGGCGGGCGACGACGGAACCGTTGGCCTGTTTTGCCAGGCGACCGGTTTCCAGAGAAATGAACCGCCCGGGGGCAAATTCGATCTCTTGAATCGTTGCTTTAGACATTGTTTTCGGGTAAGTGAGGGTATCTTTTTTCCTTTCTCCATCAATCAACATGACGCTACTGCTGCATGCGCTCAGGCACGTTCATCTACCAGCTACACATCGAATCAACGGACGACAGCCGGCGGACGCTCCGCCGGAATGGCACATAACATCGGGCGTCTCAACCCGCAGCAGGAGGCGCGGTGTTCCACGCGGACACACGCGCGCCTCACGTCGCGACGCAGCGATCACCCCGGATGCACTCCGGAGCGGTTACTTACGAATACCAAGGTCCTCGATGATCTTACGATACCGATCAATGTCCTTGGCCACGAGGTAGTTCAACAACCGGCGGCGCTTGCCGACGAGCTTGATCAACGAACGGCGGGTGGCGTGGTCCTTCGGATGGAGCTTCAGGTGCTCCGTCAGTTCGGTGATACGCTTCGAAAAGATAGCGATCTGAACTTCCGGGGTACCGGTGTCATTCGCCGCTTTACCGAACTGCTGGATGAGTCCGGACTTCAGTTCCTTGGTGAGCATGTAGGGCTCCTCTTTAGATTATACCATGCTAAAGAAGATGCACGTCGCCTGATCCCCTCCTGGGGCTTCGGTGGTTGACGTACACCCTGCGCTGTAATTCAGCGCTTTAATTCGGCCTTACAACGCGCCTTGTCTTTTGAAAGTTGCTCGACGAGCGCGTCAACGGTCGTAAATTTTTGTTCGTCGCGCAGGCGTTCGACAAAATCGATACGCAGCGAGTGGCCGTAGAGATCGGCCTCGAAATCGATCAGGTGGACTTCTATCCGCACGTCCTGGCCGTCGAACGTGGGCCGGACGCCGATGTTGAGCATGCCGTCCGACGGGGCCGCGGTATCGTGCCGCCACACCCTCACGGCATACACGCCGGGCATCGGCACTACCTTGTTGGCATCCTCCAGTGCGAGGTTCGCGGTCGGGTAGCCGATCAGCCGGCCCCGACCGTCGCCGGGCACGACGACACCTGTGAGGCGGTACGGACGGCCGAGCATGCCGGCCGCCTGACGCACATCCCCCTCATCCACCAATAACTGGCGAATCCGGGTCGATGAAACCACATCGGCCTCGAGTACCTGTGCGGGAATCACATCCACGCCGAAACCGTATCGTGCGCCGATATCGCGCAGAAGCGCGCTATCCCCTTCTCGTCCTCGGCCAAATCCGTGGTCATACCCGATGACGATTTCCTGCAGCCCGATGCGGGCCAGCAGTACATCGGTCACAAACGCGGCCGCGTCCATACGTGCCAGCGCCGGCGTGAACGGAATCACGATGAATCGATCCAGCCCCAGCGCCTCGAGCGCGTCGGCGCGCTCCTCGACGGTCGTCAACAGCGGCGTGGGTGTGCCGCGCACCACATCGCGGGGATGCGGGTGAAATGAGACGGCCACGCTGATCCCCTGCCGCAGACGCGCGCGCTCAACGAGATAAGAGATGATGGACCGGTGACCGAGGTGCACACCATCGAACGTGCCGACGGTGACGACGGACCGCGTATCATGCACGAGCGTCTCCAGCCCAACGATCCGTTCCATCACAGGGGTCGCTCCTGGGCCGGCGCGGCGGCAGCCAGTGCATCGAGGGTCCAGGCGGAATCGACCGGATACGGCCCGATCGCTTCGCGGCGCAGTGCCGCCAGGTATCCTCCCACGCCGAGGCGCGCCCCGAAGTCGTGCGCGAGCGACCGCACATAGGTGCCCTTGGTGCACGCTACCTCGAAAGGGATATCGTCGCCGTCGCGGGGGCCGAGGGTGAATCGGGAGATCTCGATCGACCGTGGTGGGCGTTCGATCGCTTCACCGCGCCGCGCTTTCTTGTACAATCGTTCACCCCCGATTTTCACGGCGGAGTACATCGGGGGGATTTGCTCCTGCCGGCCCAGAAACGACTGGCGCGCGGCCTCAAGCTCGCCCTCGGAGACGCTGCTGGCATCGGTTTGCGTTTCCGCCGGCGTCTCCGCGTCGTACGAAGCCGTCGTCGCGCCGAGCCGGATGACGCCGGAGTAGACCTTGTCCATGCCCATGAAGGCCTCCATGCGCTTCGTGGCTTTTCCGACGAGGACAATCAGCAGGCCGGTCGCCATGGGGTCGAGCGTGCCGGCGTGCCCGATTTTGCGTACGCCCAGGATCCGACGGAGCTGGCGGATGACCGTGAATGAAGAAATCCCTTTCGGTTTGTCTACAAGCACGACCGCCTCCAGGAGATCGGGGAAGTTCGGATACCCGTACACCGGCGGTTCTGCCGTGCCGTGCGAGGAGGTGTTCACGCGCTGGGGAGGGTTCAGGTGTCCGACTCGCGACGCTCCCGCTCCGCGCGGATGCGCTGGAACAGGTGCTCCATCTTCTCCGCCTCCACCGCCGACTCATCGAGGAAGAACCGTATATCCGGGATCGAACGCACCTGATGGCGGATACGGCCGGCGAGCTCTGTTCGGATCTGCGGAGCCAGTCCCTCGAGATGCTTAAACACCGTCTTGCGCTGCGTTTCCGTGGCGCCTAGCACGCTTACATACAGGTAGGCGATCGACAGGTCCTTCGTCACCCGTGCGCCGGTCACGGTCACCATCGGCTGGAGTTGCTCGACATAATCCTGACCAAGAATTTGCGCGATCTCCCGCTGGATCAGCCGCGCAACCCGTTCCATGCGGATGCTCATCGCGAATTCCTCTCCATACGGCTACCGCGCCACGGGGCCGAAGCCCCGCGACGCGTCGCCAATCAAACAGACAACTTACGTTTCGTCTCGACGATCTCGTAGGCCTCGAAACTGTCGCCGACCTTGATATCGTTGTAGTGCTCCATGCCAATGCCACACTCGTACCCGGTGAGCACTTCCTTGACATCGTCCTTGAAGCGGCGCAGCGAGCTGATCTCGCCATCGTAGATGACGATCCCATCGCGGATGAGGCGGATACGATCGCTACGGCGGATGCGGCCTTCCGAGATGAAGCAGCCGGCGATGGTACCCATTTTCGGCACCTTAAAGATCTCGCGGACCTCCGCTACACCGGTGATTTTCTCCGACTCTTCGGGCGAGAGCAGGCCTTCGAGGGCGTCGTGGACGTCCTTGATGGCGTCGTAGATGATCGAATACATGCGGATGTCGATCTCTTCACGCTCGGCCAGGTTGCGAGCGCCCGTGTCGGGCCGGACCTGGAAGCCGATGATAACGGCGTCGGAGGCGGAGGCCAGCATGACGTCGCTTTCCGTGATCGCGCCCACGCCGCGGTGGATGATGTTGACCGCCACTTCCTCGGAAGAAAGTTTGAGGAGCGAATCGGACAACGCCTCGACCGAGCCGCCCACGTCCGCCTTGACGATGAGGTTGAGCTCCTGGAAATCGCCCAGCGCGAGGCGGCGGCCGATTTCGTCCAGCGTAATGTGCTTGCGCTGGCGGAGCGACTGTTCGCGATGGATCTGCTGCCGGCGTTGCGCGATTTCGCGAGCTTCCCGTTCCTCGTCGAGCACGACGAACTGGTCGCCCACTTCCGGGGCACCGGTAAAGCCAACCACGAGCGCGGGAAGGGCGGGCCCGATGGACTCAACGCGTTTGTCCCACTCGTTGAACATAGCGCGGACGCGCCCGCTGAAGATGCCGGCCACAAACGCATCGCCGACCCGCATCGTGCCATTTTGCACCAGGATCGTGGCGACCGTACCGCGGCCCTTCTCCAGCCGGCTTTCGATGACGACACCGTAGGCATTACGCGTCGGATTGGCGCGCAGCTCCTGCAGGTCCGCCTCGAGCAGCACTTTTTCAAGCAATTCCTGGACGCCGGCGCCCGTTTTAGCGGAAACGAGCGCGCACTGCGCCTTGCCGCCATATTGCTCGACGAGCACCCCCTGATCCGCCAGCCCCTGCATTACACGGGGCGGGTTCGCATCGGGGCGGTCGATCTTGTTGATAGCGACCACGATTGGCACTTCGGCTGCCTTGGCGTGATTAATGGCCTCGATCGTCTGAGGCATGACCGCATCGTCCGCCGCGACGACGAGGATGACGACGTCCGTCACCTGGGCGCCGCGGGCGCGCATGGCGGTGAAGGCTTCGTGGCCCGGTGTGTCGAGGAAGGTGACTTTTCGGCCATCGCCCACGTCCACGTGGTACGCACCGATGTGCTGGGTGATACCGCCGGCTTCGCCCGAGACCACGTTGGCTTTGCGGATATAGTCGAGCAACGACGTCTTGCCATGGTCGACGTGACCCATGACCGTGACGACTGGAGCGCGCGGCACAAGGTCTTCCGCGGCGTCTACGCCGAGGTCGATGTCATCGGTACCAAAATCCGTGATAAACTCGGCCTGAAAACCAAACTCGTCCGCCACGAACGAGATCGTATCGGCATCGAGGCGCTGGTTGATCGATACCATCAACCCCGAGGCGAAGAGCGTACTGATCACCTCGTTGACCGAGACATCCATCAGGCCGGCGAGTTCGCCTGTCGAGATAAACTCCGTGACACGAAGGATGAGCGAGTCTTCCTCAGCCGTGGCCATGTCGCGCTGGCGCTGCGCGGCCACGTCGTCGCGTTTCTGGCGGCGCCGCTTCTGGCGGGTACGGCTGGCGCCCTGTTCGAGCGTGCGCAAAGTTTCCTGGTAGGACAGCTCGACTTCCGCGGCGTCCACCTGGGGCCCCCGTTTCCGCTTCTTCTTGTTTTTGGCGGCTGGAGTCTCTTTTTCCTTTTCTTTTTCTTTTTCCTTGACGGCCCGTTCGAGCACGGCCGGCGCCGGCGTATCGGCATCGGGTGCATCCGTCTTCCGCTTCCGCTTCCGCTTCTTTTTCTTTCGATCCGCCGCGCTATCGACATCGGTGAGATCGATTTTGCCGATCACCTTGGTGCCTTCGAGCTTGTAGCGACGAGCCGATACAAGCCCTTCTTCATCGTCGGGCAGAAGTTCCGGCGCCAGGATCGCGAGCGGGTCGATCACAGGCGGCAACTCTTCGACGACTTCCTCTTCCTCCTCTTCCTCAACCTCCTCGACTCCATCGACCTCCGGCTCGACGGCGGGCGCCGGAGCGATCTCGGCGACAACGGGCTCGGGCTCGGGCGCCTCCTCGACAACGGGAACCGGCTCGGGCTCAGGTGCTACGACAACCACCGGCTCGGGCTCGGGTGGGACGACGATAACGGGTTCGACGACCTCGGGTACGACAGGAGGAGTGACGGAAGGAGTGACAGGAGGCGGCGCGGGAGCGACCGGCTCTTCGAGTTCCTCCTCGTTTTCGACACCCTCGCCGGCGATTTCAACCAGACGCGCCGCGCGTTTCTCTTTCACGCGGGCGGCGGTCTCCATGTCCTGCGCGAACGCCTCGAGCAACGAGAGATACGCATCCTCGTCGGTAATCGAGGCATTAACCCCCTTGCCTGCAAGGACGTCCTTAAAGCCGTCCTGCTCCAGGTGCTGGAGGAGCGTATCTATAGCCACGTTCAGCTCTCTAGATACGTTAAAAAGCCTGACTTTCTTGAAGGTCGTCTGTTTTGTCATACACCTTAAGATACACACTTAGGCGAAAAGCCGCCTCCTTTGCGCGCAATCGCGCCATCAATCCTCTTCCACCTCCTCTTCGTCCTCGAATTCGGCCTTGATTACATTGAGCACACGCTGGGCCGCCTCGGCATCCAGACCGGAGCGGCGCACCAGTTCTTCCAACGAGAGTTCGAGGACGGCACGCGCCGAGTCGCAGCCGATGTTCTGCAGCAGCTTCAGCGTGTCGGGGTCGAACTCATCCGCGAATTCGCCGATTTCGATGTCTTCTTCGTCGGCGGCAATTTCGCGGTAGATATCGATCTCATACCCTGTCAGCGCCGCGGCAAGACGGATATTGATACCACCGCGTCCGATGGCCTGGCTGACTTCGTCGGCCCGGACAACCACCTTCGCGCGCGGCGGATTCAGTTCATTATTGACGACGACATTCACCGGTTTCGCGGGCGAAAGCGCTCGTTTGATGAACTCGTGCGGATCGTTCGTCCACTCGAGCACATCGATGTTCTCGTTGCCCAGTTCCCGCACTACGGCGTGGATGCGCACCCCCTTCATGCCGACGCACGCCCCGACGGGGTCGATCCGGTCGTCGTGGCTTTCCACGGCCACCTTGGCGCGGTCTCCGGGTTCGCGGACGATCCGTTTGATCTCGACGATGCCGTCGTAGATCTCGGGCACTTCCAACTCGAACAGGCGCTCCATGAAGATAGGATCCGCGCGACTAATGATCACCTGCGGATTGCTGCCGGCGTCGCGTCGGACCTCTTTGACTACGGCGCGGAGCATGTCTCCCTTGCGGTACCGATCCTTGTAGATCTGTTCTTCGCGGGGCAGCAGAAGTTCGACTTTATTGTGGATGACGAGCACTTCGCGCCGGCGGATCTGGTAGATCTCTCCCACGACGACCTCGCCGATGATATCCTGGTACGCCTTGTGAACGTTTTCCTTTTCGATATCGCGGATGCGCTGGCTGAATGTCTGCCGTGCGGTCATGACCGCACGCCGGCCGAAGTCGGCGATGTCGACTTCACTCGCCACCTCATCCCCTTCCGAGAAATCTTCGTCGATCCGGACCGCGTCGCGCACTTCGATCTGGGTGACGGGGTCCTCAAGATCCAGGTTCGCCACAACCTGCCGAATATGCAGCACCTGAATATCGCCATTGTCCGGGTTAAAAATGATCTCGAACGATTCGTCCGAGCCATACCGTTTGCGGATCATGGCGCGAAAGACATCCTCCACGATCATCTGAAGGGTATCCCGTTCGATCCCTTTTTCCCGTGCGATTTCGGCAAAAGAAGATACTAGGTTCGTGCTCTGCATGGCGTTGCCTTCGTATCAGGTATCACTTGGTGAATGAATGCGCCCGGGGGCAATCCCGAGCCGGCCTACCAGGGTAACTCGATCCTGGCCTCCACGATATCCGCATAGCGGACACGGCGTGGCTGATCATCCGTGATTTTAAGTTCAACATCGTCGTCTCCTGCGGCGGCGAGAATGCCGCGGACCGCATGCTCCGCGCCATCTTCCCCTCGAACGACCAGGCGCATCGGGCGCCCGCTATGTCTGCGAAACTGACGGGGCATCACCAGCGGCCTGTCGGCCCCCGGGGAAGAGACGGTGAGGTAATACCGCCCCTTGATGATGTCCTCTGTTTCCAGCAAAAAACCGATCTCCCGGCTCAACTCCGCCAGCGCCTCGATGGAGATGCCGTCGTCCTTGTCGACAAACACCTCCACTACGCGCGATCCCTCGCGGCCGCGAATCGAGACATCCACCAGAAAATACGGCGGATCCTCGATCACCTCCTCGATGATCGCCCGCACACGCGCGGGTAGCGGGTCATATTCCGGTTCAACCGGTTTGCTCACCGTTGTGCTCATAAGAATAAAAAAGCCCGGTCCTTTCGAGAACGGGCGCTGCAGGGGCTGACCTACAACAACAAAAAAGGGCGGCCACTGACCCCCCTTGCACGTCTACCGCAGCTCACTTATCTGCGCCGTAAGCACCGTTCCGAGCGCTCCTGAGGTCCCATCAAACGCAGCCTATAAGCGATAGTTCCGATCTCCAGATGGCGCTTGAGGGAGTCCCGTCAGACCAGGGTTGGACGCCGTTCCCACGCGACGGTTTCCTGGTAATCCAGCATGAAATGAAGCCCCCGGCTTTCCCGCCGCATCTGGGCGGATCGAATGATCAGGTAGGCGACGACAATCATATTGCGCATCTCGCAGAGGCCGGTAGACACGCGCGATCGGCGGTAGAAATCTTCGGTCTCTTCATAGAGCAGATGGGTACGCCGGAAGGCGCGCTCGAGGCGCAGGCGCGAGCGCACGATGCCCACGTAATCCCACATGACGCGGCGGAGTTCATCGCGGTTGTGCGAAATCAGCACCCACTCCTGTGGCGCCTCGGTGCCGCTGTCGTCCCAGTCCGGGATGCCATCCATCCAGTTGCCGGCCCGAGCCACTTCGGTGGCTTCCTGCGCCGCCCGGTAACTGAAGACCAGGGCTTCCAGCAGAGAGTTGCTTGCCAGCCGGTTCGCCCCGTGCAAACCGGTATAACTCACCTCTCCGCAGGCGAACAGGCCACGAATGGATGTCCGCCCCATCGCGTCCACCTGCACGCCGCCACACTGGTAATGCGCGGCGGGAACGACGGGAATCGGCTCTTTTGTCATGTCGATCCCGAACCGGAGGCAGGTCTCGTAGATATTGGGAAAGTGCTGGCGGACGTGCTCGGCGCCGATATGGGAGATATCCAGCAGGACATAGTCGTCACCGCGCTGTTTCAACTGGTCGTCGATCGCGCGGGCGACAATGTCGCGAGGCGCAAGTTCACCGCGCCGGTCGTAGTCCGGCATAAACCGGTGCCCGCTTTTGTTGAGCAGGACGCCACCTTCGCCCCGCACGGCCTCGGTGATGAGGTACGAATTGGCGTCGGCGTGGAACAGGCTCGTCGGGTGGAACTGGATAAACTCCATGTTCGCGATCCGGGCCTTGGCGCGGTAGGCCATGGCGAGCCCGTCGCCGGTGGCGATGCCGGGGTTCGTGGAGTGGAGGTAGACCTGCCCGCACCCCCCTGTGGCCAGCAGCGTGGCGCGGGCGAGCATCGTGATCACGCGGTCATTTTGCTCGTCGAGCACATAGGCCCCATAACAGCCGATGTCTGGCTGGAGGCGGGTGACGTTGCGGCCCAGGTGGTGGTCGGTGATGAGTTCCAGCGCGAAGTGGTGCTGAAAGACCTGGATGTTCGGGTGGGCGTTTACCCGGGCGAGGAGGGCGCGTTCGACTTCCTTGCCCGTCGCGTCGGCGGCGTGGACGATCCGGTTTTCGGAGTGTCCGCCTTCCTTCCCCAGATGCAGCCGGCCCTGCTCTCGCGTGAACGCCGCCCCCATCTCCATCAACTCCCGAACCCGAGCCGGCCCCTCGGTGACGACGATGCGCACGATTTCGGGATCGCAGAGTCCGGCGCCGGCGATCAGCGTGTCTTCGATGTGTTTTTCGAAGCTATCGCCCTCGTCCACCACGGCGGCGATGCCACCCTGCGCGTAGTTCGTGTTCGACTCCGCGCTTTCCTTTTTGGTGACAATGGCCACGGAGCCATGTTCGGCCGCGCGAAGGGCAAACGAGAGGCCGGCAATCCCGCTCCCAAGTAATAGAAAGTCGAATCGCTCGGCCATAACGGGGGGGCAAGGGGGGGAAAATCACTGCATCAGGTAGGCTTTGATCAACTCATCCAGGTCGCCTTCCATGACGGATTGCACGTCGGTGACTTTGGTCTCCGTGCGGTGGTCGTTCACCATAGTATAGGGCTGGAATACGTACGAGCGAATCTGGCTGCCCCACTCGATCTTCTTTTTATTCCCTTCGATCTCGTTTTTCGCCGCTTCCTGGATATCCTGCTCGAGCTTGTAGATCCGGCTCTTGAGCATTTTCATCGCGCGCTCCCGGTTCTGGAGCTGGCTCCGCTCTTCGGTGCACTCCGCCACCACCCGGGCCTCTTCGCCGTTGGATAACGGACCTATCCAGATATACCGGGCCCCGGTTTCCACCTTGTTCACGTTCTGCCCCCCCTTGCCGCCGGAGCGGAAGGTCTGCAGTTCGAGCTGGTCCGGCTTGATGTCTACCGTGATCGTTTCGTCGATTTCGGGGTAGACGAAGACGCTGGTGAAGGATGTATGCCGTTTGCCGCTCGCGTCGAAGGGCGAGATGCGCACAAGGCGATGGACGCCGCTTTCGGATTTGAGGTAGCCGTAGGCGTATTCGCCGGCGATCCGGATCGACGCACTCTTGATGCCGGCCCCCTCCCCCTCCTGATAATCCAGCATGGTCACCGCGAACCCGGCTTTTTCAGCATAGCGGGTGTACATACGAAGCAGCATCTCGGCCCAATCCTGGGCTTCGGTGCCACCGGCGCCGGGGTGGATGGTGAGGATAGCGTCCCGCTGATCGTCCGGGCCGCTCATCATCTTTCGGAATTCCAGCGCATCAACAAGCGTGGCGAGGCGATCGGCCTCGACCTGGATGTCCTCCGCGAGGCCGCCTTCTTCGGCCTCCAATTCCAACAGGGTATCCACATCCTGGGCGCTCCGTTCAACGCGTTTCCAGGCGTTTAACCAACTCTCGTGCAACGCAATTTCGCGTTCCACCTCTCTCGCCGCCGTCTGATTCTGCCAGAAATCAGGATTCAGGCGGCGTTGACTCAGCGCATCGATCTGTTGTTCGCGATGAGCGGGGTCAAAGATACCTCCCGAGCGTGTCAACACGCTCTAACAGGCTACGGATTTCTTCAGTCGTCCTCGGCATCAGGGTACTTCGCTCCATATTACGGGGGATGCGCTCAGCGCCGCACCGGGGTAGCGGTGCGCGAGCGGACGATCCGCGCCGTCTGAGCGCCCACGAGGCCGCCGCAAACGCCGAGGGCGCATCCGATTAGAATGGTCAACACAACGAACATGACTTCGGGCATGTTTCCAAGGATCTGGGCCATTATGTCGATCATCCTCGAAACCGGCCCGTTTGCCACCACAAAATTATAAGTCACCAGGAGGGCCCAGGAAAAACCTACGGCCGCGCCACCCCACAACCAGCCTTTATCGACGGCCAGGTACCCAGCGACCACTCCGCCGGCGACGCTGAACGGCCATCCCAGCACGAGGTGCAGCACCAGCGCCACGATCCACCCGACCATTGCCACCATTGTCAGAATCCGGTCAGTTGTTGCAGTTGTTCGCGCACCCGCGGAGAGGTTTCTTTTGCGAGGCAGCGTTGGATATCGTCACGGAGCGGCGCCACGTTCACGGCGCGGAGCGCCTGGGCCGCAGAGAACCGTTCGATCTCGACGCCATCATCCAGCAAGGCGACGAGGGCTTTGCCCACGCCGGCGCCCACGCCGGGTTGCGCCC
>JBGSPJ010000304.1:0-1852 GCA_041738655.1 Rhodothermales bacterium | reverse complement strand
CCTGGAGGGTTTCCAGCCCGGCGCGCAACTGCCGGCCCCGCTCGGCCGCCCGCGCCGGCACGTTTTCGCGCATCATGACATCGAGCGTCGCCTCGGCGGCGACCATGGAGATGGGGTTGCCGCCAAAGGTCGAGATCATCTTTTTCTCCCAGGCGGCGGCCACATCGGGTCGGGCGATGACGGCGCCAACCGGGAAGCCGTTGGCGATCCCTTTGGCCATGATCATGATGTCCGGCTCGACGTCCCAGTGCTCGATCCCGAACCAATGGTCGCCGGTGCGGCCGAAGCCGGTCTGCACCTCGTCGCAGATAAACAGCCCGCCGTAGCTCCGCACGATCGCGGCGGCGCGCTGGAAATACCCGGGTGGGGGGACGATAAATCCGCCGACGCCAAGGATGGTCTCGGCGAGGAGCGCCGCCGGCCGGCCGTTCGTGGCGGTCTGGATGATGTTCTCGATGTCGTCCGCGAACCGCGCGGCGTTCACCTCGGGGTCATATCCGAACGGGCTGCGGTACGGATAGGGCGCCAGTGCGTGTTTGATGCCCGGCACGGCGCTCGACAAAGGCCGCCAGGGCGCGTGCGCCGTCAAATTAGTGGCGAGCAGGCTGTTGCCGGAGTAGCCGAGCCGCAGGGCGATCACTTCGTCACGCCCGGTGTACATCCGGGCTAGCATCACGGCGGCGTCGATGGCGGCGGTGCCGCTGTTCAGGAAGAGCGACCGCTGCAGCCGGCCGGGCGCCAGTTCCGCCAGCCGCTGCGCCACACGGATCTGGGGCTCGGTGACGTAGAGGGTGGAGGTGTGGCCAAGGATCCCCACCTGCTCCCGAACCCGGGCCACGACTTCGGGGTGGGCGTGGCCCAGCGAGGTCGTGAGGATGCCGGCGAACAGATCGAGGTACGGTCGGTCCTGATCGTCGTACACCCACACCCCTTCCGCGCGCCGGATCACCAGCGGATCCTGATAATAGGGGCGCACGCAGGGAAAGAGGTAGTTTCGTTGCTCGGCCGCCAGCGCGTCTTCATGCTCGCGGAAGGGTAAATCGTAATCCATCGAGAACGAACTCATGGCGCGCGTCCGGTTGGTGATCAAAAACGCGGGTTGTACGACGCGGGCGACGCCAAAGGTTCTGTCAGGCGTCGGGCGTGTGGTCCGGGGCGCCGGCGTCGCGCGGTAACGCCACGCTGAACACGCTGCCCGCGCCGGGTTCGCTGGTGATGGTGAGGGTACCGCCCATGAGGTCGACAAGCCGTTTCGTCAACGAAAGCCCCAGCCCGGTGCCGGCGTAGGCGCGATTCAGGCCCTGGCTTCCCTGGGAAAACGGGGCGAAGAGATGCTGGAGTTGAGGACGGGCGATCCCCACGCCGGTATCGACGACATCGACGCGGAACCCGTCGCCGACCGGCTCGAACCCGACCCGCACCTGGCCGGCCTCCGTGAACTTGATCGCGTTTTCGACCAGGTTGCCCACGACCCGCCGCAGCAAGATGGGGTCGCTGACGGCGGTGAACGAGGCCTCGGCCGGCGGACCCAGCAGCTGGATTCCCTTCCGCTCGGCGAACGGGGCGAACGGCGACACCGCCGCGCGGAGTTCATCCGCCAGGTCGAACGCTGCCGGCTGTACCGTCGTCGTCGCGGCTTCGAGCTCCACAAGCTCGAGGACGTTTGACAGGGTGGCATGCATCCGCTGGCCGTCGCGGATGATCATCTCGGTCAGCTCCCGTTGTTCGGTGTCTACCCCCTCGCGCAGCATCTGGGCGGCGGCGAGGATGCCGGTCAGCGGCGTCCTGAACTCGTGGCTCACGTTATCAAGCAGCGCCGCCTGCATGCGCTCCGTCTGCTCGGCCCGGTGTT
>JBGSPJ010000285.1:0-16844 GCA_041738655.1 Rhodothermales bacterium | reverse complement strand
CGCTGCCGCGAGCGTGGCGCGAACACCGTCGGGATCGAGTCCCTGCCGGCGCCAGAAGACGGCGGTGGCCAGAGCGGGGTCATAGGTTGGAAGGTGATTCATGGGACGTATCCGTGTGGTCGGCGACAACGATGCCATCCTCCACCAGGGCGGCGATGATGGAAACCGCGAGGTCGTGGTCCATGCGGCCGGCGGCCCGTTCAGCGACCCGTGGTGCCTGGCTCAGGCCATCGATACAGCCCAACACATGCACTACAGGTTCGCCGAACAGGACCACCGGCTGAACCTCATCGATGAGGTAGGCGACCTGCGCCGCGGCATCGATCAGAAGCGCGTACCGCGGGTCGATCCTCAACAGCGGTTCGGGACACATGGGCACGGTGTATTAACGGCCGACGCCGACCGCCGTGCGGTCGAGCAGACACGGCACGCAGAGCTGGGTCGCGGCCACGGTAGTGGCGGCAGCGCCGAGCTCGAGCTTGCCATACGGACGGGCCGTTTTCTGGGTAGCTTCCATACGCTTCCTCCTGGACTAGGGGTGGACAGATGGCCGGCGACCCGAGGATTCCGGATTGCCGGCCGTGAGCGATAGCCGTGGGAACAACCTGCAGCACCCGAAGGCGCCGGAGTCCCACCGTCATCACTAATAGAAGCGTATCAACGGGGCCGAAGGGGACATTGGGATAGGCACTCGAAGAGCGGTAGCCTTTACGTTTCCCCGATGGGAGGATCGGCGAGCGGGAGATCTGGAATTGGAAGACGTGCCAACCCAATCGCATCTTCAGCTTGCTCTACGATCTCAACCAGTCGTGCAATAGATTTCTCGTAGAGCAACGGCATCATGCCGAGTAGATAGTGGGTAGCTTCCAGCAATTGGCTGGCTTCCTGCGCCGTGGGGGTTTCCGGCATAACGTAGTCCGCGCATGTCATTTCACGGTGCGGACGCGAAAAAGGGTACGGCAATCGATCCAATTCCTCACGGATATGCATGTAATCGGCATGGATCTCATTCAGCTCTCCTTCAATTTGCTCCTGTCGCTCTTCCGACGGATGGGCATGCGCCTCTTGCAAGATTTCCATCGTATGTTCGAAGCGTCGCGTGATTTGCACCAACCGAGGATGAATGCGGCGCAGGCAGGTTAAAATCGCCAGCGTGCCTTCCACATGATCTCGCGCAAGCTGATTCTTGAGGAGCGTGGTCGATACCGACTCGTTGGACAACAACTGGAGATCAAGATAGAGGCGCCTGTCAATTATGGCATATCGTTTATCGAGGTCTTCGCCACGTGCTTCGATCAAGCCGGCTCGTGTCTCCTCTATCTCACGTACCGTTGCCTCCCCTGTCGAATCCCCAGGCAAGGCATCAACCGATGGGAAGAATAGTCGATTCCCGTCTATCAGACCCTGGAAATAGCGTAAGACCCCACGATTGCGTTCAGACTCTTTATCTTCCGCCTCCAGGAATTCGGCAGATGATATGAAATGAATGTTGTGAACGTCGGAGCTCACTTTGGGGTCGAGAGCAGCCATGTAAAAGGCTCTCGAGGCCCGGATGGCGAGAGCGTCTGGTTCCGTAATCAGGACATGTGCTGGAAGATCGGTTTGCAGGAGGCCTGGCGCCTGTTCCTGCTTTGCGTTCTCGATACGGTCGCGATCCGATGGGTGGGTGCTCCAGCGGCTGGTTTTTTGCTCCAATACCCTGGCCATGTAGTTCTGAAACTCCATTTTGTCGATAGCCTGGGATTTAACCAGGCAGATGGCGGGGATATTGTCTGGAAGCGTCTTTGCGGCCAGATGCGCCCCCAGTGGCCGGAGCGCCGCATTGTGGCCAATCATAAGCGCATGCAGCCTGTGAACGGTGTGTTCAAACTGGTCGCTGCCGGCGACGCGTGCTTCATACCGATCCGCATCAAACTCCATCTGGCGAAGAAGAAACGAACTGATCAGGTGTCCGATCTGCATCAACACCCACAATACCTGTCGCGATACCCACACACATCCCTGCGACACCAGCACGACAATTCCGAGCAGACCGCCCGTGGATTGGAGCGACGCTTCAAGCGACCTGTCCAATCCATCCCGTTCGTATACAACCCGCGCGAACCAGTGATTTACCCGTCGAATGATGTAGCTCAACCGCATGCCGCCTCCTTGCGCAAAGTGACCGAATTCATGGGCGAGTACGCCCGTGAATTCAACGAGGCTCATCCCCTGGACGAGGGGGATACCAATAGTCAGGACAAGGTCTTGACCCGTGATGCTAAAAAATCCGCGCCGAAAACTCGCCGAGGCATTTGCTTCGCAATCTACGTCGATGCGCGCCGGCACCGGAGCGTTGACCAGTGCGCATAGACGTTTGACCCATGCAAAAAGCAGGGGCTCACGGGAAGGATCGAGCGACACTGGTTCAGGGGGTTTGAGCGGTCGCGCAAAAAACGGCTTGACCAGGAACAGGCAGACCACACAACCGACAACGATCGGGCCGAGATACATCAACAGCCTTATTCTGAAACCGCTGCCATTGAGAATGCCTACATCGACGGTTGCATGGAGGTAGGTCAGGTATCCGACGAGACCTATTAGCGCGACGTAGAGCAACGGCAAAAGAACCATGACAATGGTGACCAGCAGCAGGCCGGCCACGTACAATGGTGAGTTTCGGACGGGTTCTATTTCACCCTTTAGCAGACCGAGAATCTCATCATTGGTTGACAATCGCGCGGTTTCGGATGGTACGTTCATGCCAATCACGTTTAAACTGGTGATAGCAGCTTGAGCTGCGCTGAAATCCCAATTCCCATCGTGGATAGCTGAGTCGCTACAAAGATATCCATGGTTTGACCCACACAAAAAGCACACAACGCCCTGCCGGTACTACTTTCAACATGACGTATGTAGGACTGAATGAACGGAGATGACTCCTCGGGCGAGCAAGCGTGCTTTATTTTAATCACGCCCTCCACTACGTCCAATCCCGAAAATACGCCATTTTGCAGGACAACGGCTCTTTATTTTACCATGGCCATATCTATGGATCCATCGCGCGTTGTGATCGCGGGTCGACCGTATAATTGACAATCACCCGTCGTTTCAGCGCTTCCGTTCGGTAAACGCCGGCAGATCTTTGACGCGCAGTTCGTTAAATATCGCGGGGTCCACGAGTTGCTTAAACCGCTTGACCAGCGTCTTGATGGCCTCGATCTTTTTCGCCAGATCAGGAGGCGCCTCGGAGGAGGGCTTTGACGCGGAAGTTTGTTTTTTCCCGCTCGACACGTCCGGCGACGCTTGAGGTTTATGGGTGGATTCGAACAATTTTTTCCCCTGACCGGATAGGGCGGCTCTTTTTCTACCCATGATCTATTACCTCGCGCGCTAGTGATTGATAGGCTCGCGCCGCCGCGCCTTCTTCGTCGTAGGCAAACATGGGCACCATGGCGACGGCTGATTCCGGGAATCGGATGGTCCGCGGGATAACGCTGGAAAACAGAGGCGCTCGCCCCTCCAACGCTTCCGCTATTTCCTGACGCACTTCCCTCGCATGAAGCGTCCGCGCGTCGTACATGGTAAGCAGGACGCCCAACACGGCAAGGTTCGGATTGGCATCCTGCCGTGCCCGGTCCACATTCTCGAGAATCAACTGGACACCCCGCAACGCCATGTATTCGCACTGCAGCGGGATGATGAGGCTGTCGGCGGCGCCCAACGCCAGATGCGCCAAACGGCCGAGCGTGGGCGGGCAGTCCACGATCACGTAATCGAATCGACGCCTGGCTTCCCGCAGCACATCGGCCAGGCGATCGAACGCATTTTTGTCGGCCGCACCGGGCTCGCTGGCGTGCTGAAGCTCGGGCGACGCCGGCAGGACGTGCAGCAATCGGTTGAAATAGGGCTGCAAGGCGTCGTCGAGCCGGCCGGGATCGCGAAGGGCGGTCCCGAGATGCGTGCCGAGCTCTTCCGGGCGAAAACCGGTATACAGCGACAACGACCCCTGGGGGTCTAGGTCGACAAGCAGCACCTTCTTTTTGTGGAACCGCGCCAACGAGGCGCCCAGGTTCAGGGTGGTCGTCGTTTTGCCTGTCCCCCCTTTCTGATTGGCTATGGCCATGATCATCGCGAACTGCCTCCAGGTTTTTGTTTGCTCACTATTCCCAGGATGCGGCCGGCGGAGTAGCTGTCGAGGGTTTGGAGTTTGAAATTCTGAAGGCCAACCAGGGCTTCGTCGGCGAGCAGACCGGCGAGCTCACGCGCCACCGCCAGGGAGGCTGGCTCGACACGGGCTTCGGGGGTGGGCGGGACGCTTGGATCCTCGGTCGGTCCTTCGGTTTGTGATACGGCCGTATTTGGCGGGGGCACTAGCGCGATTGGGGGCGGCGTACGGGTTAGCGCAAGCGTTTCCGCCGGCGCCGGCGACGACAAGAAGGCCCTTTCCGCAGCAACCCGGGCCAACGCCACGGCGGTGTTCAACGAAACGGGGCGGCCCGCGCGCTCCGCTACGCCGCCGGCCTGAACGAGCACGGTGCCACAATCCGGGCAGGTGCCCACGCGAAATGACCGGTCTTCCGCCGTTACCACGGGGCGGGTGTTCGAGAGCGTCGACTCTTTCGCGCAGCAGGCGCAATAACAACACCCATCGACGACTTGATCGGGGCGACGTCCGGGCGGGGTCGGGGGATGGAGGCCTCCGAGGGGTACCGCCGGCCGCGTTCCTGGTGTCAACTCATACGCTAGCCGGACGTCCGACAGGGTGATTTCACCGGGCGACTGGGCAACAAAGGTAAACGGCACGGGAATGTCCTGGCGTGGCTCGAACGCGATGCGTTCGATGACCAGCGTCTGCCCGGGAGGAACGAGCAGGTGTAGCACCGCCTCTTCCGCGCCGGCCGGGACCCGACCTTCCGCTTGAAGGGGATCATCGCCCTCCCTATCAAGAAAGAGTTTAATCGCCGTGCCTTGCTCGGTGCCGGCCGCATTGCGCCAGCGCACCATCAGCGAGGCCGGATCGGCTCCGGCCGGGGTCTTGCTGGCACGAACCGTGACATCCAGGGAAAAGAGCTGCTCCGCCACTACGGCCACGGCCTGTGTCAGGATCAGCTCATCCGATGACGCATTGCGAAGCACCAGCGTGCCGGAATGGTCCTGCGCGAGCACACCGGGGACATCCTCCGGGAGGTTGACTTCCCATCCCGAAGGCGCGGCCACCCCGTTTGGGCGCTCTCCGAAAAGGACCGGGGTCGACAACACATTAGCGGTGCCGATAAACGACACGCTGTCGATAAGCGCGGTATTCGTTTCTGGGACAATGAAACGAATTTCGGCCTGCGTCGCCTCCGCCGGCGCCGTGACAAACGCTCGATGGATAGGAGGAAACGACTCCAGCGACCGGGAACTCGCCAGCGTGGCGAGTCGCGCGAGGAGAGCCGCCCGGGGCGTCGTGCCGCCCAGCAGGGGCTTCTCCGGTTCCTCCTGATTGTCTAAATGCTGGATCGGCACGGTTTCCGTCGCCAGAAACGCCTCTTCGGGTCGACTCCCGCGCCAGATGATCTCCGCCAGCGCTCCTTCTTGCGCGGCCAGTCCCTGAAAACGGAATTCATAGCGACATCCAGGAACGATCGCCGTCAGTTGAGAAAGTCCCGTCGCGCCGGCATCATCACGCACCCCTCCCAAAAGCGCCTGACTCACGGCCGAATCGTCCCTCATGTCCCACCGGGCGATGCTACCGGAGGTCAGGGTCCAGAATTCGGGCACTTCCATGATCGATTGTTCATCCAGGTTCACGGTGAGCCACGTGTCAAAGCCTCCATTGTCGAGATGCTCCGCGGACGGGCATTCCGGGATGTCGAACGAATCGACAAATCCATTTAAGGCCCCGGCCATGTCCACCCCATCCAGCGCAAAATCGACCCGTCCCAAGGGTTGGAAGCGGTCGAGGGATACACGATGCGCGGCATCGGCCGTCCCTACCTGGAATGCGACGGGCATGTGGAACTCGGCCGGCGTATGCCGGAGGCGGAGTTTGGCCTCGAGAGGTCCGGGCACGTTCGGATCGGTCGTTTGTCGCCAGGCCAACCCGCTAGACTCGCTGGATTGCAGTCCAACAGCCTGATGGGACGCCGGCGCGGCCCCCCAGACAACCTCTCCCTCGATGGCGTGTACCACCAACCAGTACCGAATGGGCGAGCCGGGTGGTTCGGCGGTGGCCGGTCTGAATAAAAACTCGTGGTGAAGCGGGGCGCTGATCCAGGTCAATGTGCCGGCGGTATCCCGGTTCAGTGAAACCGAGACCGGACGTTGCAGCAGCGGGTTGTCGAAGGGTTTTCCATCCGAATCGGGGAAAATATTCGCCTCGACTTTCGCCGTGCGGGTTACGGCCGCCAACAACAAATCAATAGCGGTGGCCGGGGTTTCGATCGATACGATAAAGGGTTGCGCCTGCGCGCGGCCGGCCGTAACCGGGATGAACGCGCTAGCGCCCGCCTCTCCCGTCATCCCAAAAACGACGCGACTCGCCTGGAAGGCTCCGTTGACGCGGGCCGAAGTGCCCTCGGGCACAATCCGGGCGCCAGCCGGCAAGCGCACCTGCAGGAGGCCCTCCTGTACGGCCGGCAGCCCCCCGAAGTCGTATGGGAGCCGTATTTCAGTTAGATGGGCGGGCAGCACGTCGTCTGATCGCACAAAGTCCATATCCAGCCAAACGTCCAGCCGCGCGATGGAATCGGAATGGAGGACGATCGGCAGGACATAAAACCCGTTTTCGACCTGTGCCGTGGCCAGAAAGGCATTTACGATTGCCGCCACGTCCGGCGCTTCCTGGCCCTGCGTCATCTCTCCGAGGTGTGTCCAGAACGGGGCCTGGCCTTTGAGGCTCAGGCTCACGTTGGCCGGCACGCTGCGTACTTCGACCGCGGAGACGGTGACCTCGGAGGCATGATTCAGCCGGAACCGATTCGCCACGATACCGGGCAACGCCGCGCGCCCACCCAGGAAATTCACTGGATAACACGTATCGGTTGCGCGCAGCGTGCCGTCCGGATGCACACATACCCACGTGCCGCCCAGATCGACTTGCAGGGTAGGCGAGCCGGCGGCGCTTCCACTCACCGAATGAAGGGCGCGCCGCGCGTGGAAGTCGACTTCCGTCCAGAAAGAACCCGGTCCGTTACTTTGCCTCGAGAGGGTCGCTCCCCAATCGCCGGGTTCATCCGGCGATGGGAAACCAATGCGTTCAACGAAGAGGGGCATCGAGGTGCCTCTCGCCGGGCTGACCGTAAAGCGCGCCTTCAGGACCTTCGCCCCTGCGGGCAATCCATCAACCCGCAGGGTGCGATTCCCTTCGAACGGCGCCTGAGCGCCTGGAAACGATCGTGCGAGTTTCACCGGCAGTCGGAATTCGATGGATGGGCGAGGGAGGAGCGGAAGGAAAGCCTGTCAGATCCGCAACAAAAACATCAAACACAGTTCGACGGTCGATTGTCCGGTTGGCGACGGCGTGAACACGTCCTCATCGACCTTGACATACAGCGTGTTGTAGTTCGCCTGGAGGATTTCGGCCTGGCAAAGAGCCCCCATGTTGACGTCGTCGGTGTCCTCCCCGTCAAAGAGCAGGTCGGTGCCTTTCCCGCATTTTCTGGGGCGAAGCGCCACGTGGAGATCCTCCCATTCGCCGGCTTCCTTCAAGTCCTTGATGGTGCGTTTCAGCCCGCAACATTCCTTGATCCAATCGGTCTCGCAGTGTTTGATCTCGTCATTGGGGTCTTTCATGAACGCCGCCCACAGATCGTTCAACACGTCGCGGATGGTGCTGGTGTCCTTGTAGATGACCCCCAGTTCGTGCAACAGCGTCTCGAGCGCGTACCCTAGATTCACTTCATCCCGGAACACCTTCACCCGCAGACCGAGGCGATCGGCATCGGTATGGCCGTAATAGACCAGGATCTTGCAGTCCTTGTAGTCGGCGTGGTCTGTCACCGGCAACAGTTCGTAGGTATCGACGATCGGATAGCGCCCCATGCCGTGTTCGAGCAGCACTTCGTTGGTTTTCGCGGTAAACTTCTTGATGTACCTGCGATACACCGTGTACCCGTGGTGGTCGTGATTTTTTGCGGCATACCGCTCATCCAATTTCGCCAACCAGGCATCCGACGAGTACGCGGCGAACTTCTCCGCATTTTCCGCCTCTTTTACTTTGCCCCCCTGGATTTCGCTTTTGGCTTCGGCGACCTGCTCCGCGATATCTTCCTGGATCTCGATCTGAAGCTGGTTGAATTCGGCGGCATCGATCAATCCGCCGGCTTCGAATTCGATGTATGGGGTCAGTGGATCAGCCATATCGTTTCCCTTTAGTGTTTCTGAGTGTGGAAGGAGGTGGACAAGCCGGGAGTAATGTATCGAGGGATCGACTCCGCCGGCGTCCCGTTCCGATCTCTCGATGCGTTCCTTTGCGCGTCATTCCCGCGTGACGGCAACCGATACCCCCGCGGCCTTGGCCTGCAAGACGCCGACCCGCGCCGGCTGCATCAGCGAAGCGCCGAGCGTTGGCACCGAATCCCCGAGCGCCACCGCGCGGGCGTTCTCGAACCGGCCGCCGTCAAACTGTACGGCGATATCGAACTGCGCGGGGCCAGACGTTCGCGCCGTCATGAAGATGGAATTTCCCTGGGCTCCGGGCTCTTTCGCCTCGATTTTGATGAACCCGGGCACATCGTCCTCGAACAGGTAGAGGCGTGCGGCCTGGCCGGCCGTTCCCTGGCTCAGATACCGCGGCTTTCGAAACGGAATCTGAACGGCCGACCATCCGAGGGGCACCGTGGGAACGGTTTCGGCGGTAACAAAGGCCGAACCGGCGGCGTCCATCAGGGTCGTAAAATGACGCGGGTCGTCCGCCGGCTCGCTCACCACATCCTCGAACAGCTCAGGCGCCCCGGCGCTTAATCCAAAACGGGACGTATTAAAACGCCCGCCGAAGCGCTCGGGGAGGTCGAGCGGCAAATTGACGGCGAAGGCTCCGGGCCGGTGCGTCGTCCAGGACGCCACGATATCCAGGGATCCCGAAACACCTCTCGTGTGGTCTCCGAATACGGCAGCGATCGTCTCGGGCGGCGCATTCGTGAATCGACTCGCGTTAAAGATCCCGGCTTCCTGGCATAGGCCGCCGGCGAACCGGGCTCTGTTGAAGGAAGCTTCATTAAATCGGGCGGCGCGGCACATCATCACCACGCGTTTGTTTCGGCCCCGGGCCACCCGCAGGACATCGATTTTATCGAACGACGAGGCCTTTACAATGGCCGAACGCGTCGTGCCGGCGTTCACGCGCACTTCGATCGACTCCGCGGCGCCGGCGTCCCCTCCGATCGTGACGGCTTCATACACTTCATCGGTCGTTCCCGATTCAGAGGAGGTAATCCTGACATCAAACAGCGGCTCGATGTCGCCCGTGAGCAACACCGGGGGCGCGGCGTCGAAAAGCCGGCCTTTCGCCTGGACAACCTGACCCGCGAAGGCGGCCGCCTGGAGATCCCGGGTGAACCGGAGTTCGGCCAGGACATGCGCGTCGCCATCGAGCAGCCGATATGCACCGTCCTCGCACGCCAGACGACCCGTGAGCCGGCGGTTTTCACCGGGGGTGATGGGGATGTGCTCAATGCGTTCGCTCGGCCGAACCGAAACATGGACTCGGGGCCTCGCGCCCGTTTTTGTTCGGGCGCGGAGGGTCACGCCCCGGGGGGCCATCGGCGGATACAGGTGGATGGCCGGCGGCTCGGTCGTGGTCCCGGCCAGTGCCCAGGGGCCCTCGAAGGGTATCGGGGTAGATACCCCGATCGGGCCGGCGAAAAGAGACGATGGATCAACGGCCGTTTGATGCCCGTCGCGGCCTTCAATCGCTGCGTTCAGCCGCCCCTGCTTCGAGCCAACATGGAGTCGTTCGCCGGCCCGAAGCACCACCCGCGCGCGTAGCTGCGTCCCTCCTTCGATGTCGATCCATCCGGGTCCAAACACGCCGTCCGGTGCATAAAACACGTAGGCCGCTTCGCTATCGGCTGCCCCGTTGTTTTCGACAGCTACGTGGTCGCCGTGATGGGCATTCGGGACCTCGTGCGACGCTGCGACTGGCGCATATTCAACCACCTCGATCTCACGAATGGGCGCCACGGCGATTCGGCTGGACGCCCCAAAGGATGGAGACGTCAGTACCAGCCGGTTCTCTGCAGTCAGGGAGGCCAATCCTGGCCACGCCGCATTGAGGGCCGCGACGATCTCGGTGCCGTCCGTCTCATCGGGCGCGAGGCCGGCCACCGGGATATCAAGCGGCCGACCACCATCGATGGCAACACGGACCAGGTCGCGCTGGCTCAGGTCCACCGGACGAGACAAGTCGACCTCCCCCACCAACCGGGCCGGCTGTGCGTCTTCCCCATTGGCCTGGACAGGTGCGTTTCCAAAAAGCTTGGCCCGGGCGTCGGCGGTGTACACCGTTTCGATGGTGAGCCGGCTCGAAAGCCCCGTCGTGGGGGAGGTCAGGATGAGCTTCCCTCCATTGATCGCGGCGATTGGTAGAGCGGTTGCCGCGTTGATGGCCGCTGCGAGCTCGGCCGGCGTCACCGCCGCCGGATCGGCCGCGCCGGCGGCACAGTCGATATCCATCGCCGGCGCCCCATCCACGGCGAGCCGAAGGATTCGCCGGGTGCTCAGATCAACACCCACGCCGAGGTCGCGGGCACCTTCGATCCTTCCCGCGCCCGGTGCCGGTCCCCGGTACACGCGAGGTGCTTCGAATCCAAAAAGCGCCGGCGTCACGTCGATCCCCCCCGAAGCTTCGAAGACCAGTTGGGCCTCCGCGCCGCGCTTGAGGGTGGTAAGAATGAGCCGTATCCCATCGTGCGCGGCCACGTTGACGCCAAGGGCCTGATTGAGATGCAGTACGAGACGGCTCAGCGAGATCGCGTCGATATCCCCCTGACGGATATCATCGAAGCGGATTTCGACCGGGGCGCCCCCGTCAACACCCAGTACGATCCGGGCGTCCGCGGGCAGGACGACGCCGGCGTTCAGCGTTACCGTGCTTACATAGGAGATCCGCCCGCTGGCTTCGCCACGATAGGTTCCGGGCGCCACGCCCAGCACGGTGGGCAGCGCATCGGTAGCTTGCGGCGTCTCGAAGGCCACCAGACTGGCCGCGGCGATCGTGGGGGATTCGACGAGGAGATGCTGCCCATCAGTCGACGCCAGCGTTGTCGACTGACCGGTAGCTCCCTGCCAGACGGTGTTGATGGCGTCCACGATTTCCGGGAGGGTGGTTGCCCGAGGGCGCGCGCGGGCACAATCCACATCGAACGGGGGAAACGCATCAACGCGTAGCCGGATGAACCGCGCGTCGCGGAGGTCGACGCCGCGCCGAAGGTCCGCCTTGCCGGCGATTGTCGCTCGCCGTCCTGGCGTCCCCACGGCTTCCCGGTCCAGGTATCCCAGAATGGCGAACGTAGCCTCATCGCTCAGGAAGGCGCGGCTGACGAACGGGCGCCGGCGTATCGATTCGAGCGCGAGAACATCGATTCGGCTCTGCTCGCCGGCGCGGGCGGAGGTCAGCTGGAGGTGGGCGCCGTCGTGGGTGGCCACCGCGTATCCGGCGGCCTCGTTGAGACGCCCGACCAGTTCGTCGAGCGTGACGCGCGAGGGATCGGCGACGCCACGACGCAGATCGAGTGAGACCGGCGCGGCGCCATCGATACCGATGGCGAGCGTGTACTGGGCCCAGGCGTTGACGCCATCGCTCAAATCGGCCGTTCCTTTCACCGATGCGGGTGTGGGATCCTCGCCCGTATGGAATCGCGGCGTGATCCCGAACAACGCCGGCGAGGCGTCCCCCGGGGCCGGCGTCTCGATTTCCAACCGGCTCGACGCCCCTGTTGTCGGAGACGTTATCGAGAGAAAACGCCCGTTGTGTGTGGCCACGGCGGTGCCGGCGAGGGTATTGATCGCCGCCACCACCTCCTCGAGCCGGGTTCGCGCCGGATCGGCGCCGGCCACGGTCCCTTCAATGGCCGCATCGTCATCCAGACGAAACCGCAGGTAAGAGGCCTCGCTCAGGTCGATGCCGTCGCGGAGGTCGGTCGTCCCCACGAGCCGGGCCGGCGCCGCATTCCGACCCACGTACACGGTGTCCACCGCACCAAAAAGCCGCGCCGTGGCATTCTGGGTCGCCGGCGCGTGGAACGCGATCACGCTGGTCACACCGGTCGTCGTCGACGTCAGCGCGAGGAAGGTCCCGTCGTGTGTGGCCACGGCAGCGCCGACCGCGTCGTTGATGGCGGCGACGACTTGGCCGAGCGTTGTGTTCGCGGGATCGGGACCGGCGCAATCGATTTCGTGGATGGGACCCTGGTCGAACTGAAGACGGAGAAATCGCTCGCCGGCAAGATCGAATCCCGAGCTCCCGTCCCGATGGCCGGTGACACTCGCCGCCGCGGCGTCGCGGCCGGCATACACCGATGGCGTCAGACCGAGTACCGCGGGAGCCGCGTTGCCCGCGATGTCGAGCCGGCTGGCGCCCCCGGTGGTCGGCGAAGTGATATGTAGATAGGGGCCATCGGTCGAGGCTACATCCGCCCCCAGTGCCCCCTGGATCGCCGCCAGAATTTCCACGAGGCGCACGGCTTCGGGTGTGCTGGTGCCGGCGACCAGATCGATTTCCACCGCCGCGCCGCCATCCAGGGCGATTTGAAGCGTAGGCGTCTCCCGCAGGTCGACGCCGGCCGAAAGGTCGACCGACCCCACGAAGGTCGCGGGCCGCGACGCGCCTCCAACCGCTTCGAGGGATGGCGCGCCGAACAGCAGGCCGGCCGCGCTCCTCCGATCGGGTCGGACGGTGAGGTGCTCCTCCCCCTCGCGCGTCCACCATGTGTCCATCTGCTCGTACGCATCCAGGATGCGGACGCCCAGGGCGTCGGCCGTGACCCGGAGGATGCCCTGGACCGTGACGGTACCTTCGAGGAAGGTTCGAATGTAGCGTTTTAAATGTTCGCGAAACTCCTCGACCGATTCATCGGGTCGGGGCGCGAGGCCATACAGCGCGGCCATGCGCGCGAGGTCGTCGATCTCGTCCGCGTTTCGATCGGCATGATCCACCCAGTGCGCCGCCATGAGCGCCGCCAGGCTGTTTTCGGCCGATTGGAGTTCCGATCCAAACGCATCGGCGAACGAGAAGAGGGCGGTCGGCTTCGGCAGGGCGCGGAAGGTGCCCGGCAGGTAGCCCAGGATACGGTCGGTTTTTGTCGGCATGACGTCAGGCCCCTCCCGTGAGAACGATATCCGCCGGCTCCATGTCGAGAACGATCCATCCGGGTTCCCCTTCCACGTCGGCCACGACCTGGAAGGTCGCCGCCTCGATCTCGTCGTCCGTGGCGCGTTCGCCGGACGCTCCGACGACCAGGCTCCGATCGGGGATGCGCCGGCCCGTGGCGTCCGGGGGTGGATTTTCTTCGAGCAAGGTCTGGAAGGCCGCGCGAAGCGCCAGCGGATCGCCGGCGGGCGCCGACGCGGCGGTTTCCACGAGCTGATCGAGGAGCGACTCCGTCCCGGGCTGGGCGAGGTCGGTCCGCCAGGTCAGGACGTCCACGAACTGGATGGCCGATACCTCGGATAAGGCCTTTACCCCATCCGAATCGAGGAGGTCTTCGGCGACGACGGCGTCGCCCTGGCTGAGCCCGTCGACATAGGCCTGGAAAGCCGCGATCAGTTCCTGGACGAGTTTATCCTTGCCGGGAGCCGTCAATACGGCATTGGTCTCCACGACGAGCCGAGGTTTAAAGAACACATAACGGGCGATGAGTGTCGCGAGTACGCCGGCGGCCCGGGTTTCGTGGAGGGGGCCGCGCACCCCGCGCATTTGCTCGGGCTCCGCCTCCAGGATGATGACCATTTCGCCTGGCCGGGTGGCGACGATCGGGGGGCTGTTCGGGTCGCGGATTTCGAGGAATTCCCCCGACCCTTCGTTTCGGACCACTTCGGTGATGGCGCGCGCGACAGCGGCGATCGTGCCCTTGCCCAGCGACCGCAAGACGGCCTTGGCCCGGAGCCGGAGCTGGAGGTCCGTCTCGTCTTCACCCTGACGGATGGTGGCATCGAAATTCGTAAGGCGGGCGATGCCCTCGATGGGCTGCGCCAACGCCGTGATCGCGCCGGCGGGCACGAGGCCGGCGTCCCCCTTAAACGCATCCGTCGCGCGGATCGGTACGTCGATCCGCACCTGCCCCCGTTGCAGCGTTCGGGGTTCGGTGGTTTCGAACCGCGCGTTGTTGGTGGTTGTAGCCAACGCGACGCCCTGGGCAATGGTGATACTGCCCGTGCTGTCGGCCTCGCGGAAGCACGCGACGAGCCCGGTCGCGAATTCCTTTGTTTTGCGCTGGATGCCCAGGATGGCGACGACGAGATCGAGCGCTTTGCCCTCGGCGGTGTCGACGAAGCCGGCCAGATACGCCAGGTTGATCTGCTCGTACACCGTGCGAATTTCCCGGCCAATCGCCTCACTCAGCGTCCGCGTCACGCTCCCGACATTGATGTCCGTGATGGGCGAACGACTTTCGAGGCGAAAATAGTCGACAAAAAAGACGGTCTCGTCGTCCGGCAGAAGCCCGGTATCGAGCCAGACGACGGCGTTGTCTCCTTCGCTGAACGCGTAGTCGATGCCTTTCTGGAAGGTGTGCCGGCTCCCCTCCCGCTTCCCGGTGATGCCGCGGATATCCTCCGCCGGCTCGGCCAGTCGGTAGTCGAATTGCTTGATATCGAAGAAGATCGGTTCGTTGACGATGCCTCCCACGATTGCGGTGAGCAGGTCGTCTATGATCTCCTGATACGGACGTTCGATCAGATTCAGGGTTGAGGTATCCATCAGGCGGGATCGAGGAAAAAGGGGAAAACCAGGTTAAGCGGCGTGTCGCTGTCGAGGGCGATCAGCGATACATCAATGCGGATCTGGGTCAGGTTGACCTGTGTCACCGTCACCGAGACAATCTCCCCGACGCGCGGCTCGGCGTGGAGCGCCTCGAGGGTATAGAGCTTGGCCCGGTTGCGGTTGGCTTCGGTATTGGGTTCGCCGATGAGGTCGAACAATCGCGACCCATAGGTCGGGTGGCCCAGCGGTGCCAGCTCGCCGCGCGGCGTCAGAAACCGGAGAAGCAGGGCCTGCCGGAGGTTGTCCTCGCGTTTCAGGGTTTTTAAGTCCATCTCCCCGGTTTCAGCGCGGAGCCGCACGCCGAGGTCGCGCCCCCGATCCCGGTCGTGCTGGGCCGACAGGTCTCGTAACAATTGCAAATCGGTGCCCCATCGATCGGACATATCGCGCCTGCTCTGCCGGAGAGTGTTGATTGTTTCCCCGAGGATACGGAGGCGTCGTATCCGGGCGCGTCCCGGCGCCATCTCCACCACCGTCCCAAAATCACCCCGGCATCATTATAGCACCGATCACGGGGGGAACTGGTCGACGATAAACGGCGCGGCCGGCGGGCCGAGCACGGTGAGGATGCCCGGAGGGGTGGGGATGCGGTCGAGCGTCCGGACGAGCGCGCGGCCGGCCACCGTCACTCCTCCGCTCGCCAGCGGTCCGATGACCAGCGGATAGGGGATGCCGGTGATCGAGTTGATCATGAGGCAGATCGATCCACTCGTGGCCAGCGGCAGCCCGTTTGCCGTGATAAAGGGCGGGAGAATCGTGATGATGGTGCCCATATCCGGCGGGCCGGCGGCCCCGGGGGCGATGACGACCTGAGCGCCGATGGTGACGGGTGAGCCGGGCATGGGAGAAAAGGGCAAAATGAAAAGGGCAAAATGAAACAGCCATTAGCCGGGTGAAAAGGAAGTGAGGCCTTTGATGGCGGTGTTCACGCCTTTCAGGGTGGCGGAGAGGCCGCCGTCTACGGTGGCGCCGACGGAGCCCTTCAGACTGGCCTGGAGGCCGGCCTCGACGGTGGCGTTCATTCGGGCCTTGATGGCAATATTCTGGCCCTCGAGGGTGAGGTCGCGCTGGGCGGTGATGGTCATCGCGCCGGCGGCTTCGATGGCGATGTCGCCATCCTGGTTCATCGTAATTTTGGTCCGGCCGGCGGTCACGACCACCTTCCCCCCGGTTTCGTGGGTCTGGTCGAGCAGCATCTCGGTGTTGCCGGCGGTAGCCAGGACCATCCCATCGTTGACATGCACCGTGATCTTGGGCGGCATTTCCAGCAGCAGCTGCCGCGCGGGGTCGTTTTCGGGCAGGTTGCGGATCGCGGCGAGGATCGACTTGTCATCCGCCTCGGCGAGGGGCAGGCGGAAGATGACTTCGTTCGGATGGTTGAGCGGCGGGCGGTCTTCGTCGTTGTACAGCCGGCCGATGATGATCGGCTGGTTGACATCGCCTTTGTCAAACGCCAGCAGCACGAGGTCGCCGACGTTCGGGATGGCCACGGTGCCGATGTGGCCGGTGGCGACAGGGACCCGTTTCAGCAGGAGGCCGCTGTTTTTGAGACGGACATCACAGCCGTAGTTGTCGGTGTCGTCCGCGGCGGCGTGGGGATACACGGCTTCGACGAGGCCCAGCTCGGTGACGCGGAGGCTCCGCATCTCCTGGCGGATGATTTCCTGGAGGGTGCCAACAATCGAGGTCATATGCTTCGGAATCCGACGGTGGTGAGGAAGCCGTGTGTTTTGGTGAGCCGATGGTGGACGGACCGCACCTGGAAGGTGCCGTTCATCTCTGCTTCCGGCACCTCGCGGAGCCGGATGGCGTCTCCGAGGCGGACGGCCGGGTTGCCAAGCACGCGCAGGCTGCCCCGGATGCTGTTTCGCCGGCTCGTTTCAAGCGCGGCGTCCGCGGC
>JBGSPJ010000273.1:0-3667 GCA_041738655.1 Rhodothermales bacterium | reverse complement strand
GCATCAGCAGCGGCGTCACCAGCATCAACACGACCGTCACGGCGATGAACACCTGCCCCCCGGCCACGCCGAGGCCCGCCGGCGTCAGCCCGATCGCCGCGCCCGATCGCTCCAGTACAAACGAAAACTCGCCCACCTGCGCGAGCGCGATCCCCACCGGTAGCGCCACGCGAAGCGGATACCCCTGCAGCCGGACGCTGACGGCCGTGATACCTGTCTTCAGGGCAAAAACGAGCGCCGAGACGGCGAGCACGAGCAGGAGGTTGTCGTACACGAACCCGACATCCATGAGCATGCCTACCGACACGAAGAAGATGGCGTTAAAGATCGTCCGAAACGGCAACATCTCGCTGAACGCGAGGGTGCTGTACCGGCTTTCGCTAACGACGAGGCCGGCCAGGAACGCCCCCAACGCCAGGCTCACCCCGACGAGGCTCGTGATCCATGCGATGCCCAGGCAGACGAGGGCGATAGTGAGGACGAACAGCTCCGACCGCCCCGTGGACGCCACGCGCTCGAGCACCCACGGAACCACCTTTCGGGCGGCGATCACCACGCCGGCGACAATGATGATGGCTTTGCCCAGCGACATCAAAATCTGCCCGATCGATCCCCCTTCCCCGCTCAGCAGCGGCATCAACAGCACCATCCCAATGATGGCCAGATCCTGGAAGATCAGGATGGCCAGCATGAACTGGCCGGCCGGCGTCCCGGATTCATTTCGGTCCCCCAACACCGTCAGCACGATCGTCGTGCTGCTGAGGGTCACCAGCCCGGCCGTGAAGAGCCCCATGCGCCAGTCCACCCCGAGCACCGCCAGAATCGCCGTGACGACCACCAGGCTCAGGGCCACCTGGAGGCCGCCGGCGCCAAACACCAGCCGCGCGATCCGCCCGAGCCGCTCCAGACTGAACTCGATGCCAATCGTGAACAGCAGCAGGATGACACCCACCTCGGCCAGCTGCCCGATGAGCGCCTCGTCCTCCACCAGCCCCAGCGCGCTCGGCCCCACGACCACGCCGGCAAGCAGAAAGCCGACGATGGGCAGGAGCTTGAGCCGGCTACAGAGGTAGGTGAGCAACAGGCTCAGCGCAAAGAGCAGGACGATCTCCTGGAGAAACGGCAGTTCGACCGCGGCCAGGAAGGGGGTGTGCATGGAGACGGCTGGGACGTGTCGGTTTTCAGAAAGAGACGTTTCGCGTTTTCTCGTTACACGATTTACGTCAGTGAGCCTCTTCGACAGGCTTGAGGCGCGCGAGGAGGCCCCAGCCGAGCAGGCCGGAAACGAAGGACGCGCCGAGGATACCCAGCTTGGCGCTATTCAGCATCGCCGCATCGGAAAACGCGAGGTTGGCGATGAATAGCGCCATGGTGAACCCGATGCCGGCCAGACATGCCGCGCCGTAAATGTGTTGCCAGGTCAAGCCTGCGGGCATCACCGCCAACCCCATGCGGACGGCCAGCCAGGCGAACCCGAAGACCCCGACCTGTTTGCCCACCACGAGCCCCAGTGCCACGCCGATCAGGATCGTGTTCTCCCCCATCGGACCCATGCCGCCGCCTCCGAGGGCGACGCCGGCGTTGGCCAGGGCAAAAATCGGCATGATGCCAAACGCCACCCAGCCATGCAGGGCCCGCTCCATCCGCTGCAGCGGCGATTCGCTGCCTTCGCAGAGCACCTCCAACCCCTGGATCGCCTCGCGTTGCGACGAACTCGGCCGGCCGTTTTTGTTGGAGCCATGACCCCCGATCAAGGCCAGCATCGCGCGGCCTTTCTCCAGGAAGAGCGGGACATCGACCCGCGTGTGCACAGGGATGGTGAGCGCCAGCAATACGCCGGCCACCGTGGCGTGTACGCCCGACTTCAAAAACATCACCCATACGCCGAGCCCTAGCACCACATACACGGCCGTCCGTCGGATGCCGAGCCGGTTCGCTAGCCACGACACCCCGAGCAAGCCGAGCCCGACGCCCAGATAGGAAAACGATATCTGAGCCGTATAAAAGATGGCGATGACCAGCACCGCGCCCAGGTCGTCCACGATGGCCAGGGCCGACAGGAAGATCTTGAGCGACAACGGCGCTCGCTTGCCCAGCAACGCCAGCACGCCCAGCGCAAAGGCGATGTCCGTCGCCATCGGGACACCCCAGCCGGCGCTGTACGGAGTGCCGGCGTTAAAGGCCGCGTAGATACCCGCCGGCGCCAGCATGCCCCCGAGCGCGGCCGCCATCGGCAACGCGGCCTGGCGGGGCGAGGCGAGCTCGCCATCCAGCAATTCGCGTTTGATCTCGAGACCAACGAGGAAGAAGAAGATGGCCATCAGGCCGTCGTTGATCCACAACAACACCGGCTTGTTGATGGCGAAGGAGCCCACGCCAACCGTGAGGTAAGCCTCCCAGAGCGCCAGATAACTGCCGGCTGCCGGCGAGTTGGCCCACACCAGCGCAACCGCGGCGCAGAGGAGCAATACGATGCCGCCGGCGGCTTCCAGCTGGAAGAACGTGTGGAACGGTTTCACATACGCCGCGGCGGGAGCCGAAGGAATTCCGAGATCGATTTTTCGCATCACGAAGGGGGTTGATTCTGGGGTTTTTCATGTACCGACAGGTGCCCCCCTTGATCCCTCCCAATGGCGTTTTTTGGCCGATTTATGGCTTCCACATCAAATGTGACGCCCTCACATTCCCTTCATCTACATTTCCCCGGAAAGCCTTACTTTGCGCCCTCGTAACCTGTTATTTCCACCTGATTCCGGTTCCGGCATGATCCCTCGTTCCCTGCTTGTTGTCGCCCTCGCCCTCCTCGCCGGCTGCCAGTCCCCGCCATCGGGCGCCCCCATGCGTCCTTCCGGCATCGAGCATGTCGTTGTCATCGGCGTCGATGGCATGAGTCCGGATGGGATCCGCGCCGCGGAGACGCCGGTAATGGATCGGATGATGCGCGACGGCGCGTACACCCTGCACGCGCGAGGCGTGTTGCCCACCAGCTCCAGCCCGAACTGGGCTTCGATGATCTCGGGCGCCGGCCCCGAGCTGCACGGCATCACGTCGAACGACTGGGAGAAGGACGCGCATTCGCTGCCGCCGGTCGTCAACGGCGACGAAACCATCTTCCCGACCATCTTTTCGCTCGTCCACACCCAGGTGCCCAACGCGGAGATCGGCGCCATCTACCACTGGACGGGGTTCGGCCGGCTGTTCGAAAAGGCGGCGGTCGACTATGACATCTCCCCGGATTCCGAAGACGAGACGGCCCGGCTGGCGGCCGACTACATCCGCGAGGAGCGGCCGACGTTTACGTTTGTGCACTTCGACCACGTGGACCACGCCGGCCACACCGATGGCCACGGCACTCCGTCCTACTACGCCTCCGTCGCCCGGGCCGACTCGCTCATCGGGGTCGTCCTCGCCGCCGTCGAAGAGGCCGGCCTGCTGGGCTCGACGCTGATCATCGTTTCGGCCGACCACGGCGGCATCGGGCTCGGGCATGGCGGCGAAACCCCCGAGGAGTTGGAGATCCCGTTCCTGATGATGGGCCACGGCGTGCGCCCGGGCTTCCTCATCGAAGCGCCCGTCGGCACGATCGACAACGCCGCGACGGTGGCCTTTGCGCTGGGCCTTCAAGCCCCCCATGCATGGACGGGCCGGCCCGTGACGAGCGCCTTCG
>JBGSPJ010000271.1:0-26254 GCA_041738655.1 Rhodothermales bacterium | reverse complement strand
GGCCGGCCGGGAGCGAGAACTGCGCGGCCGTGCCGACGCCATCCGCGTAGCCGCGAGCGCCGCCGACGAACGTGTTGATCACCCCATCCGTGGTAACCTTACGGATGCGCTGGTTGGCCTGGTCCGAGATGTACATGTTGCCGTCGAAGTCGAACACAAGACTGCTCGGCAGGTCCATCTTGGCCGCCGTCGCGGGACCACCGTCTCCCACGAAGCCCTGGGTCGTTCCGACCGCGATCGACGTTTCCATCGTGGCGCTGTCGAACTTCTTGATCTTCCAGTTATGCCACGCGACGAGGTAGTAGTCGCCGTCCGGGCCGATCACGAAACCGGTCGGGTGGTTGAGGGCGAGCTGATCGGCGGGGCCGACGTTGTCGTCGCCGAGCTGGCTGATGCCGATGAAGTTTTCGGTGACGCCGGCCGCCGAGATTTTGCGCACCACATGGTTGTTCCAATCCGTGATGTAGAGCTCGCCGGTGGTACCAACGGTCACGTCTACAGGCCAATAGTGGAGCGATTCGAGGGCCGGTTTCCCCTCGCGGGTGAATCCAGCGGTGCCGGCGACGCCGGATACGTTGCAGAGGATGCCGGCTCCGCCGCAGGCTTCCGCTTCGGGATCCGAAGCGCCGTCACATCCCATAAGGCCAACGCTCAGTCCGAGCGCGAGGGCCAGCGAAGAAAGTCCTTTGACGCCTTGCAGCGTCTTGAAGACGCGATTCGTTTTCATGTAGAGAATACCTCCAGAATTGTTGGGTCTACGCGTGATTGCAGCTTTGATCATGGGAAAAAAGAGAGAGGTACGGGCCGGTGGAGCTCGTTGCCATGGGAAGAAGAAACACAATTGATGTGAGGGACTGCAATCGCATGAATGTGTGACGGGGGAGACCCTGCAGTGACATGAAGTGTGGCCAGAAGGGGGATTTGGCGTGGATTTAAGGTATATCGTGCGATGGGTATGTGGCGGTGTTGGGTGCGTCGCGCTGCTTTTGCCTCACATGAAGATGTGAGCATAGCCAAAGGCGCATCCTGAAGGAGTCAATTCAACCCTTGGTAAGCGCCGAGGGCGTCGTATCATGGAGCAACATCCCGACCCGCGCGCTTGCCGGATGGCTCGCTTAAGTGATCGCTCGAGGAATGCGATACTTCGAGACAGCGAGTTCTGCCCAGCGTGTCCGGTTACGGAATGTCCTACAGCCCCTCATCTGGTTCCACGCGCGACGCCTCTGCGCGGCGCTACCCTGCCGGCCCGCCGCGGCCGAAATCGTCGGTTTGCAGGTTCTCTCCCCGAGTTGCCTCTTGATCGGACGATACGTACGATGACCCACAAGGACTCTATGCGCATGATGTATGAGATCGGCCTGATTGCGATGATCGTGGCCGGTCTGGCGATGCCGGCCTCAGCCGGCAGTCGTGTGCCGTTTCGCCACTATTCGATCCCCGAGGGACTGCCGCACGAAAACGTGCGGGCCCTGGCCCAGACGGTCGACGGCCGTCTGTGGATCGGGACGTCCGCCGGCTTGAGCGTGTTTAACGGTGTCCAGTTTGTCGACATCGATTTCGCCGGCCTGGCGAGACCGGCGTCGGTTTATGAGTTGGAGCCGATGCCGGACGGCGGCGTCTGGGTTGCGACGGTGTCGCAAGGCGTATGGTTCGTCCAGGATGGAAAGGCGACGCAGCCCTTCCCCATCCTCGCCGACGAGCACATCCATCGCTTCGTTCTCCGCCAGGACACGTTGTATTTGTTCGGTTCACAGGTTAAATGGTCGATCGATCTCGCCACGAACTCGATCGAGCGCACCCTGTATCGCTACGCGCCCGGCACCCCTGCCGGCGCCGGCATCGTGAGCGCCGACATCGCCCCGGATGGAACGATCTGGGTGCTTGATGGCAGGCTCGGCCCGGGTAAGGTGATGCCGGACGGTATGGTTCATTTTCGGGACGAGTTCGCGCAAATGCAGGCCTCGGCCTGGCGCTTCGTCCGCTTCGATATGTACGGCACGGGCTGGGTCACGCATCAACATGAAGGCCTGTACCGCATCACCGCCGACGACGGGCTGGAACTGGTCCTCGCCGCGAATGGGGCCGAACACATCTGCGTCACGCCGGACCGCATCGCTGTCGCTTCGGGGCGCCTCGGGGGCCTGATGTGGGATCTCCAGAAAGAGGCGCCCATCACGCCGCTCAACGAGCAGCGCGGCCTGCCCACTAACCGGATCAACTGCCTTTTTCGCGACAACGAGGGCAATACATGGATCGGAACGCAGGACGGCCTGGTGCAGCTGATCAATCCGGGCGTCGAGCATCTCACGGAAACGGCCGGCCAGCCGCTTGTCGAACTCGAAAGCATCGGTCGGGCCGGCGACGGCTCGGTGTGGGTCGCCTCACGGTCGGAAGGTCTGGTGCGAGTCGCGCCTCGGCCCGGTGTGTTTCAGCCGGCCGCCGACGCGCGCTGGTCGTCGCTGATCGATGCCATGGATGGCCACCTATATGCGCTGGAAGACCACGCCTGGTATCGGTTCCTCGGCGAAGAGCGCTGGGAGCGGGTCGGTCCGGTGGAGGACGTGATACACGGGGTGGTGGATGCCGCCGGCGTGGCCTTCTTTAAACGCAGCGATGGCCTCTATCGGCACGATCCCGACGGATCGGAAGAACGGCTCATCGGGTGGCTGCCCGATGAACGCATGCTGTACGAACATGCGTTGACGCCCGATGGCCGGCTGCTCGTCTGGGAAAACGGCCGGCTGCTGGATGTCGAAAAGCACGCCTCGGCGGATATCGGCGAGGCGAACGTCCGGATCATCGCGACATTTCCCTCGATGCGCGGGGTGGGCGTCCGAACGGTGGTCATGGATTCCGATCGCCGCGTGTGGGTCTCCCTGCTGGGGCGCGGGCTCTATTGCATTCAGGAGGAGGATGTGCTCTTTGTCCTACCGGATCAGGAGATCACCCGGGTCGAACAACTTAACGACAGTTTGATGGCCGTGGAGGCACACGACGGGCTCCATGCCTTCACTTTCCGGCAGATCGAAAACGGGATGCGCCGGCTTCGTAAGGGTAATGCCGTTAAAAAGGCCATGACGCCCCGGTACCACATCGGGCAGTCGGACGGGATGTTGTCCAGCATCGTCGCGGGGACCATCACGGCCGGCGACGCACTCTGGATCGCCCATCCGGGCGGCCTCACCGTCATGCCGCTGTCGGTCGTCTTCCGGGACCTGCCGCCGCCAACGGTACTCCTCACGGCCGTGAATCTTAACGGCGTCAGCGCGGCGCCGGCCATGCCGCTCCGATTCTCCTCGCGCGACCGCAACGTGGGCTTCTCCTTCAGTACCACCGCCTTCGCCAGCCAGCACCGGGTCTATTATCGGTATCGATTGTGTGGCCTGGATAACATGTGGCGGGAGACGGATGAAAACGCTGTACACTACGCGGACCTTCCGTCGGGAAAGTACCAGTTCGAGGTGCAGGCCGGCGTAGAGCCGAATGTGTTCAGCCAGGCCGTGGCGTACTCGTTTGCCATCCCGCGGCCCTTCCATGAGCAGCCCCTCGTTTGGGCCGGTGCGCTCCTGCTCTTCCTCGGGGCGCTGTACGGCGGACACCGCTACCGCGTCCGCCATCTCGTCCAGCTCGAACGCACCCGCACCCAGATCGCGATGGATTTGCACGACGACATCGGCAGCTCGCTGATGAGCCTCTCGCTCCTCTCGACGATGGCCCGTCAGCGCAGCGAACAGAAGCAGGAAGTGTCTCCGCTCCTGTCGGAGATCGGCGTCACGGCCAGCGCCCTGGTGGATAGCATGTCCGACATCGTCTGGGCCATCGATCCCATGCAGGATACGTTCCGCAGCGTCATCGAGCGGCTCCAGGGCTTCTCCCAGCGCATGACGGCGTCCATTGACATCGACATCGACTGGCAGATCGCGCCGGAGATCGACGCGATCGTGTATCCGCCGCGGGTACGCCGGAATCTGTACCTGATCGTGAAAGAAGCGATCACGAACGCGATCAAACACAGCGGAAGTGAAATCATCATCATTCGTATGCGATCGGACGTGCATGCGTTGACTGTAGAGGTGGAAGACCGTGGGACGGGTCTTCCGACGAGTACGCCCCAGGCCGGCGGATACGGTTTGCGCACGATGCGCATGCGCGCCGGCAAGTCGGGCGCCGACCTCTACATCCGGGCCGGCGAACAGGGCGGCACACGTGTCATCGTTTCATGCCCCTTTAGGGCACAGGCCTGAGTCAACGCCCTGCATCATGAGCACATCCAGCACTTCGAGTATTGCGGTCGCGATCGTGGAAGACGACCCTGGTCTCCGTCAGGGCATGCGCTGGATGGTCGAGTCTTCGCCCGGTTTCCTGTGTTACGGGGCGTACGGTTCGTGCGAGGAAGCCATTGCGACGTGGCGATCATCGCCTCCTCCGGATGGGCTTATTGTTCTGATGGATGTGGGGCTGCCGGGGATGTCGGGGATCGAGGGCACCCGCGTGGTGCGGATCGAATGGCCACGGCTGCTCGTGCTGACGATCACCATGTTCGAGGATACGGACACGATTCTGCAGGCCATTCGCGCCGGCGCCGTCGGGTATCTCATCAAGTCCATCGCCCCTCCCGATCTCCTTCAGGCCATACGCGTGGTGCGCGGAGGAGGTAGTTTTCTTTCGGGACCAGTGGCGCTGAAGATCCTCGAGCAGTTCCAGCATGCCGGCGATGCGCGATCCGAGTATGAGCTGTCGCCTCGCGAGGAAGAAATCCTTCAGGGTCTCGTCAACGGCTATACCTATAAGCGCCTCGCCGATCACCTCGGTATCAGCATCGATACCGTCCGTTCGCACATCAAGAACCTGTACGACAAACTGCACGTCCATTCCCGGAACGAAGCGGTCGCCCTGGCGGTCCGGTACGGCCTCCGCCCGAACGTGACGGCCTGACAAGGTTCAGGCGTTCGGTGTTCAGGCCGTCGGCAATACGAGTCTGAACGTCGACCCAACTCCTTTTTCGCTGGCGACTTCGATGCGGCCTTCCATCAGGCCCACAAAGAGCTTGGCCAGCGCGAGCCCCAGGCCGGCCCCCGGATATTTCCGGTTCAGACGGTCGTCCTCCTGCGTGAACGGAGTGAAGAGCATATCCATGAACTCGGTCGACATCCCGATCCCGGTGTCCGCCACTTCGATTTCCACCTCATGTCCCCGGTGAAGGGTAGCGAGGCGCACGACGCCGGCGTCGGTGAACTTGGCGGCGTTGGACAGCAAGATATCCAACACCTGATAGAGCCGCTTGCGGTCGCTGCGGACCATGATTTCGTCGCCATCGAGTTCCAGCTCGAAGCGAACGCCTTTGCGGGCCAACAACTCCCCGGTTTGATTGGCCGCCGGCCGCAGGGTGTCGTGCAGGCCAATGGGAAGCAGCGGCAGCTGCCTCATGTTCGACAGGTCGAATAGCTCGTTGGTGAGCAGCAGCAACTTCTGTGCGTTTTCGTGGATCGCCGTGGTGAATTCCTCGATCTGGGGCGGGAGGCCGGCCGGCATCGTGGCGCCGAGGTCTGTCAGCTCCTGCCGCAGAATCTCGGCGTACCCATTGATGACGCCGAGCGGGGTGCGAAACTCGTGGCTCATCGTGTGGATAAACACGTGCTGCATCTGCGCCAGCCAGTCGTCGGGCGGCGCCAAAGGATGCTCCACCGTTGTCGGGGTCTGATGGACCAGCTCCCGCTCGTCATCAAATACGAGCACGGCACCCTGAATCCCCTGTCGTTCATCATGCACGGCTGTTCCACGAATGCGGAGCGGGTGCGCTGTCGATTCCGGGCCCATGCGGTAGATCGACGTGAGCGAAAAGTCGGTCGCTCTGCCATTTAATAAGGCGCGGATGGAGGCCAGCAATCCTTCGTCAAACCCACTGAGGTGGTACATCGTGAGCGGGTTGGTGCTGCGATCTAGAAACGAGGTATCGAATAACGACCAGAACCGGGCATTGGCGTACAGCACCTTGCCGGCGGTGTTCATGAATAGCGTGGCCGACGGGGAGTGCTCGAGAAAGAGATGCCATTGAGGTACCGGCATGTCATGCCCTGGAAGGCCATCGCCTTCAGAGGAGCTGCCGACTACAAAACGCTCAAATTCCATGGAGGTTGGAGGTCGCGCCGGCAAGAGGGCCGGCCGCGGTGGGTCGCCGGGCGGGCCGGCGACGGGTGTATCGAATGCGTATCCGAGGGCTGCCGTGGGGGGACTCATCCAGGGACTTATTCCAGGAAGGCGCCAGAGGCGCCGATCACGGAAGGGGTTCATGGCATCGGGCCGCGCCATCGAGGATAGTGGTTTTCCTGATCGAACGGGCCGACGCATCTCAACTCAAATACGAGGCCAAACTGGATTCAGGGCGCGTCGATTGGCCCTATCCCGGGGACGCCGCCTATGCGTTCGGCCGGCACGATCACCCGGAGCCAGGCCAGACCACTCACCGTCTGAAACGAGGCGAACACCAGGAAGGCCGTCTGCAACGAGAGCCCACCGAACTCCAACAGCGTGCTGGCCGCGAGGATCGACAGGCTTTCCGTCCCCAGTACGAGCAGCATCTCCGACGCGAAGACACGTCCGCGATAGGCATCGACCGTACGTTGTTGCAGGAGGACCGTCGAGAATACCCAGTTGGCGCCGCTGGCGGCGTGGGCACACCCCACGGCCACCATCGCGGCTATCGGGCCTATGTGAAAGCCGATCGTCAGGTACGACAGCCCGCTCAGGCAGATGCATACGCCGAGTACGGCCGGCCATCGTTTCTGGTCGACGAACAGGGTACGCGCCAGCACCGGGCCAATCCCTGTTCCTATCCCTCGCGCGAAGAACAACGCGCCGATGCCGGCGGCCTGGGTTCCCGGGAAAAGCTGTTGTCCCAGCAGCGTGAGCATGTACACGGTCGCGCCCCCGCCCACGGCCCAGGCCGTTTTCGCGAGGGTGATCCGGCGGATCGGTGGCCGGCTCAACAGGTAGCTCCAGCCGTCGGTGAACTGGCGGTAGGCGGCGCGCAGCGGCGGCTCGGAGGCCCTCGCCACGGTATGTTGCGGGATGCGGGTGCGGTAGATGAAGTAGGCGGAGACCAGGTAGGTGGCGCTATCCAGCAGAAAGACGGCGCGGATCCCCAGCCACTCGGTGGCCAGCCCACCCAGGCCGGCGCCGATGGCAAGCATGACGGACCAGCTGGCGGAGGAGAGCGCGTTGGCGGTGATCAGTTCCCGGGGTGACGTGATGTTGGGGACCGAGGCGCTCTTCGCGGGGTCGAACACCGAGCCGATAACGACCTGGACGGCTATGAGCACGTACGCCAGCGGCACTTCTTCCGCACTGTCAATCAGCAGAAAACCCAGCACCGTCGCGGCGCGCAGGAGGTCCGCCGCGATCATGATACGCCGGCGGTTGAACCGATCCACCAGCAGGCCGGCGACCGGCGAGGCCAGGGCCCAGGGCACCATTTTGAACAGGAAGACCCCGCCCATCGCCAGCGGAGAGCCGGTCAGGGAGGCGATGAGGCTGTAGAGGGCGATCGTGTTGAACCAATCCCCCAGGAGGGAGACCAGCTGCCCAAACCACAACCGCCGGAAATGGATGTTGCCTCGAACGAGCTCAACATACCCCGCCTGATCGCGCATGTACTGCCGCGTGCTCCGCGAAAACGATCACAGGTGAGGGCTCATGCTTCGCCGGCGCCCTGCGATCCTTCCGGCCGCAGGAGTGGGAACAGGATGACGTCCCGAATCGATTCCTGGTTCGTCATGATCATTGCCAGCCGGTCGATCCCAATGCCGAGACCGGCAGTCGGCGGCATGCCGTATTCGAGCGCACGGAGGTAGTCTTCGTCGATCTGCATCGCCTCGTCGTCGCCGGCGGCGCGGAGCCGGCCCTGCTCCTCGAAGCGGCTCCGCTGATCGTCCGGGTCGTTTAGTTCGCTAAAGGCGTTGCAGATCTCCTTCCCGTTGCAAATGGCCTCAAAGCGCTCGACCAGGCCGGCCTCGGACCGATGCCGCTTCGCCAGCGGGCTGAGCTCGACCGGGTAGTCGGTAATAAAGGTCGGTTGGATAAGCCGGGGCTCGACAAACGCGCCAAAAATCTCGTCGATGATCTTCCCACTGCCCATCGTCGCATCGATTTCGAGCCGCAGGGCCTTGCCGGCCGCGGTCAGCTCGTCCCGCGACTTGCCCCGCAAATCGTGCCCCGTGTGTTCCTGGATCGCGTCAAACAGGCTCACGCGCCGCCATGGGCGCGCGAACGAGATCGTTTTATCGCCCACCTGAAGTTCGGGCGTCCCGTGTAATGTCCGGGCGATGTGTTCGATCATCTCCTCGACCAGTTCCATCATCCACCGATAGTCCTTGTACGCGACGTACAGTTCCATCATCGTGAACTCGGGATTGTGGAACCGGCTCAGGCCTTCGTTACGGAAGTCCTTGCTGATCTCATAGACCCCTTCGAATCCGCCCACGATGAGGCGTTTCAGGTACAGCTCATCCGCGATGCGCAGGAAGAGCGGCATGTTCAACGCGTTGTGGTGCGTGGTGAAGGGTCGGGCGGCGGCCCCGCCGTACACGGGCTGGAGGACGGGGGTTTCGACCTCGATGTAGTCTCGATCGTCCAGGAATCGCCGCATGGTCGAGACCATCTTCGCGCGGAGGCGGAAGACATCCCGGATCTCCGGGTTTACAAACAGGTCGACATACCGCTGCCGGTAGCGGAATTCCTTATCCGTCACCTCGTTATACACGACGCCGTCTTTTTCCTTGACGACGGGCATGGGGCGCAGTGCCTTGGCGAGCAGTTCGAGCCGGCGGGCGTGCACGCTGACGTGGCCGGTCTGGGTACGAAACACAAAGCCCTCGATGCCCACGATGTCCCCGAGGTCGAGCATCCGCTTGAAGACGTCGTTGTAAAAGCCCTCCGGAAGGTCGTCGCGCGTGACGTAGACCTGCATGGTTCCGGTGCCGTCCTGCAAGTCGATAAAGGCCGCCTTGCCCATCACGCGTTTTTTCATAATGCGGCCGGCCATCGATACGATGAGAGGCTCCGGGGCGACACCGCTGGCGTCGGGCTGGTGGCGGGCGTCGTCGAAGGCAGCGAGGGTGACGGCGGCGTAGTCGGTCACGTTCCAGCTATAGGCATACGGATTGATGCCGGCGGCTTCGAGCGCGGCGCGTTCCTGCCGGCGCTGGAGTTCCTGTTCGGTACGTTCGAGCATGCTGGGCGCGGGGTCGGTCAAATCATGGACTATGAAATCAACAGGCCTCTAATCTACACTTCTGGCGTGTGTTTCGTCTTGCGGGATATTCATGGCCACAAAAAAACGGGCCGACGACTGGCGCCGGCCCGTTTTTTTGAGAGAATCGGATCTGGCTCACATGCCGCGCGCCGGCCGAACGGTCATGGAAACGGGCTCCAGCGGGCGATCCGTTTCGTTGGTGGATACCTGTGCGATGCGATCCAGGGTGTCAAAGCCGCTCACCAGTTCGCCAAACACAGTGTACTGCATGTCCAGAAATGGCGCACCGCCATCCCGAAGGTACGTACGGCGGGCATCCGCCGAAAACTGGAAGGCAGGGTCGCCTACACGCGATGGCATACCCTGTTCTATATCGCTCAACTGGGCTTCGGGGAAGACGCGCCCATGGACGATATAAAACTGGCTTCCGCTCGAGCGACGTTCCGGGTTTACCTGATCCGGCTGTCGGGCCGCGGCCAGCGCGCCTCGCTTGTGGATCAGCAACGGATTAAACTCCGTCGGCACGGTATAGCCCGGTCCGCCGATGCCATCGTTGTATGGGTCGTCGTCCTTGGAATTCGGATCACCGCCCTGGATCATGAACTCGGGCATCACCCGGTGAAAGGTGGTGCCGTCGTAGAAGCCTTCGGCGACCAGTTTCTTGAAGTTGTCGCGGTGCAGGGGCGTTTCGTCGTAGAGGCGGACCACCATATTGCCGTACGGCGTGACGATCTCGTAGAAGTTCGATCGGGCCTCGATTGGCGGGTTGTCGACCGTTATAGGCGCCGCCCGACCGGGGTCGGTGATGGCACGGTCGGCCTCGACGGTGGCCCTGGTGGCCATGGTGTCGGAGAATGCGTTGGTCAGACTTGTACCGCCATCACGGACGCGGACTTCGCAGCCTGTCAGCAACAGAGCGAAGAGAACCAGGAACAGAGTGGACTTGACCATAAGGGTGGAAGGATATGATCGGTTGGGTCTCGCGGGATGTAGGGGTCAGGTGCCGGCGATCTCGGGCCAGACCTGTTCGAAGTATGTTAGGATGGCGATCCGCACTATTTTTTCCTGATCTTCGAGCACCAGGCCGGCGGGGAGGGAGGCGCTCTTTTGCCAGAGTGTTCGCCCATTCTGGAAGGTAACCACACGTTCGTACAGGCCAAGTGTTTCAAAGGCGTGATACGTGCCCTCCATGATGAGATCTTGCTTGTCTTCTTTGGTCATCTTGGGCTCGAATCCGCGGCCACGTGCCTGAATGCCAATCAAGAACAGGGCGGATTCGATGTCCCCCTTTTTTCCGAACCGCCGTTCCAGCTGGCGTTCCAGTCGCTCCCAGCCGGCGCCTACGGTGCGTTCGTCGGTTGCGAGGAGGGATTCGATGAGGTCGGGCATTGGAAGGCAGGCCTGGGAAACGAGCGCGGGTGCGGAATGGCTATAACCCGGCCTCGGGTCGCCAGGATTCCATCCCACCCCCTATCCCCGAAAGGTATCCCTCCGGCAGTCATCCAGGAAGTGCCGGAGGGCCTCGGTTTGTCCGGCGTCGAGCCGGCCGGCTTCGCGCGCCATGCGGAGGGTCTCGTCGGCGAGGGCAAGATAGAGGGCTAGTTGTTCGGGCGTGTGCAGTGCGCTGAGGTGAGATGCCAGTGTGTCGATGTCGCCGCGGACGAGCGGACCAGTGAGTGCCAGCGCCGGTGTGGTGGCGCGGGCATTGGCCAGGGCACGGTCGGTGAGGGGCGCGAGGATACGTAGCGCCGTCGCTTCGTCGATACCCAGAGGACTCAGCGCCTCCGCGGCGAGGTGGAGGAGGGTGGTGAGGTAGTTCGACGCGAGCGCGCACGCGAGGTGGTATGTGGCTTTTTGATTGGCTGGCACGACCACGGGATGCGCGCCGAGGCGATGCGCCATCGCACGGCAGGCGTCGAGCGCGTCCGCTGGCCCCTCGATGCCCACGTAGATGCCCGCGAAGGCATCGGAGGAGGATGTCGCGGTAAATGTCTGGATAGGGTGGAAGCTGGCGACGGCCGCGCCAGCCGCCGCGCAGGCCGATAGATTATGGCTGGAGAGGGCGCCGGAAGTATGGATGACCAGCGAGCCGGTCCACCGTGGTCTGGCGGCGGCGAGGGCGTGATCCACCGTCTCCACGGCGCGATCCGGCGTGCAGCAGATGACGGTATTGACCGATTCGAGGAGGATCGCGTGGGGCTCCGTTCCCGAGCGGGCCCCCACACGTGCGGCAAGTGCCCGTGCATGGGCCCCGGTGCGGCTAATAATGGTCGCGATCGGGACGCCCATCTGGTGCAGTCGCAGCGCGATCACCGTCCCCACGGCGCCGGCGCCGACGATTGCGACACGCCAGGGTGTTTCGTCCGGTCGAGCGGCGAGGGAGGGCATCAAAAGCGCTTTTTTAGCGATACAGAATGGCGCCAAAGAATCCCGGGTGGCTGCTGTCCGGCAGGTCGGTACTCAACACGCGCATGTGGCGCGCGCGGCGATGGAGCGCGGCGATGAGGGCGACCATGAGGCCCCCTTTGCCACGTACTTCGATCTCCGACCCGTTCAGCAGGGCGGAGAGGCCGGCGACATCCCCTTGTTCGAACAGCCGCTTCAGCGTCTCGAGGCTTTCCGGGGTGCTGCGGACGATATCGACGGAGGCGACGACGAGGGTACGCCGGTTGAACATCACTTCGCCGACGGCCGTACCCAGTTCGGTGCAGAAGGCCGGCCGTTCGTTGCCCATGACAATCGGGACGATCTTGAACGACCCGTGCATGACCTGGAGAAACGGCAACTGGACGTCGACACCCAGGGTATGAAAATGCCCGGTATCGTCCAGAAAGATGTCGTCGTCCTCATCGCACAGTTCGTTGCAGACCTCGACATTGACCGGGAGGTCTCCGAGTGGGGTGCGGTAGCTGTCGAGGCTGCAGATGGTTATTTTTTCGAAGCTGCCCGAGTGGCTCGGCGAAATGAGCACGACCGTGTCGTACGTTTCGCGGGCCACGGTTTTGTAGATCTGGGCGGCGACAGCGCCGCCGGCGAGCAAGTTGTTGTCCGGAACGATCAGGGCAAGGATCTCACCGTCGATGCGGGGCGCGGAAGCACGATCCAGCAGAAGCTGAATGTGACTCCGGAGTGGTTTAGGCTGTGTTGGATACACGGGGCCGTCGTAGACTACCATACTCGAATAGACTAAGTGTGATGTGCGCAACTACGGGCTCCGCCCGTCGAAGGTGGGGCGACGCTAATAGTCTCGCGTGGGATTCTGGAAGGGGGTGGCTGTGAGTTCTTCCAGTAACGAAACGATGCGATCCTGTTGCTTCAGGGAGCGGATGAAGGCCTCCGGGTTTTCCTGATATTCGGGCCGCCATTCCAGCACGGCGAGCACCTTCAGGGGGGCGGCCAGCTCTTCGAGCACATCCGGGTTGAGCGACTCTGCAAATCCGTCGCCAAACTGACCGAAACCGTTGAGGATAAACCCACGGGGTGGCAGGCCGAAGGCGAGCATCATCCGCAGGGTCAGCAGGCAATGGTTGAGGGTGCCCCGAGCCGTTTTACCGATAATGATCGACGGTAAATCGAAATCCTTTAAGAGATCGACCAGGGCATACCGGCTGGTGATCGGCACCATGAGGCCGCCGCCTTCTACGACCACGAACTTGCCCTGTTGACGGAGCTCCGCGTAGGCTTCCCATACGCGCTCCATGTCTACGGGTTTTTGCTCGACCTGGCTGGCGACATAGGGGGAGGCGAGAGTCTCGTAGGAGAGCGGACTCAGGAGCCGCTTGGGGAGCGTGACGCCAATACGCCGGAGTAAATCGGTAGCGCGTTCCACGGAGCCCCCGGTCGATATCGGGGTGAGCAGGGTGGCATCGATCCCCATTTCGCGCAGGAGGCCGACCAGGCCTACGCCGATGATGGTTTTACCGACATCGCGGTCTGTGCCGACGAGGAAAAGTCCATCTGCCATAGAAGTGCGGGGGACCCGGCAAGCGGCATGTGCCGGTACATCAAACGTCTGGGAGTGGGCCCTACGGGATTCGAACCTGTGACCTCTCGCGTGTGAGGCGAGCGCTCTAACCGCTGAGCTAAGAGCCCGGATAATACCCTGTAAATGACACTGGCCGGACACAGACCGCGGCATGGCGTTCAGGTCCCGTCAGAAGGCATCACAAACCCCGATGTAGCCGCACAGGTTTCGCGCACGGTGTAAAAGAACATACGTTCCTACAGTCATATCAGCGTGGTTGGATATGCTGACGAAAAGGGTAGCGGTAGTGTGGCGATTCTGTAACGATTGTTCAGGGAGCGGTTCCGAACTCGTAGAGACTGATGGTGGATTCGCTGAGGATGGGGGTCAGAGAGCCATTCCCTGTGGGATACTCCATAAAGAGGGAGCGCGGCAGAAGCGGATACATTCGCGGCACATCGCTAAGGGACGCAAAAGAGGGGGCGGCGGCTCGGGCGCTGGGAGGTGAGGTGAAGTGCGTTGCGGGGAGCGAGGGGCGGAGCGTGCGAGGGGAAAGTGTTGCGGTAGTCTGTTTTCGGATGGGGCGATCGGGTAGCGCGCGTGGCGGTAGATTGCCGACCAGGAAGAGGAGCGCGACGACGGCGGAGAACGTGGCGACCTTGCCGAGGCGAGAGGTCAGAAAAGCGGCGCCATGCATCGGTATGCCGTGGGATTCGCGTGCCAGCCGTTCATGCAGCCTGGGTTGGAGGCTGTGGGGCGCCTGGTGCCGGCATCCGTACAAACAGAGCAGGTTCTTTGCCTGGAGCAAGCGCTGGACGTGGTGCGCCAGCGCGGGGTTTACCCGCATGTAATCTTCGAGCGCGTGGCGTGCGGCGGCGTCGATTGTGCCGTCGACATACTCACATAGCCACTCGTCCAGGTCCGAAAAGTCCTCGTTTTCCGAGTCGTGGTATCCGTCGGTCATAACAAGACGTGCTTACTGAAACGTACGTGGTGTACATCCAGGAAGGCGAACTTGCCCGAACGAACTGCAGTCGGAACCCGCCGGCACGGAGCCGATCGGCGGCAATCAGTTCGTCTCGTGCGGCACGTAAACGTCCTTGAGGAGGGTCTGAAGCTTGGTTCGCCCGCGGTTGATGCGGCTCTTGACCGTTCCCATGGGAAGGCCGGTGATCTCCGCGATCTCTTCGTAGGCCAACTGCTGGACATCGCGCAACACGACCACCTCGCGAAACTCTTCCGGAATCTGCCGGAGTGCCTCCTGGATATGGCGATCCTGTATGGTACTCTCGGTATGCTTGTCCGGAGAGAATGTTTCGTCTGGAATTTCGACCTCGTACTCTTCTTCGTCGCGGTTCACGGACTGGAGCGAGTACAGCCGACGGCGCTTGCGCTTCCGGTACTCCGACCGCGCAAGGTTGCCGGCGATCGTGTAGAGCCACGTCGAGTACTTCGCGATTCGACGGTAGGAGTGGCGATTGCGATACACCCGGAGGAATGTCTCCTGCAAGAGATCCTCGCATTCCTTCATGTCGCCAAGGAACCGATAGATGTAGTTTGTCAGCGGGTCTTTGTACCGGCTCACAAGGATATCGAACGCTTCGACGGTGCCGGCCTGGAAATACGACATCAGGTCCTCATCGCTCATGGACGAGAGGGATTCGAAGTGTCGGTTGGCCTGCGGCTTCCGCTGGACGATGTCCTTTATTTTCTTCGACGGTGTCGGTGTCATAGTGCGCTCTATCGATCGGCGACGGCCAGCATGGCATATGCCAACCTGTCAGTCCATGTGTCTATCTTGTAGCTATATCGTTACAACCCGTACACGCAGCGGGTTTTGTGTCAGGCTCGGCCCGGCGTACCCGCCAGGCGCCGCATCAGGAGGGCGAGAACAAGCCCCTCCTCGCGGCCGGAGCCTCCCTTTAATTCATAATCCGCGGCGAGTAAAGATGCAAATGCGTTTTCCACAGAGTTTCTGTTGAAACGGCGGATGGTTTGCTGGTACTCCTTAATAAAGTAAGGAGAAATACCGACACGTGCTGCAATTTCTTTGTCGTTTGTGCTTCGGCCCTGCATACCGTGGAGTTTCCATAATTTCGTGAAGTACGAGGTCAGCACGGACACGATCATCAGTGCTTCGCCGCGTCTATTTGAGGCTTGACGCAACAACCGTTCCGAGGTCCGAAGTGCGTCAGAATAGCGGTACTCGCCGATGGCGCGTTGCAATTCGAATACGTTGAACTCGCGCGTCTGTCCACTGGCGCGAACAACGTCGTCGCCGGTGATGGCACGTCGATCGCCGATATAGGCGATCAATTTGTTGATTTCGCCGACGGCGGCCTGCAGGTTGACCCCGATGTAGTCGGCGAGCATTTGCACGGCTTCGGGGGTAATCGTATACCCGAGGCTTTGCACGCGTTTTTGGAGCCAGCCGGCCATCTGGATGTCATACAGGGGTTTGATCTCCGCCCACTCGGCGTGGGTTTTTAACCCCCGGTAGGGATGGGCCGATAGATTCGGTTTTTTCCCGCAAAGCAGCAGAACGGTGGCCGTGGGGTTTGGCCGTTCGGCATAAGCGGCAAACCGCTGGTTGTCGCGCATCTGATCGAATTCCCGTACGATGACAAGCCGGCGCTGGGCCATGACCGGGTAGCTGGCGCACAGCGCCAGCACGGCCGGCGCGTCGGATTCGTTTCCGTATACGATATCCAGGTTGAACGCGCGCTCGTGCTCCTCAAGGCCGTTAGCGATGAGCAGGCGCTGCAACTCGTCCATCAAAAACCGCTCATCGCCGTACAGGAAGTAGAGCGGCTTGAAGTTGCGGTGCCGGAAGGCTGTATCCAGCTGTTCGTACGTTAGACCACCACCAGCCATGGATATTCCTGATTGGATGGAAGGAGTAGGCACGGCCCGAAACGCGGGCGTGGACCACATGCGTTGTAGCCACGTACATAGTACCCTCGAGGCTCGCGCCACACCCAGCAGAGTGCGGGTTCCGCCGTCAGCATGGGGCTACCGGGCCATACAAGATACGGCGCCGGCGCCCGTCATGCGTTGCGTCGACGTTTCGGAAGTGTAACGTCTGAAAAGCCTTGAATCGTATAAGCCTGCGAGCCGGACCGATTTAGCGGGTGGACTTGGCCTTGAAGTGGATGGTAAACGGTACGCCTTCGAGTGGGAAGGACTTACGCAACTGGTTCTCCAGAAAGCGTCGGTAAGCCTCCTGGACGCCCTGCGGGTAGTTACAGAAAAAGCTGAAAACCGGGGGGCGTTCGTGAACCTGCGTCACGTATTTGATCTTGATCGCCCGGTTGCGGTACAGCGGAGGAGGCGTGCGACCGATCGCATCGAGCATGGCCTCGTTGAGCTTGCTCGTTGGGATGCGGGTGCTGCGCCGCGCCGCGACGTCCAGCGCGGTGTCCAGCAATTTGTGCACCCGCTGTTTGGTCACGGCCGAAACGGTCACCACTGGAACATACGTCAGGGTTTTGAGCCGATCGTGCATGTCCGCCGTGAAGTCGCGCGCCGTATTGGTTTCTTTTTCGATCAGATCCCACTTATTAACCGCTACCACCAGGCCTTTTTTCATCTCCTCGGCCTGTTTGAGGACGCGGATATCCTGGGACTCGATGCCCTGCGTGGCGTCGATGAGGAGCACCGCGACATCGCATTCCTGGATGGCGCGTTCGGTCCGCAGCTGGGCGTAGTACTCCACGTTCTCGACGATGCGGGCCCGTTTTCTGAGGCCGGCGGTGTCCACGAGGATGATCTCGCGGCCATGGTATTTAAAGGTCGAGTCGATGGCATCGCGGGTGGTGCCGCTGATCTCGGTGACAATCGACCGGTTCTGATCCAGCAACGTATTGGTCAGCGACGACTTGCCAACGTTGGGCCGGCCGATGAGGGCGATCCGGGGACGTTCATCGGCGGCGTCGCGTACGACGGCCGGCGGTAGGCGTTGCACGACCATGTCGAGGAGCTCGCCCGTGCCCGACCCGTTCAAAGCGCTCATGGCAATGATCTCCTCGAACCCGAGTTCGTAAAACTCTGCCGTTCCCCAGCGCCGCTCCGCGTTGTCGGCCTTGTTCGCCACGACGATGACGGGCGTTTTCGAGCGGCGAAGCATCTGGGCCAGCTCCTGGTCGAGCCCCGTGATGCCGGTCGTGACATCAACCACAAAAAGGACGAGGTCCGCTTCTTCGGTGGCAATCTCTACCTGCTCGCGAATGGCTTTCTCGAATCGATCGTCCGAGTGGGCGACGTAGCCCCCGGTATCGGTGACGGAGAAGGCCACGCCGTTCCAGACGGACTCGCCGTAGATGCGGTCTCGCGTGACGCCGGGTTCGTCGTGGACGATCGATTGGCGTGTCTCGATGAGCCGATTAAAAAAGGTGGACTTCCCCACGTTGGGGCGTCCTACGATAGCGACTAGGGACATGGGATTGGGCGTTCGGACGTACGTCGCGGGGGTGGTGGCGCTAGAGCCGCTGTTTGCGCTCGAGGTAGAGCGCGCGAAACAGCATATAGGTGGTTTCGGCTGTTTCGGTGGTAAACCAGTAGTTGATGCCGGCACCGACGGCAGCGCCGGCGATGGGGATGGCCTGGGCGATTTTTCGTCCGAGGATGTTCTTGGCGATCTCGCGAGGCAGGTGGCGATTCTGATCCCGAAACGTCCCCGTCACCCGGCCTTTGTATTCCAGGTTGTTAGCCAGCGCGGCCGCGGCGACGCTGATCTCGCGCATGGCCTCGTGTTTTGAGCGGGGCTCGTTGCTCGAGGCCACGTTAAAAATCGAGAGCACGAGGGGTTCGTAGGAAGGGCCGCGCAGGAGGAAACCGTAGGCCGCGCCGATCTGCTGGATCAGCCGGAGGTTGATGCCAAACAGCAGGGGAATATCGGCGGCGATAAACACGGCGCCGCCCAGGCCGGTGCCGCCGCCTTCGACCGCGGCGAGCAGGGCATTCTGGCTGAAGAAGCTCCGCGCGATGCCATCCAGGGTTTCGAGGGGTTGATCGCGGAGATCCGCGATATCATCGATCTCCAGCCCGCGCCGTCGGGCCTCGGCCAGGATGTCGTTCGTGTCGATCGTCCACTCCGACGCGTTATTGAGCATCGTGATGAACTGCTCGACGGCAGCGCTGGCCTGGTCGATGAGGTCCGCCGGCACCACCCGCTCCACCACCCAGTCCATAGGCTGCATGGCCCAGTTGAGCGCTTTGACGAGGAAGGAGGCATCCCCGTGTTGCCACGTCTCCAACTCGCGTTGGACGTCTTTTTCGTAAGCCGAGAGCCGCATAGGAGTCCGTTCGTGCGCTGTCGGCACGGCACGCGCGTGGATTAGCCGATCAATTCGTACTTCTTCAACAACCGATACATGGTGGCCCGGCCGATGCCCAGTTCGACGGCCGCCTTGTCGACATTGCCGTCGCAGATGCGATAGGCGCGTTCGACAGCTAGCTGCTTCAGCTCTTCGAGCGGCACGATGTCCGTTCCGTTGTGCCCGAGCGCGACGCCGGCCACCTGTTCGATTTCCACGTCTATACCGTTTTCGGACTCGTGATGTTGCGCCTTCACGCGCGGCCGACTTTCCGCCACGGTGTGCGCCGGCGGTGGCGCGCCGCCCAGAGAGCGGTCGGCCCAGGGCGAGATCATGGTCCGTTCATGCAGCATCAGGTCCTCGACAGAGATCTCGGCGCTGTCTGAAATGAGGATCGCCCGCTCGATGGCGCTTTTGAGTTCGCGCACGTTGCCCGGCCAGGCGTAATTGAGGATCTCCTTACGTGCCTCGGTCGATAATTTCTTGCCCTTGAACTCGGGATGCGCATGGAGGTAGCTGCTCAGGAACGTATGGGCGAGCAGTAGAATATCCTGGCCCCGATCCCGAAGCGGGGGCAGTTGGATGGGAAACTGGCAGAGGCGGTAGTAGAGGTCTTCCCGGAAATCGCCCTTCCGAATCATCGGGATGAGGTCCCGGTTCGTCGCCGAGATGACGCGGGTGTCGAACCGGATGGTATCGTTCCCGCCGACACGCGTGATCTCGAAGTTCTGGAGTGCCCGGAGGAGCTTGGCCTGGAGGTCCAGATTCAGCTCACCGATTTCGTCGAGAAAGATCGTTCCGCCATCTGCCTGTTCGAACTTGCCTATTTTGCGGGCGTGGGCGCCGGTAAACGAACCTTTTTCGTGTCCAAAAAACTCGCTTTCCATCAACTCGCGTGGGATGGCGGCGCAGTTCACGACCACAAAGGGGCCGTTTTTACGCGCGGAGTTGTAGTGGATCGCCTTGGCGACCAGTTCCTTGCCCGTGCCACTTTCCCCCTGGATGGCCACCGTGAGGTCCCCACGGAGTGTCTTGTGGATGAGCCGGTAAGAGGCCTGCATCGCCGGGCTTTCGCCGATGAGCCCTTCGATGCTGTACTGGGCCGATACCTCTTCGCGCAGGTTCTCCAGTTCCTGCGACATCGACACCCGGTCCAGTGCATTTTTGACAACGATCGAGAGCTTGTTGAGATCGTCCCTCCCCTTGGTGATGTAATCGTACGCGCCGGCTTTCATCGCCTCCACAGCCGTATCCACGACACCCTGGGCGGACATCATGATCACCGGCAGCTCCGCGTACCGCTTTTTGATCGCCTTGAGGGCCTCGATCCCGCCGATTCCTGGCATCATGATGTCGAGGACGATCACGTGGGGCTGCTCATCCAGCTGCTCCAACATCTCTGTACCGCTCGCAAAAACCGTGACCTCGTACGCTGGATTTTTGTCCAGGTGGTAGCTGATCATGCGGGCATAATGGTGGTCGTCGTCGACAACAAAAATCCTGGATCGCATGGCACGTTGAACAGTATCGTGGGGGGAAACGCGAAATGGCCGCCGGCGAGTACAAACCGGTGCGGCCTCTTTATTCGGGGATATCTACTTCACATCAAACGATGCACGGCGGAAGGCGACGGATGGAAGCGAGGGTGCCGTGCAGAAGGGGGCCGGTGGTTCTCCGTCCGGCAACAACATACGTATCGCACGTGGCATCAGGTAGCGTCTTATAGCACGTGGGCCCTTTTTTGTTGCCAGGACGTGGTACAGGACCGGAGCGCGATCACGCGATCAGCCAGAGGCCCAGACCCCCTACGATGTAGCAATAGTAGGCGAAGTACCGCAGGTTGCCGCGTCGCACGAATTCGATGGCCACTTTGATGGCGACGATCCCCGACGCATAGGCGACCACTGCGCCGATGCCCAGGGCCGCCCAGGAGATCTGAATGCCGGATTCCATGACTTCCAGCCCCTGGAGAAGCGTGGCTCCGATCACGACGGGCAGAAGCATGAGAAATGAGAAGTCGGCCGCCCGCTGAGGCGTGACATTCTGGTACAACGCGGCGCAGATTGTCGAGCCGGAGCGTGAGATCCCGGGCAACATGGCGGCCGACTGGGCGACGCCGATGAAGAAGGCCTTGACGGGGGTGATCGCGCCGGAAGGGTTTTTACGCAGGAGGGTGAGGAGCAGCAGGGTGCCGGTTACAAGCAACATGCCGCACGCGAAGCGCGGATCGGCAAAGCGGGCCTCCAGGAAGTCCTTGAAAAACACGTAGGTGAGCCCCGTAGGGATCATCGTGATCAGGATGAAGAGGGCCGTCCGAAACGATTCGTTTGAATGATATTGCTGCGTCAACTGCGCCGGCTTTCCGAGGGCGCGCAGCGTGCCTGAGATGAGCTCGAGGATGCGGTGCCGGTACACGGTGAGGATGCTCATCGCCGTCCCGAAATGCACGAATACGTCGAAGGTGACGTTATTTGCGCCCTCAGCGGACAAGCCGAGCAGGTGTTGCCCCAGCACGAGATGGCCTGATGAAGAGATGGGCAGGAATTCCGTGAGCCCCTGTATAAGTCCGAGTAACGCCGCTTCCCACCAGTTCATTGGATTCGGTTTAAAGTTCGAAGTGAAAGGTTCAAGGTGATCTAGCTACCCTTCAAGACTCGTTTGTGTGGCGGGCGGCTGCGGATCTTTTTCGTTTATTCGCCGGCGATCGGCATTCCTTTCGTGACGTTACGCGTTACACGTTTTCCCGTTAAACGTTTGTTGTTTGGATACACGCTATTTGGTTCTGGAACGCGATTTCACTACGAAACGCATAACGCGCAACGAGTCAACGCGTAACGGCAGTTCTTTATTCAGGCAGCGCCGGCGGGACGATCAGGACCTCTTCGCGCTCGACCACTACGGCTCCCGGAGCCGCCCCGCGGGGTTTGCGGACATATTTTCGCTCGACAACAATGACGGGCACGAGGTCGCTTCCGCGGGCTTTGCTGAAATAGGCGGCGATGCTGGCCGCTCGTTCGAGCAAAGGACGGGGCGTCTGAGCCGTACGGCCCGGCCGGCGGAGCACAGCATGGGAGCCGGCTACTCCACGCGCATGCATCCAGAGATCGAATTTCCTCGCGTGTTGAAACGTGAGCACATCGTTTTGTTGCGCGCTTTTCCCGACCCACACTTCGTACCCCTGGCCGAGATCAAACCGGCGAAACGGCAATCGCTCGATCGTTCGGGCGCCGGCGGACATAAAGGGCGCGAGGGCTTCAGCTTCGTCGTCCATGAACACCTGCACGTCCGCGGCGCTGGTGAGCGTTCGGAGGCGTTCGAGAAGCCGAATGGCTTCCACGGCCTGCTGCTCGGCCTCTTCGAGCCGGGATTCGGCGTGGGCGCGGGCTTCGCGGGTCGCGCGTGCTTTTTCGTAATAGGCGCGGGCATTTTCGAGGAGGGTGCGCTCCGAAACCAGTGGAATGGTAATGGATTGCTGGTCGGCAAAGAGATCGGGCGCGGTTAACGTATCGGCCCCGCTTTCCGTCGGGTTCGGCTGTGCCATGAGCAGGTGGGCCCAATGCTCGTACCGGTCGGCGCGGCTCTCGCGGGCGAGGGCTTCGAGCATCTGCTGGCCGCGTTGTGTGTAGTGGACGACGGCCTGTTCGAGTTCGCGTTCGAGGGGGGTGTAGAGTTCGAGGAACTGGTCTCGGGCCAGACGCCGGCGGATGAACACGCCAACGGCGCGGTCGGTGGTATCAAACGCCTCGGCCCGAAACGAGATGAACGCGTGGAGCGGGATGAGGGAAAACGCGTGTGGTGCATCGTCCAGCCAGTACACCGTCGGCCGGGGCATGGCGAGTTCGGCTTCGACGGCGCACGCCTGGCGGTACAGACGTTGCCGTGCCTCGGCATCGGGTGATGGTTCGCATCTGGCGCGGTGCACGGTTTCAAGCGAGAGATCGCGATCAAACAGAGGCATGGCCCTGCTCAGCGCCCGGGCGAGGTCAGGTTCGGCATGCGGCCAACGCGCTTCAAAGGCGTCGAACGTTTCGACGCGTGGGGCGGCCGCCGGGGTGGGGGCGGGGGTGCCGGCAAGGGCGGTGTTGCGCTGAAAGGCTTCTTCGATCAGTCCATTTGGGCTTACAAGTAACACATTCGCGCGCGGTCCAAACAGGAAGATCTGGAACGTGCGCCCGTTCGCGAGGTCGAGGTACAGCACCCGGTCCCGATCGGCCAGGCGGACGCCGGCGACGGGCTGGTCGAGCGCGCCCGCAAACCGCGTCGCGACGTTACGGCGGGCGCGGTTATAGCCGTCGGCCCGGAAGATATATGGGAATGCGCGCCGGGTGGAAATGCGCACCATCCACGCATGCTCGGGCGTGGCCAGGGCAAGCGTGCATTCATCCCTGGACTGCGAGTAGGCGTCTTTCAGCAGGGCGCCGGGGATTGAGCCGGCCCACTCGGCGGCCAGGGCGCGCAGCGTAAAGTAGTTGGTGAGCATGCGAGGGATCCGGGCGAGTCATCCACCGCGGCGCTCGACGAGAAAGGAAAAGAGCCAGATGAGCGCCCACTGGCCGGCGGTAATCCACCATCCATTCAGGGCAAGGAGAGAGAGGTTGACGGCGTACAAGGCGTGGAAGAAAAGTGCCGGTGGGGCTGCTTCGGCGCCCTTCCGTTGCCGCGTGATCTGGCCAAGCCCTCCACCAAAAAACGCGAGCGCCTTGATGGCCAGCATAAAAGGGGTATAGATAAACACCAGCCACTGGGCCCAGGGCAACACTTCCGACGTCGCAAGTACGATCAGCACCGTGACCGCGATATCCAGCAGGACGTCTTTAAGCCATTTCATGGGTTCGCGTCTACGGAAGCCGTGTTTAATGTTCAACGTTCGACGTTCAAAGCGTTATTGAATGACGTCCTTAAACCTTGAACCTGAAACCTGAAACCTATTTAATCTGCTTCAGCAGCCCCTCGAATATACGGTCGGCGACACGCGGCGCAAGTTTGTCCAACAAATCATCCTCCATGTCGCGTTCGACCTCGGCGAGTTCTTCCTCGTCGAACCGCTCGCGTTCTTCGCGGGAGAGGTCGAGATCGCGGTAATCGCCGGCGTAGACGCCCCGCGTCAGGGCCTGGGTGACATCGGTCGTGATCGTTGCCGTATCCACTTCGCGACGCGTGTCTGCGTCGACGATGCTGATACCGATCTCGGCGACGAGGCGGTAGGTGAAGTTCTTCTCGATGTAGGTGGTGTCTACCGGGTTGTTGCCGCGGGTGCGGGTTTCCCGGGTGCGTTCCCGGATGCGGGATTCCTCGAACTGGAGGCGAACGATTTCGCCGACGACGACGAGGTCCGCGACGACGGCGCGGCCGATCTCCGACGCTTCTGAGCGGGACACGACCTGAGTGTCGTACCGCAGCCGGCGCAATTCACGGCGCACCTCGACGGGGTCGGCGAGGCGGAGGAAAAGCGGCGGCTCCTCCCAGAAATCGAAGACGAGCTGATCGTTGAGTGCGCTGACCATGCCGGCTGGCGCGGTTTCCTCGGCATCTTCGGATGGATAAAGTGGGAGGAGCGCGATGTCTCGGGTGCCCAGCCGCAGGGCTTCTTCCTGGAGATCGATTCCCTGCTGGACGCGCGGGTGGTTCGTGCCGAGGAGCGCGATGACGGCGGCGCCCTGATCGAAGGCGACGCGGTAGTAGGCGCGCTGCATTTCCTGTTCGCCCCAGCGGACGTGGACGCGGGCGCGGGCAAGGAGCAGCTCTTCGTCCTGCTGGACCGGCAATTCGAAGCGATTCTGAACGCCCTCGTAAATTTTGAGGGCTTCCTGCCAGTTGCCGGCTTCTTCCGCCCGTTCGCCGCTCTGGATAAGGGCGCGGATGGCGGCGATGCTCAAGCGCTCGCGGTAGCCGTCGTAATCGGTCGGCAACGCGAGTTGCACGCCCACATCGCGGGCATTTTCGCGGAGTGTGCGCATGGCATCCAGTGAACTCATGGCCGCGTCGAACTCACCCCGGGACTCCCGCTCGCGGGCCTGGGAATAATGGTTGTTCATGGCGATGCCGCCGACGCGTTCGAGCCCCTGCCGGGCCTCGGCGCGGTCCGGCTCCCGGCGCAATACCTGGATGTAATAGTTGGCCGCTTCGGCGTACTGGCCTCGTTCTTCGAGACCGATGGCACGATCGAACTGCTTCTGGGTGCTCACGCAGCCGGCGGCGACGGACGTGAGCAGCAGCAGGGCGAAGAGGGAGACACGGTGTTGGGTCATGAAGAGGGTCATGAACGTTGGGGTCATGAAAAGGGTCAAGAACTTGGGGTCATGAAAAGGGTCAAGAACTTGGGGGTGTGCGTTAGGGCTGTTGAGTTTACACGGGCAGGGCGTGATCGAGGGCTTCCAGGATGGTTTCGAGCGCCTGGTCGAGCACGTCGAAGGGGATGGTGAGCGGCGGCGCGATGCGCACGAGGGAGTTCGCATGCAACGTCCACCCGAGGAGCACCCCGTGGTCCAGGCCATATTGAACGGCGCGTGCGGTCGTATTGGCATCGACGATTTCCATCCCGAGCATGGCGCCGCGTCCGCGCACCTCTCGAATGAGCGGATGGACAAGTCGTTCCCGGATACGTCGTTCGATGGCCAGGGCGCGAGCCGGCAGGTTGTGTGCGAGGAGCACGTCCAGTGCGGCGCCGGCGGCAGCGCACGACACGGGGTGGCCTCCGAAGGTAGTAACGTGGCTCAGCGGCGGATCGTTACGGAAGGTCGCCATGAGGTCCGCGTTGGCGACAAACGCGCCCAGCGGCATGCCGCCGCCCATGGCTTTGGCGAGGGTGAGGATATCCGGCACGACCCCGAATTGCTCGAACGCAAAGAGCGTCCCGGTGCGGCCGAAGCCGGTCTGGATTTCGTCGAAGATGAGGAGCGCGCCGGTGTCGGTGCAGCGCCGGCGGAGGGCTTGCATCCAGGCCGTGGAGGGCACGCGGATCCCCCCTTCCCCCTGAATGGGTTCGACGATGACACAGGCCGTGGTTGTGTCGATCGCACGGAGGGCGTCGATGTCGTCAAACGGCAGAAAGGTGACGTTGGGGAGCAGCGGGAGGAAGGGATCCCGGTAGACATTCCGGCCGGTGACGGAGAGCGAGCCGTGGGTATCGCCGTGGTACGACCGGTCGAAGGCGAACAGGCTGGTGCGGCCGGTGGCTTTTTTGGCCAGCTTGAGGGCGCCCTCATTGGCCTCTGTGCCGGTCATGGTGTAATAGACGACCTGAAGCTGGGGCGGTAGCTGTTCGGCGAGCCGGCGGGCGAAGCGCACCTGGGGCTCCTGGATGAACTCGCCATACACCATGACATGGAGGTAGCGGTCTACCTGGGCATGGATGGCGGCGGTGACGTTCGGGTGGCGATGGCCGAGGGAGGATACGGCGATGCCGCTGATGAGGTCGATGATCCGCCGGCCGTCCGATAGGTGCAGAAACGGTCCCTCGGCGGACACGACCCGGAGGCCGATCGGGTGATCGCTGGTCCAGGCGATGTGCCGGCTGAAGTGGGACGCGAGGGAGTCCGTATCCTTCATTCCCCGTAGATATCCTTGAGTGTGATCTGGCCAGGCGGAGGCGTCTGGCTGGTGGGTTTGGGTGGCGTGGCTTTTGGGCCGGCGGGGCGTTGTTCACTCAGCGGTTCGCCGGCCGTCGGTCGCGGTTTCCGCTGCTCGGCCCGGGCCTCGGGCTCGAACCGGCCGAAGCGCTGCTCG
>JBGSPJ010000264.1:0-3167 GCA_041738655.1 Rhodothermales bacterium | reverse complement strand
GGCCTCCAGCCGCGTGCCGGGCAGCGGCGACAGGGCGATCGTTCCGCCGGCCTGCGGCATGGCCGCCACCAGCGGCACGCCGTTCCGCTTCAGCGGCACATACGCGAGGCGTTCCTGGCCGACGATCAGGCGGTCGGGGATCTGGGCGATGACGGGGTCGCTCCGGTCGATGACGTGAAAGCCCGACGCATCCGCGTACGCCCGCGCGACACCGTCGGCCGCGAAGTCGATCCGGCCGCGCTCGATGCGGAACGGGGCCAGGTTCAGGGCGATATCCGGCGAATAGGTAGCGGTCCAGGCCTCGCCTTCGAGCCCCGTATAGGACACCCGGGCAGGGTGGGTACCGGCGGGATGCACGCCTTCGCGATCCACCCGGACAGGGCTATTCCACTCCAGCAACAGCCCCTCGCCGCGCGAGGGCGTGCTGCCGGCCGGCACGAAGGCATGGCCGTTGAAGGCATCGGTGAGGGGGTTGATGACCACCTCGATCGCGAGCGGTTGTTCGATCACCACCGCGCCGGCGATGAGGGCCTGCGTCTCGGCATCGATCACCACGGCCTCGAACAGGGCTTCCGCCGGCACTCCGTTCAGCTCGATGGGGAGCCGGCCGTCGAAATACAGCTCGGTCTGGCCCGGCTCCAGCTCCTGCGGGTTCGCCAGGGTGTGCACGATAAACGGGTCGTTGACGGGATACGTCCACGAGGCGACCATCCCGCCCAGGCCGTCGGCGCCGACAGTGAATGTGTAGTATTCGGTTTCGCCGGCATCCAGCACCGGCATCAGCCCCGCGGCGTCGCGGGCGCGGACCTGCCACGCGTATGTGCGGTCTTTCTCCAGCGGCAACTGCTCGGCCGTGTACGCAAAGGCCGTCTGCCCCAGCAGGGGGAGGCGGACGAGTTCGCGGTTGCTTTCCAGGGCGCGGTAGGCGGCTTGGCCGGGGAGCACTTCCACAATGAGCAGCTCGTACTCAAACAGGCTGCCGGCCGGGGCGCCCACGATGGGCGCCCACGAAAAGACCGGATACGGGCTGGTGAGCACCGTCTGGTCGAACGGCGAAAGCAGCATCGGAGGCTCGGCGTAGCGGACCTCGAAGCTCGCCAGGCCCGGTATGCTGGGAAGGAGGAGGTCGGAATCTTCCGGGACGGCTTCGATCGTGAGCGTGTAGCTGCCCTCGGCGAGCAGGCCGGTGGAGCCTGCGCGCGCGTCGAGGAGGTCGACGAGTTCGCCGTAGGTGATGGGGAAGTCAAGCTCCGGCGGATCATCCAGCCGGCGATAAGTGTGAACGCCGGGCTCGTAGGCGTTGGGCTGGGAGAGCAGGTCGAGCATCGCCTCCCCATCCTTCTCCAGCGTCAAATGCAGCCGGAAGGCGCGTGGCTGCCGGCTCGGGCTGATGTAGATGAGCTGGACGGTGAAGAGCCCCTGGTCGATCTGCCGGTCGAGGTCGCCGATATAGGGCGTCTCGAGCACCGGCGGAATGCCGGCGACAACCACCTGCACGGTCCCCTGGCCGGCGGCCGGCGTGGGGCCCAGGACGTAGATCCACGCTGCCAGCAGGAGGGTGCGCAGCAGACGTGGGATCAAAAAGGTATGGGCGGATCGTGCGCGCATCGAGCGGCCGTTCTTCGGTTTGGGGCGTGCGCCCTAGAATTTGTGTTCGAATCGGAGCGTCGACTGGATCTCCTGGAAGTTTCCACGCAGCGGCTGGCTGGTCGTGAATCCACGGACATTGAGTCGCAGGATGTCGCGTCCGGTGACGCGGTACGTGCCCGTCAGTGTCAACCCGTACTGTCGCGACGTCTCTTTCTCGCGCTCGGCGTCGGGGTTGGCGGCGCTGACTGTATCAAACGCGAGGCGGGTTGTGGCGACGCTGGCGTTGAAGCCGGCGTTCATCTTCCCGCCAAATAGCCCCGCGCTGAGGCCGGCGTTGAGGCTGAGCGCCCTCACATCCGTCGTGGGGGCATTGCTCGAAATCCGGCTCAGTCCGCTGTTGATCGAGAGGCCCGACGGGAGGATGACGGCGTGGGAAAGCGTGGAGGTAAGATTGTCGAAGTTGACGGAGCGCCGGTCCAGCGCGTCGTCCCGATCCGTCCGATCCGCCATGTTCTGAACGGCGAGGGTGACCGCAAAGCGGTGGGTGAGCGTCTGGATGGGGACGGTGAGGACGGGTGACAGGAGGAGGGTCTGCGATACAAGGCGCTGCTTGAGGAACAGGTTCGCCGGATCGTCGAGGACGGGGTCGTTTGCGTTGGTCATCCACAGGTAGCCGGCGTGGAGGAACAGCGCCGGCGTGAGCTGGGCCTGGGTGGTCAGGTGAAGTTGGTTCCGGTGGAGCGTGGCGTTCCGGGTGTTGCCGAGGTTGTTGCGGCGCGTGGTGAAGTCGAGCCCCAGCTGGAGGCGGCGGTCGAGCAGGCGTGCCTGGGGCTGGAGGCGGAAGACGGCCTGGTCGCTGCGGGTGTAGGGCCGGCCGAGGGACACGAAGCCGGGCTGGACACGCTCGTAGGAGGCCAGGACCGTGATCTGGTCAAAGACCGAGGTGTCGGCGAAGGCGGAGTGGGTAAAGCGGGTCTCGAGGTGGCCGGCGTAGTCGAACCGGCTGCCGATGCGCGGGGTGAAGAGGCCGAGCATCCCGGGCGCGGCGCCGTCGGTGGCGCGGGCGGCTCGGGTGTCCTGCGTGAAGGCCGCAGCCGTTAGCTCCCCGGTTATAGTCAGTCGGCGCTCAAGCAGGTGGAGCCCGAAAACAGGCGTGATGCTTACGTTTTCCACGGGGGCAGCCCGAAACGAGGCGTCGCCGGATTCCGGGGCGTCGCGTGCGACGAGGCCGATGAGGTGGAGGTGGTTGCGGCTCTCCTCGCCCAGGCCGAGGCGGGCAGAGAGGAGCGTGCGGTCGTAGGCCGGTCTCCGTATGGCCGCGCCGATGCCCGTGTCGATGGCGCGGTGCGACCGGCCGGCGAGGAACGAAGTGACGAACCGGCTCGGACGGAAGTCTACATACCCTCCCCGCACCGTGGCGCCGTTCATGCTGAAGCGGGAGAAGACCGGGTTGACGTCCCCCACGGTCGCCCGGAGCCGCTCGCCGGCGGCCGAGAGGGCGAACCGGTTGAGCGATTGGCGGAGCCGGTCGTCTTCGGTGGAGAGGTGGAAGTCGAGCCCGTAGGTCGTGCTGGCGG